>NZ_JBFAAH010000020.1:0-115315 GCF_040639635.1 Promicromonospora sp. NPDC023805 | reverse complement strand
GGGGGCGCGCGGGGCGGGGCCCCCCGCGTCCGGTGTGTTTTGTTTTTTTTCTTTTGGTGGTTTTTGGGTGTGGGGGGCGCCCCGCTCGGGCTGCCGACCACCTGACCTCTTACCGACCTTCTTGCTTGCCCCGGTGCCGTCGGAGCGCTCAGTCCTCGGCGTAGCCGAGGTCGTCCGTGTCCTCGCCCTCTGCGGCGAGCGCCTCCCGGACCAGCTCGAAGGCCAGCCCGGGCGCGTAGCCCTTGCGGGCCAGCGAGCCGACGGCGCGACGGACCCGCACCTCGCGGTCCAGGCTTCGTGTGCGGGTGATCAGCTTGGTGGCCAGCTTGGCGCCGGCCACCCGCTCGTCGTCGGGGTCGAGCTGGTCCAGGGCCTCGGTGGCCGTGTCCTCGTCGATGCCGCGCCTGCGCAGCTCCGCGGCGATGCCGCGCCGTGCGAGGCCCCGCTCGGCGTGGCGGGTGCGGACGATGGTCTCCGCGTAGGTCGCGTCGTCCACCAGGCCCACCTCGTCGAACCTGTCGAGCACCTGCACGACGATGTCCTCCGGGTAACCCTTGCGGGCCAGGGACTGCTCAAGCTCACGCCGGGACTTCTGCGCCGCGGTCAGGGTCTTCAGGACTGTCTCGCGAGCCTTCTCGACGGCCTCGTCCCGGCTGATCTCGCCGGACTCCAGGCGTTCCGCGACGGTCTTGCGGGGTGCTCGGTCGGCGCTGTTGCGCCCTCCACGGCTGCTCGTCCAGCCACCTTCCCGAGCGGCCGGACGGCCCCGACGCTTCCCCACGCCGGGACCATCCGCTGGATCACCGTACTGCACGTCAGAACGGCGCCTTCTCGGCGGCCACTTCCGCCTTCTCGGCGGTCTTCGACACCACCGGCTTGGTGGCCTTCGAACGTGCGGTGGTCGCCTTGGTGGCCTTCGCCGTGGTGGTCGTCCGTGAGGACGAGCTCGCCGCGGCGACGGTACCCGCAGCCGGTGCGGTCTCGGTGGCGGAAGCCACCGCGGTGGTGCCCGCGCTCTCGACCGCCGGCGCGTCGACCTTCGGGCCGACGCCCAGCTTCTCCTTGACGCGCTTCTCGATGTCGTTCGCGAGGTCGGGGTTGTCCCGCAGGAACGCTCGCGCGTTCTCCTTGCCCTGGCCGAGCTGGTCACCCTCGTAGGTGAACCACGAGCCCGACTTGCGCACGAAGCCGTGCTCCACGCCCATGTCGATCAGGCCGCCCTCGCGGGAGATGCCGTGGCCGTAAAGGATGTCGAACTCGGCCTGCTTGAACGGCGGCGCCATCTTGTTCTTGACGACCTTCACCCGGGTGCGGTTACCGACCGCGTCCGTACCCTCCTTGAGGGTCTCGATACGCCGGATGTCGAGGCGGATCGACGCGTAGAACTTCAGCGCCTTGCCACCGGTGGTGGTCTCGGGCGAGCCGAAGAACACACCGATCTTCTCGCGCAGCTGGTTGATGAAGATCGCGGTGGTGCCGGAATTGCTGAGGGCACCCGTGATCTTGCGCAGGGCCTGCGACATGAGGCGAGCCTGCAGACCCACGTGGCTGTCGCCCATCTCGCCCTCGATCTCGGCCTTGGGCGTCAGCGCGGCGACGGAGTCGATGACGATGATGTCGAGCGCGCCGGAGCGGATCAGCATGTCGGTGATCTCGAGCGCCTGCTCGCCGGTGTCCGGCTGCGAGACCAGGAGGGCGTCGGTGTCGACACCGAGCTTCTTGGCGTAGTCCGGGTCGAGCGCGTGCTCGGCGTCGATGAAGGCCGCGATGCCGCCCTGGCGCTGCGCGCTGGCCACCGCGTGCAGCGCGATGGTCGTCTTACCCGATGACTCAGGACCGTACACCTCGACGACACGGCCACGGGGCAGGCCACCTATACCGAGGGCCACGTCGAGGGCGATCGAACCGGTCGGGATCACCTCGATGGGTGCGCGGATCTCGTCGCCGAGGCGCATGACCGAGCCCTTGCCAAAGCTGCGGTCGATCTGGGCGAGGGCCGCTTCGAGGGCCTTGTCGCGATCTGCTGGTGCGGGCATGTGCAACACCTTCGGTTCAGGGGCGCTCTGTGCGCCGGCATGGATGGCTCTGTACGTCGTTGCCGACCGTACGCGGAGCCACTGACACGGACGCCTTCTCCGGCCGCCGCCTGTGGACGACGTTCCGAAATCCGTGCCTGTGGTCGAAGTCTAGCCGAACGCGTGTTCGAGGCAAGGCAGGACACATCAGTGTGTCGCAGGACATCTTGTCGGTGCGTTGGCTCCTGGGCCGCGACTCCTGGAACTACCGTCCCGCCTCAGCGGCGGGGCGGCGGTGCCTGCCGGTGCTCGTCCCTGCCCCACCGGTCGGTGTCGGGCACGTCCAGCGCGTCGCACAGCGCGTGCCACACGTCACGCGGTTCGTCGCCGTCCTCCAGCGCGACGGCCGGGGTCCGGCCGTCGAGCGCGGGCAGCACCTGCTCGCGCGCGAGGGCGCGCCCGTAGCCCGGACCGAACACCTCGTCGATCAGCTGCCAGAAATCCCGTTCGCGCACCCGTCAACCCTACGTCTCCCCCTGGGCGGCCGGTGCACTCCGGGCCGGTGTCAGTGGTCAGGGACAGAATGGGGTCCATGGCAACACCCGACGACCCGCTCTCCCGGTTCGGACCCGCAACCCGCGCATGGTTCACCGGGGCTTTCGCGCAGCCCACAGCCGCCCAGGCGGGCGCGTGGGACGCCATCGCTCGCGATCAGCACGCGCTCGTGGTGGCGCCGACCGGGTCGGGCAAGACGCTCGCGGCATTCCTCTGGTCGATCGACCGGATCATGTCCGCTCCCCCGCCCGAGGACCGGACCCGTCGCTGCCGCGTGCTGTACGTGTCGCCGCTCAAGGCCCTCGCCGCAGACGTGCAGCGCAACCTGCGCTCCCCGCTCACCGGCATCCGGCAGGCCGCGGCACGGGACGGCGTGGTGGTCCCGGACGTCACGGTCGGCATGCGCACCGGCGACACACCGGCCAACGAGCGGCGCTCGTTCGCCACCCGGCCCCCGGACATCCTCGTCACGACGCCGGAGTCGCTCTTCCTCATCCTCACCTCGGCCGCCCGTGCCGGGCTCGCCGGTGTGGAGACGGTGGTGCTCGACGAGATCCATGCCGTCGCGGGCACCAAGCGCGGCGCGCACCTCGCTCTCAGCCTGGAGCGCCTCGACGCCCTCCTCGACCAGCCCGCGCAGCGCATCGGGCTGTCCGCGACGGTGCGCCCGGTGGACGTCGTCTCCCGGTTCCTCGGCGGCGGACGGGCCGACAGCTCGGCCCGCGAGGTCGCGATCGTGCAGCCGCCGTCGCACAAGGAGTGGGCCATCGACGTGGTCGTGCCCGTTCCCGACCTCGCGGACCTTGACAGCGCGCCCGCCACCGGTCCGTCCGACGGCGCGGCGTCAGGTGACGACGAGATAGACCTCTCGGGCGAGGCCACGCGGCCGCTGCGCAGGGCCTCGGTCTGGCCGCACGTCGAGGAGCGCGTGGTCGACCTCGTCGCCGACCACACCTCGACCATCGTCTTCACCAACAACCGGCGGGGCGCCGAGCGGCTGACCGCCCGGATGAACGAGGTATGGGCGCAGCGCCAGGGGCTCGAGGTCGCCGACCCGGCAAGCACCTGGGCCGCGCTCGTACCGGGCCAGTCGGGCACGAGCGCCGGCTTCCCCCGCCCCGTGCCCGGACAGCGCGGCATGCCAGAGGCAGTACCCGGCCGGGACATGACCGGAGTCGCTACCGGTCAGGACGAGATGATCCTGGCGCGCGCGCACCACGGGTCGATGAGCCGTGCGGAGCGCACACGCACCGAGAACGAGCTCAAGGAGGGCCGGCTGCCCGCCGTGGTCGCCACGTCGTCCCTGGAGCTCGGCATCGACATGGGAGCGGTGGACCTGGTGGTCCAGGTCGGAGCACCGCCGTCCGTGGCGAGCGGGCTGCAGCGCATCGGCCGTGCCGGCCACCAGGTGGGTGCGGTGTCCAAGGGTGTGGTCTTCCCGCTGTTCCGTGGCGACCTCGTGCCGGCCACCGTCATCGCGCAGCGCATGCGCGCCGGCGAGATCGAGCACATGCACGTCCCGGCCAACCCCCTCGACGTCCTGGCTCAGCAGGTGGTGGCGGCCCTGGCGGTCGACGACTGGGCCGAGGAGGACCTGCTCGCCCTCGTCCGCCGCTCCGCGCCGTTCACGCACCTCGGCGACGCCACCTGGCGGGCAGTGCTCGACATGCTCGCCGGCCGCTATCCCAGCGAGGACTTCGCGGAGCTGCGCGCCCGCATCACCTGGGACCGCGCCACAGGCATGCTGCGAGGCCGGCCCGGAGCCCTGCGTCTTGCCGCCACGAGCGGTGGCACCATCCCGGACAAGGGCGCCTTCGGCGTCTTCCTCGCCACCGATGCACCGGACGGCGGAGCCCCTGGTGACGCCCTCACCGACGCGGTGACCGGCGGCGGCGCACGCATGCGCGGCGGTAAGCGGGTCGGCGAGCTGGACGAGGAGATGGTCTACGAGTCCCGGGTCGGCGACACGTTCACGCTCGGGTCGAGCACCTGGCGCATCCAGGAGATCACCACCGACCGGGTGCTGGTCACCCCGGCGCCCGGCCTCCCCGGACGTCTGCCGTTCTGGCGGGGCGACGCCCAGGGCCGCCCCGCCGAGCTCGGGCGTGCCGTCGGCGCATTCGTCCGCGAGGCCGACGCCGCCCTGGCCGCCGACCCCGAGGCCGGGCGCAAGCACCTGCGCGACGGTGGGCTCGACGCCTGGGCGGCCGACAACCTCGCCGCCTATCTCATCGAGCAGCGGCAGGGCACCGGACGGGTGCCCGACGACCGGACCGTGGTCGTGGAGCGCTTCCGCGACGAGCTCGGCGACTGGCGCGTCGTGATCCACTCGCCGCTGGGCGCACGGGTCCACGCACCGTGGGCCCTCGTGATCTCCGCCCGCCTGCGGGCACGGTTCGGTCTCGACGTCGCCGCTATGCACTCCGACGACGGGATAGTGCTGCGGCTGCCCGACTCCGGCGGCGGCTGGGACGGCGACCCGTGGGACGTCGGCGCCGCCGTTCCGGAGGACGGCGAGACCGACGCGCGGCCTGAGCACATACCCGGCCGGGTCACGCTCGAGGACCTGCTCCTGGACCCGGACGAGGTCCTGGGTGCCGTCCGCGACGAGCTGGGCTCGTCGGTGATGTTCGCGGCCCGGTTCCGCGAGGCCGCGGCGCGCGCACTGCTGCTCCCCCGGCGGCGGCCCGACAAGCGGCAGCCGCTGTGGCAGCAGCGCCAGCGGTCCGCCCAGCTGCTCGAGGTGGCCAGCCAGTTCCCCGACTTCCCGATAGTGCTGGAAGCCGCCCGCGAGTGCCTCCAGGACGACTTCGACGTCGCCGCCCTGGCCGATCTCATGCGCGAGATCGCGGCCGGCGGCGTGCGGGTCGTAGAGGTCACGACGCCGACTCCCTCGCCCTTCGCCCAGTCGCTCCTGTTCGGCTACACCGCCCAGTTCCTGTACGACGGCGACGCGCCGCTGGCCGAGCGGCGCGCGGCCGCCCTGTCGCTCGACCCGGAGCTGCTCGCCGAACTGCTCGGTGAGCAGGGTTCCGCGGACCTGTCCGACCTCCTGGACCCGGGCGCCGTCGAGCGCACGGAGGCCGAGCTGGCCGGGCTCGCACCCGACCGCCAGGCCCGCGACGCCGAGGGGCTGTGGGACCTGCTCCGTCGCACCGGTCCGCATCCGCTCGACGCGCTGGAGGCCCGCACCCGCGAGGAGGCACGGCACGCGGTGGAGCACTGGCTCGACGAGCTCGAGGCCACCCGCCGCGTGATCCGCATCCGGTTCGCCGGCATGGAGCAGTGGGCGGTCGCGGAGGACGCGGGCCGGCTGCGGGATGCGCTCGGCGTGGCGCTGCCGGTGGGTATCCCGGAGACGTTCACCGAGCTCGTGCCCGACCCGCTCGGTGATCTCCTGCGCCGTCACGCCCGCACGCACGGGCCCTTCGGCGCCGGCGCGGTGGCTCAGCGGTTCGGGCTCGGCATCGCGGTAGTCGTGCACGGGCTTGCCCGGCTGGAGGGCAACGGCGTGCTCGCCCGCGGCAGCCTGCGCCCCGGTTCGCTGGGCGGCACGGGCGACGAGTGGTGCGACCCCGGGGTGCTGCGCCTGCTGCGGCGGCGTTCGCTCGCGGTGCTGCGGGCCGAGGTGGAGCCCGTGGAGCAGGAGGCCCTCGGCGCCTTCCTGCCCCGCTGGCAGAACGTCTCCACGGGCCTGTTGCGGGGTGCGGACGGGCTGGTGCAGGCGATCGAGCAGCTCGCGGGTGCCGCCGTCCCGGCGTCGGCCCTGGAGACCCTGGTGCTGCCCGCGCGCGTGACCGACTACTCCCCCGCCCTCCTCGACGAGCTGACGGTCGCGGGCGAGGTCCTGTGGGCCGGGCACTCCCGCCTGCCCGGCTCGGGCGGCGGGGACGGCCTGATCTCGCTCCATCTGGCCGACGGCGCCCCGCTCACCCTCGCCGCGCTCGAACCGGTCGAGGAGGAGAGCCTGCTGGACTCCGAGCTGCACCGTGCGGTGCTGGACCTGCTGACCGGTTCCGGCGGCTTCTTCCTGCCCCGCGTCGCCGAGCTCACCGGCGCCGAGCCGGACGCGGTGCTCGAGGTGCTGTGGGACCTGGTCTGGGCCGGACAGGTCACGAACGACGGGCTGGGCGCCCTTCGGGAGCGGGTCAGCGGCGCCGGTGCCCACCGAGCGCCGCGGACGGTCGCGCGCGCCCGGCCGGTGCGGCGCTCACGGTTCGCGGTGTCACCCGGGCGGCCTGCGTCGGCCCTCCGGGCGAGCACGTCGGTGCCAGGAGGCGGTGGCCGCTGGGCGGCCCTTCCGATGCGGGAGGCCGACCCGACCGTGCGGGCACACGCGCTGACGCAAGTGCTGCTCGAACGGCACGGCGTGCTCACGCGGTCCGGTGCGGCAGCCGAGGGCGTCGGGGCGGGCTACCGCGACGTGTATCGCGTGCTGTCCGGGCTGGAGGAACGCGCAGCGGTGCGCCGCGGGTACTTCGTCGAACACCTGGGCGGTTCCCAGTTCGCGCTGCCGGGCGCGGTCGATCGCCTGCGGGTCGACGCGCAGGACCGCACCCGGATCATCGAGGCCGAGCTGGAGGTCGCCGAGCGGACGGCAGCCATGGCGACCGGCACGGGCGCGAGCAGCACGAGCGGCGCGGTGGTGCTCGCCGCGATGGACCCCGCCAACCCGTACGGGGCTGCGCTCGCCTGGCCTGCGGGGCCGCACGGGCCCACCGGTCCAACCGGGCCCGGAAGTCCAGCGGCTCAGGACGGCACGACAGCCGGCCCGTCGGGCGGCGCGGCCGGCGCCGAGTCCGGTGGCGGGGCCGGGCTCGTCGTCGGCCCTGTGCCGGACGGCGGTGCGGCGTCGGACGGAAGTCCGGGGAACAGGCCCGTCACGGCGCACCGGCCCGGCCGGAAGGCCGGGGCGGTGGTGGTGCTCACCCACGGCGACCTCACACTCTTCGTGGAGCGGGGTGGCCGGACCGTGCTGTCGTTCAGCCAGAGCCCCGCACGGCTCGCGGTCGCCGCAGACGCGCTGGCCCGTACGGTTCGCGAGGGTCGCCTGGGCCGCCTCGTGGTCCAGCGGGTCGACGGCATACCGGCGCTGGAGGCCGCCCGGCATCATCCGGTGGCGCGTGCGCTCGTCGAGGCCGGATTCGCGGTCACGCCGCGAGGTCTGCGGATCTCGATCCGCTGAGCAGGAGGGCGGGTTCGGCCACCTCGGCCGTCTCGTGCTTCGGTGCCTCGGCATCGATGGTGACGGCGAGCAGGATCAGGTAGCCGATCATGACGGCGAACCCCACCCGCTCGATGAGGCCGAACGCCACGATCCCGGAGCCGACGGAGACCAGCGACAGGTGCACCACGAGAAAGACCGCGACCAGGACGCCCAGGACCCACGCGAACGTCCGCAGCCCTCGTGGCAGCGCGGTCCGCGGTCGGCGGATCGAACGCTCCAGGCTCAGGCCGACGGCCGGGAGCACGCAGAACGCCGTTGCCGCGCTCCACCGGTGGATCGTCGCGGAAAACGTCCCCGGAGTACCCGGCGGGTCGGTGGGGAACGCGCCGACGAGCACCATCGAGATGGCGAAGACGATCATCGCGGCCGCGGGAACCGGACCGACCGCCAGTCCGGAGCGGTACATCCGGGCCGTGAGGATCAGCCCGAGCACGGCGAGCGTCACGCCGCCCGCCAGGATGAGCTCACCGCCACCGGGCGTGAAGGCGTACCAGCTGATCGGATCGAGCACCGGGTCGACGGCCGCCCCGATGAAGTGCGCGGCGACTATCGTCAGCGCAGCGATCCCGCCGAACCAGCTCGCTGTCCGCGCACTGCGGGGGACTACTGAGAAGGCGGGCACGTCCGCGTGTCTCGCCAGGTCATCGGCAACAACGTTCATGTGTCAAGGATCGTGGACCGAACGCGCGGAAGCCACCAGATCTACCCTGATTGCGCCCTGATCTTTCTGCGGGCGATCCCTGATACGGCTCGGACGGCCGTCCGAGCGCAAGCCGGACCAGACCGTGTCGGGTGGGTGATATGCCGGTTGCGCGACGTATCTCGGCCCAGGCGCACACTACGCTGAAGCCCCACGACGAGGGGAGCATACGTGCCAGAAGGCGATGTACTGCGCCTCACGGCCGAGCGCCTCACGGTCGGGCTCCGCGGACTGCCGCTCGTCCGCGCGGAGCTGCGCTGGCCGAGCGCCGGAGGGGCAGACCTGACGGGCGCCGTCGCGCTGGAGACCCGCGCATACGGCAAGCACCTGCTCACGCGTTTCGACGACGGGCGCACCCTCCACACGCATCTGCGCATGGACGGGTACTGGAGGATCCACCGCACGGGCTCGCGCGACGCGTCAGCGCGTAACCCCGCCATCCGTGCGGTGCTCGCGACGGAAGCCTGGACCGCCACCGGATGGCACCTCGGGATGCTCGACCTGCTGCGCACCCACGACGAGCAGCGGATCCTCAACGGGCTGGGGCCGGACGTGCTCGGCGCCGACTTTCCCACCACCGGGCTGCCCGACGCCGCGGCGCGACTCGTCCGCGAGCCCGAGCGGCCGCTGTGTGCCGCCCTGCTGGACCAGCGCACGGTCGCGGGCATCGGCACCATCTGGATGGCGGAGTCGCTGTTCGCGCGGCGCCTGTTCCCGTGGACGACGACCGGGGCGCTGACCGAGGAGGAGCGCGACGACCTCCTCCGCACTGCTCGCAGGCTCATGGAACGCAGCGTCGCGGTGGGCCGGGCCCGGGGCCTGGGCGCTGTCGAGATACATGCGCACGGCCGGGCGGGCCGGCCGTGCCACCGGTGCGGCACCCCGATCAGCGTCGGCTCGGCGAACGAGAAGCCCTACGAACGCCCCGTGTTCTGGTGCCCCACCTGCCAGGCCCCCGACGCGAGACAGGCCGTAGCGGGGTAGAACTACAGCGGCACAGAGACAGTGGCACAGAGACAGCGAGACAGAACTGAGGCTGGGCGCTGATCTGCGCCCAGCCTCAGTTCTGTCTCGCTGAAGTTTTACCTCGTGCTGATGACGGCCGGTCAGCCGACAGGTGCCAGGTCCGACTGCGCGACCTCTCGCCGCGCTGCGGTCCGGTCGCCTCCCCTGGCGAGCAGCCCTGCGACGAAGTCCGCCGGGATCGTGTCCGGGATCTGGAATCCTTCGGCCACCGCTACGCGGTCGCTCACCTCACGCAGGACCAAGGACAGCGGCACGTCGAGCGCCTCGCAGATGGAGCCAAGAAGCTCGGACGACGCCTCCTTCTGACCGCGCTCCACCTCGCTGAGGTAACCCAGCGACACTCGCGCCGCCGACGAAACCTCGCGCAGGGTGCGCCCCTGACGCTGCCGCGTGTCACGCAGCACGTCTCCGATTTCTCGCCGTAGTACGACCATCTCGCGCCCCCTCTCAGTGCCTGTCCCTGAACTCACGCCCTGCCCTGCCTGGACCGGACGTGCCTTGCGTGTGGTGCGTGCTCCGTGCGTGGAGTTCGTTCTACCGTACCCCGCGCTCGAAGAGTTCTTGCGCCCGCTCCGGGTGGTCGGCCTGTTCATGATCACACCGGGACTAACGCCGTGGATATGAGCCTTGTTCCCAAGGTCCACCTGCGTCAAGCCCTGTGCAAGATTAAACCAAGAAACTTCACATGTCTGTAACTTCAGGAAACTTCGTGGGGTGTGTTGAATTTTTCACCCGAGGTCTCGCTGACGAGGAGCAACGCCATATCGAGCACACCTCGCACGGAGTCAGCGATCACCTTTGACCGGTCCCCGTCGAGGTCAAGCCGCTGCACCTCCGACGCTACCGGAGTGCTGACCGCGACGAAAACCACACCCGGCCCTTGACCATCCTGTGGATCTGGTCCAGCGACCCCGGTCGTGGCCAGCCCCACATCGGCACCCGTGGCGGTGCGTATCCCGGCCGCCATCTGGGCAGCCACCGCCTCGTCCACGGCACCCCGCTCGGCGAGCAGGTCGGCGTCCACACCGAGCAGCCCGGTCTTCAGGTCGGTCGCATACGCGACGATGCCGCCGCGCAGCACCCTCGACGCGCCGGGTACGGCGACGAGCGCCGCCGTGACCAGACCGCCGGTCAGCGACTCCGCCACGCCGATGGTCCAGCCCCGTGCGGCTGCCTCCGCCAGCAAACGGGGCGCGGTCATACGATCTGCGTCCTGGCCCGCGCGTCGCGGCGGATCTTCCAGCCCTGGTACACGTACTCGACGCCCGTCACGACGGTCACGACGAACGCCGCCATCAGCACGACCCAGGCGATCACCGTGAACCACTCGAAGCCCTCACGCGGCAGCAGGAACATCGAGATCGCCACGGCCTGCAGCACCGTCTTGAGCTTGCCGCCGCGCGACGCCGGCATCACCTCGTACTTGAGCATGCCCATACGCATGAACGTGATGCCGAGCTCGCGCACCAGGATGATCACCGGGATCCACCAGGGCACCTCGTCCAGGGGGATCCAGAGCAGGATCAGGGCGGCGCCCACGAGCAGCTTGTCCGCTATCGGGTCGAGCAGCTTGCCCAGGTCGGTGATCAGCCCGCGCGACCGGGCGAGGTAGCCGTCCACCTTGTCGGAGACGGCGGCGACCACGAAGATCGCCGTGGCCACGAGCCGCCACGTGGTGTCGTCCCCGCCTTCGACGAGTAGTGCCCAGGCGAAGAACGGGACCATGGCGATGCGAATCATCGTGACGACGTTCGCAATATTCCAGGGCGACGGAGCGTCGTTGACCATTGCTCAAGCCTAACGGCGGTTCACCCGCGGCCTGACCGCCCGGCGCGCGTCACGCTCGCTGCGACGGTCGGCCTGCCATAGCATCCGCAGGTGATCACCGTCAGTGCCCCGCGGTTCCTGGCCCACGCGGCGCTGTGTACCGCGCTCGTCGCCACCGCCGCCGGCTGCACCCCTGCTACCGACCCGGTCGCGGGTCCCTCCGGCAGTGCGAGCACCACTCCGTCCCCCTCGGCCACGCCGCCGCCACCGCCGCCACCGCAGGACATCGAGCTCACCCTGCTCGCCGCGGGCGACGTCCTGACCCACGAAGCGGTCAACGAGTCCGCGACCGGAGCGGATGGCATCGACTACTCGCCGCTGCTGTCGGGCATCGACCCCTGGGTCGCCGGCGCCGACCTGGCCCTGTGCCACCTGGAGGTGCCGGTCGCGCCCCCAGGCGTGGCGCCGTCGGGCTATCCGGTGTTCCGCGCGCCCGCCGAGATCGTCCGCGACCTGGGCGAGCAGGGCTGGGACGGTTGTTCGACGGCGTCCAACCACGCGGCCGACGGCGGGTACGACGCCCTCGCGGCGACCCTCGACGCGTTCGACCAGGCCGGGATGGGCCACGTCGGGACGGCGCGCGACGAGCAGGAGTCACGCGCTGCCCAGTTCTACGAGCTGCACCGCGACGGCCGGACCGTCACCGTCGCCCACCTCTCCGCGACGTACGGGCTGAACGGGCTCCAGCCGCCCCGCGGGACCTGGTCGGTGGACATCATCGACCCCGCACGGATCGCCCGGCAGGCCAAGGCGGCGCGGGCCGCCGGAGCTGACCTCGTGGTCGCCAGCCTGCACGACGGCGTCGAGTACGTCACCAAGCCCACGGAACACCAGCGGGAGGCGACGCAGGCCCTGGCTCGCTCAGGGCAGATCGACCTCGTGATCGGTCACCACGCCCACGTCCCGCAGCCTGTCGAACGTCTGGGAGGCGGCCCGGGAGGCGACGGGATGTGGGTGGCCTACGGCCTGGGCAACCTCCTGTCCAACCAGGGGGCGGACTGCTGCGTGCCGGCCTCCGCCGTCGGCCTCCTGATGGTGGCGGACATCGTGCAGGCCCCGGAGGGGAGCACCCGGGTCACCGGTGTCCGCTGGGCGGCGACCACTGTCGACCGCACGGCGGGCCACCGCCTGCGGAGCACACGCGACGCCCTCGCACGGCCGGACGGCGCCGCGCTCACGACCGCCGAGCTCCAGGAGCGCCTCCTGATCGCGCAGGAGGCGGCCGGGGACGGCGCGAAGGAGCAGGACAGGCCGAGCACCTCAACGGGCGAACCGCCGCGCGTGGTCCCGCGCACCCGCTAGCGGAGCGCCTCGGCGTCGTCGTGGTAGTCGGTGGCGACCGGCGGCATGTGGCCGTCGGTGCCGTCGGCGTACTGGTCCGATGATGCCGAGGACCCGTCGTCCGCGCCGCCGTCCCCCGCGGCCGACTGGTCGAAGACCTGCGGCTGCGGCTCGCCACGGATGAGGGCGAGCGCCGAGGGCAGGTCGTCCGCGGCGACCAGCACGTCGCGCGCCTTGGAGCCTTCCGAGGGTCCGACGATCTCGCGGGACTCCAGGAGGTCCATGAGCCGCCCCGCCTTGGCGAAGCCCACGCGGAGCTTGCGCTGCAGCATCGAGGTCGAGCCGAACTGCGTGGTGACCACGAGCTCCGTGGCCTGCAGCAGCAGGTCGAGGTCGTCGCCTATGTCGTCGTCGACCTGCTTCTTCGCCGCGGTGGGCGCTGCGACGTCCTCGCGGTACACGGGCTTGAGCTGGCTCTTCACGTGCTCGACGACCTGGTGGACCTCGGACTCGGTGACCCAGGCGCCCTGGACGCGCATCGGCTTGGCCGCGCCCATGGGCAGGAACAGCGCGTCACCCTGACCGATGAGCTTCTCGGCGCCCGGCTGGTCGAGCACGACTCGGGAGTCGGTGACCGACGACGTCGCGAACGCGAGCCGCGACGGCACGTTCGCCTTGATGAGCCCGGTGACGACGTCGACGGACGGGCGCTGCGTCGCCAGCACGAGGTGGATGCCTGCCGCGCGGGCCAGCTGCGTGATGCGCTGGATCGAGGCCTCGACGTCACGCGGGGCGACCATCATCAAGTCGGCGAGCTCGTCGACCACGACCAGCAGGTACGGGTACGGCGCGATCTTGCGCTCCGAGCCCGGCAGCGGCTTGACCTTGCCGGCCCGTACCGCCGTGTTGAAGTCGTCGATGTGCTTGTAGCCGAACATCGCGAGGTCGTCGTAGCGGGCGTCCATCTCGCGCACCACCCAGTCGAGGGCCTCCGCGGCCTTCTTGGGGCTGGTGATGATGGGCGTGATGAGGTGCGGGATGCCCTCGTAGACGGTCAGCTCGACGCGCTTGGGGTCCACCAGGATGAGGCGCACCTGCTCGGGCGTCGACCGCATCAGGATCGACGTGATCATCGAGTTGATGAAGCTCGACTTGCCCGCGCCGGTGGCACCGGCCACGAGGATGTGCGGCATCTTCGCGAGGTTCGCCACGACGTAGCCGCCCTCGACGTCCTTGCCCACGCCCATCACCATGGGGTGCTCCGTGCGCCGCGCGGCGCCCGAGCGCAGCACGTCGCCCAGCACCACGGTCTCGCGGTCCGTGTTCGGGATCTCGATGCCGATGGCGGACTTGCCAGGGATCGGCGACAGGATGCGCACGTCCGCGCTCGCCACCGCGTACGCGATGTTGTTGGAGAGCGACGTGATGCGTTCGACCTTGGTCTTGGCCCCCACCTCGACCTCGTACCGCGTGACCGTCGGCCCGCGGCTGAAGCCCGTGACCTTGGCGTCCACGCCGAACTGCTCGAACACGCCCGTCAGCGACTCGACCACGCGGTCGTTCGCCGCCGACCGTGCCTTGTGGGGCGCTCCCGCGACCAGGAGGTCCTCGTCGGGCAGCAGGTAGACCGTGTCGCCCTCCAGCATGGGCTGCACGCCCCGCGGCATCGGCTCGCCCGCCTGCGGCGGCCTTGGCCCGTCCGGCTTGGGGGCGGCCTTGGCGCCCGCCGCCGCCCGCTCGCCGTCGGAACCGAGCACACCGGGCCCGATGGCCGGGGCACCGGTGACCTTGCCCGCGGACTCGCTGGTCGGGATGCGCTGTGTCGTGAGCCTGCCGGCCTTCGCCGCGCGTTCCGCTGCGCGCTCAGCGGCCTCCACCTCGGCGGCCTTCTCGAAGGCCTCGTCGCCCACGAACCCGGCGAGGCGCTCCTTCTCGGCGGCGATCTCCTCCTTGGTGCGGCGCTTGCGGCGCTTCGTGGTCCCGGCGGTGCCGTCATGCGGCGAGACGCCGTCGGCGAGTGCGAGCCCGTCCTCATCGGTGGCGGCATCCTCGCGGTGGTTGCCGGTCAGCCGGTCGTACATGCCGCGCAGGCGCGCGGGGATCCGGTGCACCGGCGTCGCCGTCACGATGAGGACGCCGAAGAAACCGGCAAGGACGTACAGCGGGATCGCGAACCACTGCGTCAGGCCGGTGACCACCGGCGTCGCGAAGAGGAACCCGATGATGCCGCCGGCGTCCTGCACCGGGGCGAAGCCCGCCGTCGGTGAGGGCAGGCCCGCGCTGATGTGCACGAGAGAGCACGTGGCGACCACCAGGAAGCTGAGCCCGATCGCGACCCGGCCGTTCTGCTGGGCACGCTCCGGGTGGCGCATGACGCGGAAGGCGAGCCAGACGAGCAGCACGGGCAGCGCTACGCCCGCGATGCCGAAGGTGCCGGCGACCACCGCGTGCACGCCGTCGCCGAACGGTCCGTCGATGCCCCACCACTCGCGTGCGGCGACGATCACCGCGACCGCGAGCAGCGCGAAGCCGACGCCGTCGCGCCGGTGGTCCGGTTCCAGTTCCTGTCCTCCCTGCTGCGTTGCCTGCTGTGCGCCCCCGTCGGACGGGTCCTGCGCCGTCCGCGGCCCGGCTGCACGGGTGGCGCCACCCACCGCGTGCGCCATACCCATCCACAACCCGCGTAGTGCACGGACCGGCCACGGCGGGCGAGACGGACCGGACGCGGCCTTGGCCGCCGGGCGGGCAGCCCCCCGGCGCTGCGCCGGTCGCTTCGACGCGGCAGCCTTGGGCTTGGCGCTCTTCGCGCCCTGCCCGGATCCCTTCCCGGAGCTTCGCCGGGCCGACGTGCGGGTCGCCATGATGTCGCCACCGTAACCGGGGAGGGCGGCGGTGCCCAGGAAGCCTCGCGGTGTGTCCCAGGACCGGGCCCTTGTCCGCTTTGCCGGGATCTGGCCGGGAGCAGGGCTGGGTCGGGCCGCCGGTATGGCCTGAGCCTGCGGTCCGCTTCCGGCTCAGGCTCCGTCGGTATGGCCTGAGCCTGCGGTTCCGCTCCGGCTCAGCCCAGCAGCAGCCCCACCGCGAGCGTCACCACCCCTGCGGCAAGGACCGCCGCGCCGACCGGGAGCAGCACCACCGCGCGGTTGGGCTTCGTCCGCCCCTCGCCCATCGCGGAGAAGAAGAACCCGGCAGGCATCAGGATCGCCGCGTACAGCACGCCGGTGGCGGCCAGCCAGTGCGCGAACCCCGTCAGGTTCGTCGCCTCGGACAGGAGCAGGCAGAGCAGGCCGAGGATCACGAGCACGCCCGCATGCGCGTGGCCTGCCCGGTAGAAGCTCTTCTGCAGGTCGGTGGTGACCAGCCGGCCGCCGAAGACCTTGAGCAGGAAGAACCCGCCCGACTCGATCCCCACGACGGTCAGCAGCACGATGCCCGCTGTGATGCGGGCCGGATCCGAGAGCTCGAGCACGGCTTCCTCCAGGGACTAGCTGTTCCGATGTTTCATAACAGTGTTATCAAACAACGTTCGCAAACGGACGTCAAGGCTTCTAGACTCACGCCATGGCTCGACCACGACTGCACGACGACGCCCTGCGCACCCGCCTGCTCGAGGTCACCTCGCGGATGATCTCCTCCGACGGCGAGAGCGCCGTGACCGTGCGCAAGGTCGCCGCGGAGGCGGGCACCAGCGCCTCTGCCGTCTACGCGCTCTTCGGCTCGCGCGAGGCGCTGGTCGAAGCGGTCAGCGACGAGGGTTTCCGGCGCTTCGCCGAGCACCTCGCCGCCGTCGGCCAGGGTCACGACCCCGCGGCGGACCTGCGCGCCCTCGGCGGCGCGTACCGGAAGTTCGCCCTGGCGGACCCGCACTTCTACCGCGTCATGTTCTACCGCGCGGTGCCACCGGCCGACGGCGGTCCGGCGGCCGCCGTCGAGCGCCCCACCTTCCAGGTGCTGCACGACGCCGTCGCCAGGGCGCTCGACGGCGCGCCGCCCGAACGCGTGCTGGGCGCCGCCGTCGGGCTGTGGGGGCTGGTGCACGGGCTGGTGTCGCTCGAGCTGGCCGGTCTGCTGCCCGGGGACGAGAGCGCACGCGAGGCGGCGTTCGACCGGGCTGCCGGAACGGTCGGGCCGCCGCTGCTCGCGGGCTGACGCCGGTCGCTGGGCCGGCCGTTCTGGCCGGTCAAGCCGCTCAGGAGCCGGCAGCCCGCCAGGACTCGACCTCTGCCAGATAAGCGGCGACCCGGTCCGGCGGCAGGAACGACCCGCGAAACGACGCCGCCGCGAGCGCCGCCCGCTGCTCCCTGCTGAGGTCGAAGGCGGCGGTGACGGCGTCGTCGACGTCGTCCACGTAGGCGCCGAAGTACGGCGGGTCGTCGGAGTTGATGCTGACGAGCATGCCCGCCTCGATCATCGTGGGCAGCGGGTGCTCGGCAAGGGTGGGGACGGCGCGGAGCCGCACGTTGGAGACGGGGCACACGGTGAACGGGATCTGCTCCGCCACGACGCGGGCGACGAGCTCCGGGTCGTCGAGGACGGCGATGCCGTGGTCGATCCGCTCGGCGTGCAGGAGGTCGAGCGCGTCCCGGATGTTCTGGGCGGGCCCCTCCTCCCCCGCGTGCGCGGTGCGGCGCAGCCCGGCTTCCTCCGCACGCGCGTAGACGCCCTGGAACAGGCCTGGCGGGTAGCCGACCTCCGCGTTGTCCAGCCCCACGCCGACGATCGGCGCGTCCGCCGCGAGCAGCCGCTCCAGGACATCGAGCGCGTCGGCGCTGGCCCGGTCGCGGTGGAACGCGGCGATGAGCAGGGTGGTGATGCCGTGCTCGGCCTCGCTGCGCTCCAGCACGCCGGCGATGCCGTCGACGACGGCCTCCAGCGGCACCCCGCGCTCCAGGTGCGCCTGCGGGTCGAAGCTGATCTCCGCGTGGCGCACCCCGGCTCGCGCCGCCCGCACCAGGTAGGCGCGGGTCAGGTCGGCGAAGTCGGTCTCGGTGCGGAGCACCGACATGCCCGCCGAGTACAGGTCGAGGAACGACTGCAGGTCCTCGAACTCGTACGCGGCACGCAGGCTCGCCGGGTCGGGATACGGCAGCGCCACGCCGTTGAGGGCGGCTAGCTCGAACGCCAGCTCCGGTTCCAGCGTGCCCTCGATGTGCACGTGCAGCTCTGCGCGAGGAGGTCGCGACGTCGGCGTGGGTGTGGTCATGACGGCAGGTTACGTCCCGTCAGCGCCCTGGTCAGGCGAACCCTGCGGCCTTCTCCTGGGCCGTCGTGGTCTCCCGGACGATCCTTACCCAGTAGACGAACGCCACGGTGAGCGCGACGACAGCGACGGACCGGACGATGATCTCCATGTCCTGGGCGGACGAGGTGAAGACGCGCAGGCCCGACAGCAGCCAGAAGGTCCACCACAGGCCCAGGGCGACCCGGCGCTGCCCGTCGGGCAGGACTGCGCCCCGGATGTCCCGGACCACCCGGAAGGGGACCCAGAAGTTGGCGACGGGGACCAGCCAGCCGAGCCAGGTCCAGGCCCTGCCGTGCGCGAACCGGGCCGCGGGGTTCCAGGCCTCGGCGAACGCACGGCTGGCCTGGAGCCAGACGCAGGCGGCGACGTAGGCGGCCAGGCCGAACAGGAGCGCCACGGTGGCGCCGTTGGGGTCGATCCGGACGCCCAGGCCGATGTTGATGCCGGACACCTCGCCCCGGCCGCCCGTGAAGACCAGGATCGCGAGGCCGGCCAGCTCGACGAAGAGCAGGCAGCCCGCGGCCACGATCGTCCCGACGGCCAGCCCCGCGGGCGGCTCGGGCAGCGGCTTGCTGGACGTGCGGCGCCGGGCGGGCGGGTGGGCCCGGTCGACGGGCACTCGCTGCTGCCCGCTGACCGGTGTGTGCGGTCCGGCGTGCTGTCCGGTGCTCGCACCGGCGTAGTGCTCCGGGTACTGGGGCTCGGCGTACGGGGACTGCGGGTGTGCGGGGCTGCCTAGCTGCTCCGGGTGGGGCTGCCTGCCTCGTTGCGGTGCGGGCTCGCCCCAGGGAGCAGTGCCGTTCTGGTGGGGGGTGCGCGGGTCGGACATCAATGGCCTCCGGTGTGTTCCCGCCACCGTACTCACACCGCTATGTCCGATAGCAACCAGTTGCGGGTGAACCCGCGTCCAACTGGCGATTTTGTGGGCGCTGGTTGGACTTTCCTGGGGTGGTGAGCACGGTGGCGGGCGGTGAGTGCGGGTCAGCGGCGCGCCACGACTGGGTGCGGCACCTCCCGGTACAGGCGGAGCGACGCGAGCAGCAGCCAGGCGAACCCGGCCACCACGGCGAGCCACAGCCCGCCGATCCCGGCAGGACCGAGCGCGGCGCCACCGAAGAAGCCCACCAGGACCACTATCCCGGCAGCCCTCGACCAGCCTGCC
The DNA here is from genome assembly GCF_040639635.1 of Promicromonospora sp. NPDC023805. Classification (NCBI taxonomy): domain Bacteria; kingdom Bacillati; phylum Actinomycetota; class Actinomycetes; order Micrococcales; family Promicromonosporaceae; genus Promicromonospora; species Promicromonospora sp. NPDC023805. The sequence goes on along the minus strand of NZ_JBFAAH010000020.1, from coordinate 96,280 downwards.
TGCCCGCGCTCACCGTGGCGGGTGAGCCACCCGCCGAGCAGCAGGGCGGCGACCCCGAACGCGACGAACCCGATGCCGCCGAACGCGAAGTGCAGCAGCCCGGAGAGGCTCATCGTCGTGGCGCCATCCTGCCCGGGCGGGAACTCCGGCATCGGGTCCGGCGGGAAGATCGCGCTCGCCACCATCGCGGCGCCATAGATGCCCACCCCGATCCCGGTGCCGCGGGCGCCCGCCCGGACCAGTCCGATCCCGGCGACCAGCACCATCACACCGCTCAGCGCCAGGTTCGTGATCTGCATCCAGCCGCCGTCGCCCAGCATGAGCACGCTCAGCGGGTGTCGCGCGAAGTCGAACCCTTCCCGGGTGAACGCCAGGACCAGCCCGACGAGCAGGTAGAACGGCCCCGCGACCACACCCCAGCCGATCATCGACCGCGTCACCGCTGCCGCCGTGTCGAACTCTGTCTCTTGTGTCATCTCTCGTCCTCCGGAGTATCCCGCCGGCCAGGTGCCGACGTCCTCACCGATAGACGACAGAGGCAACGGAAACTGAGCGGTGCGCAGCACACCAGATTCGGGTCCCGGGCCGGAGACCTGACACATCAAGCCTTGGCCGGATCAGTCCGGCCGGGCGACGCGTCCCAGCAGGGTGGCAAGCTGCGTCAGTTCGCTGGCAGACAGGGCAGCGAGCGGGGTCTTCTCCAGCACCGTCGAGAGAGGGCGGTGGCTCGTCCGGGTCGATGAGCCACAGCGCCTGAAACGTCGCCGGCGTCATCTGGTCCACCGCGGTGAGGTCGGGCGGCCGACACCCTGGCCGCCGTCGCGACCCGCACGCTGGACGACTACGCCCGGCGACGCGCCGTCTCCTATCCCGGCCGCGCCGTGAACCGGGTGCTGACCTGGCCCGCACGCCTGCTGCCGCGCACGCTCGTCCCGCGGCTGACCGGCGGGCTCAACCGCCGGCTGCGCCTGCACGAGGTGGTCGACGCCGTCCAGCGGGCAGGTGAACTTCCTACGAACCGTCGAGCCCTACACACTGCACGCGACACGCCGACGATGGCGTGCAGGGTGTAGGGCTCGCCACCAAACCAGCAAGTCAGTACCACGAGAACGGGGTTATGCACCTGACCAGGCTGGTCAGGCACATAACCCCGTTCTCATCGGCAGCCAGCCGACCCAGCCAATCCGGCCGAGCGACCCGACCGCCCGGATCAGGCCTCGAGGACCACCGGGACGATCATCGGCTTGCGGCGCAGCCGCGTCGCCACGTAGCGCCCGATGGTGCGGCGCATGATCTGCTGCAGCTGGTGCGTGTCCGTGGCCCCGCCCGCGATCGCATTTTCCAGCGCCGCGGTGACCTCCGGCATCACCTTGTCGAACACCGAGGCATCCTCGGCCATACCCCGCGCGAGCACCTGCGGCGGTGCGAGCACCTTACCCGTTGCGGTGTCGATCACGGCGAAGACGGACACGAAGCCCTCCTGGCCCAGGACCACGCGGTCCTTGAGCTCGGCCTCGGTGATCTCGCCGACCGACGAACCGTCGACGTACACATAACCACACGGCACGGCGCCCACGACGGAGGCCTTGCCGTCCACGAGGTCGACGACGACGCCGTCCTCGGCGAGCACGACGCGGTCGGCCGGCACGCCGGTCTTGACCGCGAGCGCCCCGTTGGCGACGAGGTGGCGCACCTCGCCGTGCACGGGCATGACGTTCTTGGGCTTGAGGATGTTGTAGCAGTACATGAGCTCGCCGGCCGAGGCGTGCCCGGAGACGTGCACCTTGGCGTTGCCGCCGTGCACGACGCGCGCGCCGAGGCGGGTGAGCCCGTTGATGATGCGGAAGACGGCGTTCTCGTTGCCCGGGATGAGCGAGGAAGCGAGGATCACGGTGTCGCCGAACTCGACCTGCACCTTGTGGTCACCGTTGGCCATGCGCGACAGCGCCGCCATCGGCTCGCCCTGGGAGCCGGTCGACATGTAGACGATCCGGTCGCCGGGCAGCGAGTCGGCCTTCTTGATGTCGATGAGCACGCCCGGCGGCACATCGAGGTAGCCGAGGTCGGCGGCGATGCCCATGTTGCGCACCATGGAGCGCCCGACGAGGGCCACGCGCCGGCCGTGCGCGTGCGCGGCGTTGAGGACCTGCTGCACGCGGTGCACGTGCGACGAGAACGACGCGACGATGATCCGCTTGTCGGCGTGCGCGAAGACGTCGTCGAGCACCGGGCCGATCTCGGCCTCGGGCGTCACGAAGCCCGGCACCTCCGCGTTGGTGGAGTCCACCATGAAGAGGTCGACGCCCTTCTCGCCGAGGCGGGCGAAGGCGCGCAGGTCGGTGATGCGGCCGTCGAGCGGCAGCTGGTCCATCTTGAAGTCACCGGTGTGCAGCACGGTGCCCGCGGCGGTGGTGACCGCGACGGCGAGCGCGTCCGGGATGGAGTGGTTGACCGCGACGAACTCGCAGTCGAAGATGCCGAGCTGCTCGCGCTGCCCTTCCTTCACCTCGAGGGTGTAGGGCTTGATGCGGTGCTCCTTGAGCTTCGCCTCGATGAACGCGAGCGTCAGGCGCGAGCCGACCAGCGGGATGTCGCCGCGGAGCCGCAGCAGGTACGGCACGGCGCCGATATGGTCCTCGTGACCGTGCGTCAGCACGATCGCCTCGATGTCGTCGAGGCGGTCCTTGATGTAGTCGAAGTCCGGCAGGATCAGGTCCACGCCGGGCTGGTTGTCCTCGGGGAACAGCACGCCGCAGTCGATGACGAGCAGCTTTCCGGCATGCTCCAGGACCGCCATGTTGCGTCCCACCTCGCCCAGGCCGCCGAGGGCGACGACCCGCAGTCCGCCTTCAGGCAGCGCGGGGGGCAGGGACAGTTCGGGGTGAGGATGACTCACGTGGCCTCCAAGGCCTCGTTCCAACAAACTTTTTCCAACAGAAGAGATTCCAACAGAAGAGATCTATCGCCCGACGGCGGAGCTCGCGTCCGCGAGCTCGCTCACCTCGGGCTGGCGCATCACGGCGCCGTCGCGCAGCAGACCGGCCTCGGCCAGGACCACGCGCAGGGCGGCTACCTCGTCGTCCGTCGCGGCGACGTTGGGCAGGCGCAGGAACCGGTTGTCCGTGATGCCGATCGCCTCGATCGCGGCCTTGGCCATGACGGCCTGGGCGCCGGCGCCGTTGAGGGCGTCGATGACGCCGGTCGCCGTGCGGAAGACCTCGACGGCTCCGGCGATGTCGCCGGCGTCGAACCGGCGGACCGTCTCCGCGAAGTGCGCGCCGACCACGTGCGCCGAGACGGAGACGATGCCAGCGCCCCCGACGCTCAGGAACGGCAGCAGCAGGCCGTCGTCGCCCGAGTACCACGCCAGCCCGGTCTCCGCGATGAGCTTGGTGGCGGCGTAGACGTCGCCGGTCGCGTCCTTGTTCGCGATGATCCGCGGGTGCTGCGCCAGCCGCAGGTAGGTCTCGGGCGCGATGCGCACCACGGTGCGGCCGGGCACGTCGTACAGCATGACGGGCAGGTCCGTCGCGTCCGCGACGGCAACGAAGTGCTGGTACAGGCCCTCCTGGCTGGGCCGCGAGTAGTACGGGGAGACGACGAGCACGCCGTCCGCGCCGGCCTCGGCGGCCTGCTCGGCCATGCGGATCGCGTGCACGGTGTCGTTCGAGCCCGCGCCGGCGACGACTGCCGCGCGGTCACCCACGGCCTCGACGACCGCGGCGACGAGCTCTTCCTTCTCTGGCGTGTGCGTCACCGGGGACTCGCCTGTGGTGCCGGAGAGGACGAGGCCGTCGTTGCCGTCGTCCACCAGCTTCTTCGCCAGCTTGACCGCTGCCTTCAGGTCCACGGCGCCCTCGGGCGTCATCGGGGTGACCATAGCGGTCAGGACTGCGCCGAACGGGCGCGTCGGGTCAGTGGGAAGAACCATGGCTCTACCGTACCGTTTACCGCTCCGATCACCGCCGTCGCACGAGCTCCTCCAGCCGGCCGACGGCGGCGGCGATCTCGTCGTTGGTGAGCCGGTGCACGCCGGGCTCCCGGGCCACCTCGGCCAGGCCCGCCGCGTAGGCGGCGACCATGGTCGCATCGAGGCCCTGGCGGTGGGGCGCGGCGTCCGCGGCGATCCGGTCCGCGACCACATCGTCGGGCGCCTCCACCAGGACGTGGACGAAACGAGCGTCCCCGCTGGCGGCTGCGTCCGCGAAGCGTGCCACCTGGTCGGGTCGCTGCACGAGCTGCGGCACCACGACGTCGTGCCCGCCGCGCAGGTGCACGGTCGCCATGGCGAGCCCGAGCGCCCGGGCCGGCTCCGCGGTGTGCCGCGGGTCGCCGCTGATCAGCGCCCGGACCAGGTCGATGTCGAGGCAGAGTGTGCCAGGGTGCCGGGCCGACCAGGCCGCCGCGACAGTCGACTTGCCGGCGCCGGGTAGCCCGTTGAACAGGATCAGCCGCACCTCGTCTCCGGTCACCGCTCGACCAGCACGCCGTCCTCGTCCGCGTACACGGTGGCGCCCGGGCGGAACACGACGCCGCCGATCTCCACCGTCTCGTCCAGCACGCCCGCGCCCGTCTTCGACGACTTGCGGGGGTTGGTGCCGAGCGCCTTGACCCCCAGGCGCAGCCCGCCGATCGCCACCGAGTCACGGATCGCGCCGTGGATGATCGCGCCGGCCCAGCCGTTCTCCACCGCCGCGGCCGCGATGAGGTCACCCATCAGGGCGCTGCGGAGCGAGCCACCGCCGTCGACGACCAGCACCGCACCCTCGCCCGGCGTCTGAGACACCGCCTTGACCAGGCCGTTGTCCTCGTGGCACCGCACGGTGCGTACCGGGCCGGAGAAGGCGCGCACCCCGCCGAAGTCGCGCAGCTGGACGGGGAGCGAGGCCAGCGCCTCGCCGTGCTCGTCGTACAGGTCGGCCGTCGCGGTCATCGTGGTCCTCTCGTGGATGGGTCTGCGCCAGCACCCTACTCAGTGGTTCATCCGGCGCCCGGTTCGCCGCGCGCGCCACCGACATCGCCGCCCTCATCACCGCCGAGGCCGGCAAACCACTGGCCGAGGCGCGGGCCGAGGTCGTCTACGGCGCCGACTTCCGGTCCGGGCCGGTCACCGAGCCGCTGTTCGAGGACCCGCGCCTGCGCAAGGTCTCCTTCACCGGGTCCACCCACGTGGGTCAGGTGCTGCTCGCCCAGGCCGCGAAGAACGTGCTGCGCACCTCGATGGAGCTCGGCGGCAACGCGCCGTGCGTCGTCTTCGAGGACGCCGACGTCGACGCCGCCGTCGAGGGCGCGCTGATCGCGAAGCTGCGCAACTCCGGCCAGTCCTGCGTGGCCGCCAACCGCTTCCTCGTGCACGACGCCGTCGCACGCCCGTTCGCCGAGAAGCTCACCACGGCGATGGGCGCGCAGGTCACCGGACGGGGCAACCGACCGGGCACCGAGGTGGGCCCGCTCATCGACGAGGCGGCGGTGGACAAGGTCTCCGGCCTGGTGGACGACGCCGTCGCGCACGGCTCGCAGGTGCTCACCGGCGGCTCGCGGCTCGACGGGCCCGGCCACTTCTTCGAGCCGACGGTGCTCACCGGGGTCGACGCCGACGCTCTCGTCGTGACCGAGGAGATCCTCTGCCCGGTCGCCCCGATAGTCGCCTTCGGGTCCGACGACGAGGCGTTCGAGCTGGCGAACGGCACCCCGTACGGCCTGGCGGCCTACGCGTACACGACGTCGCTGATCCGTGCCCAGCGCGCCGTGGACGAGATCGAGGCGGGCATGATCGGCATCAACCGAGGCCTGGTGTCCGACGAGAGCGCACCGTTCGGCGGCGTCAAGGCCTCCGGCCTGGGCCGCGAGGGCGGCGAGGCGGGCATGGAGGAGTACCAGGAGACGGTGTACGTCGCTCTGTAGACCCGTCCGGTAGACCCGTCCGGCAGACCCGTCCGGCGGGCGGGCGGCGTGCCGGGTGCGCGCGGCGACGACGTAGCCTCGCTGCGTGAACGTCCTCCCCAGTGATCCGGCGGGCCGCGCCGCCGTCCGCCAGGGCGTGAGCGTCTCGGTCGCGACCGGCCTGTACGGCATCTCGTTCGGTGCCCTGTCGGTCGCCGCCGGGGTCGGCCTCGGCCCGACCATGGCCCTGAGCCTGCTCATGTTCTCCGGCGGCTCCCAGTTCGCCCTGATCGGCGTCATCGGCGCGGCGGGCACCCCCGTCGCGGCGATCGCCACCGCGGCCCTGCTCGGCCTGCGCAACACCCTGTACGGCGCGGTGGTCTCGCCGCTGCTCCAGGTGCGCGGCTGGCGCCGGCTCGCCGCCGCCCACGTCACCATCGACGAGTCGACGGCGGTCGCCGTCGCCCAGCCCGAACCCGCGGCCTCCCGGATCGGGTTCTGGGTCACCGGTGTCGGCGTCTTCGTTCTCTGGAACGTGTTCGTGCTCCTCGGCGCGCTCGCCGGCGACGCGCTCGGCGACCCGCGCGCCTGGGGCCTCGACGCGGCGGCCGCCGCCGCGTTCCTGGCCCTGGTGTGGCCACGGCTCGCACCGCGCCGTGCCCAGCTCGTCGCGGGGCTCGCCGTCGTGGCCACCGCGGCGCTCATCCCCTTCGTCCCGCCGGGCATCCCGGTGCTCGCCGCGGCGGCGGTCGCGATCGCCGTGGGCCTGGTCGCGCCGGCCACCTCGGACGCAGTTGCCGAGCCCGAGCCCGAGAAGGAGTCCGTCAGATGACCACCACCGTCCTGTGGACCACCGTGCTGGTGGCGTCCCTGGCCTGCTACGCCCTCAAGCTCGGCGGGCATCTGATCCCGCGCGGTTGGCTGGCCTCCGAACGCGTCCAACGGGTCACCGCGCTCGTCACGGTGGCGCTCCTCGTGTCGCTCGTGGTGGTCCAGGGATTCGCCGACGGCCCCGCCCTGACGGTGAACGCGCGTGTCCCGGCGCTCGCCGTCGCGGCCCTGGCGCTCGCCCTGCGCGCACCCTTCATCCTGGTCGTCGTGCTGGCGGCAGGCACGGCGGCAGGCCTCCGCGCCCTCGGCTGGGGCTGAAGCCCTTCCCGATGACCATGCACCTGCTGTCAGGATCGAGCCGTCCCTGGCAGCAGGTGCATGGTCATCCTGACGACCCGCTGGGCAGCTAGGGTGGTCGGGTGGCACTGTTTCGCGAGACCGCCGACGTATCCGTCCGCCCAGCGATCGCCGGCGACGAGGCCGCCGTGACCGACGTGCAGGTCGCCGCGTGGCGCGCCGCCGGCGTGCTCGGCCAGGGGGTCATCGACGCGCTCGACGTGCCCGCCATGCGAGCGCGCTGGTCGTCGGCCATCACCTCGCCGCCCGGCCCCGGCTTCGCGGTGTTCGTCGCGCTCGCGGGGCCCGACGTCGTGGGGTTCGCCGCCGTCTCCCCCGGTCAGGTGCTGTCGCTCGAGGTGCTGCCCGAGGTGCAGCGCGCGGGGCACGGGTCCCGTCTGCTCGCGGCCGCCGTCGACCGGCTCCGTTCCGACGGCTCGGAGACCGTGACCACCTGGACCCTGGTGGACGACACCGCGCGCGCCGCCTTCCTGGAGTCCAGCGGGCTCGGCGAGGACGGCCGCAGCCGCACCCTCGCCACAGGGGTCCGCGAGGTCGTCGAGCACCGCTGGTCCGCCGCGATCTGACGGCTGCGCCGTCCGGGCCCGCGGCTGTGTCCACCGGCCTGCCCGCCACCCTGCCCACCAAGCGAATCGCAGGTTTCACGCCCGCGTGACAGTCCCGTGACACGGCCTTGCGACCATCACCTTCATGGGGATACGCACGGAGTACTTCGCCGCACCTACCGATGAGGTGGCGGCGACGGCGCTCCGCACACCGGGCGGGCCGGCCGACCCGGACCAGCGCAGCGACCTGCCACGCTTCGACGCCGTCGCGGTGCCGTCGATGGACCCGTTCGTGATGCTCGGCGGGCTCGCCGGTGCGCTGTCCGGCCGCCCGTACGGCGAGGTCACCGCGCATCCGCGACACGGGACGCTGGTCTGCAGCGGAGGCGACGAGGGCCCGTGGATAGTCACCGTCTCGCAGATGCTCGCCGACGACCTCGCCTCCGCCGCACCCGCCCGCCTGGCCCGAGTGGCCCGTGAGTGGCACGCCACCGCTACGCCCGCCGTCCCGCCGCGCCAGCTCGCCGCGGCGCTGCTGCCGCTCGCGGCGCTCGCCGCACGCGCGGCCGACATGGGGTACGGGCTCTACTGCTGGACGAGCCTCACCGAATGACCAGCATCGTCCAGACGCTCGGCCGGGACACATCCGCGGAGCTCGGGCTCGGCGCGCTCCTTACGGCCTACCACCTGCGGACCGAGGAGGAGAAGGGCGCTGCCGTCACGGACGCGGACGCGCTGCCCGCCCGCTACCGGGCGGAGATCAGCGACCCGCGGTCAGCGTTCGCGGACGACGTCGTCCTGGTCGCGCGCCACGGGGACAAGCCAGCGGGCTGCGTGGTCGTGACCGCGCCCGTGGCGGGCCGGTCCGAGATCAAACGACTCTGGACGGTCCCGGAGCTCCGCGGCCACGGCGTCGCCTCGGCGCTGATCGGCGCTGCGCTGGCGCGCGCGGCCGCCGTCGGTGTCAGCACCGTCGCGCTCTCGGTCTGGAGCTGGCGCACGGGCGCGCTGGGCCTCTACGAGAAGCTCGGCTTCGCCGTCGTCGACTCGTGGGACGAACGGGACGACCTGGTCTGCATGGAGCGCGCCGTCCGGCTGACGGACAACGTTTGAAAGCAGCGTGACCAGAGGGCCGTGGAGGTGTTTCACTAACCCGGTGATCCGCACCCCCAACCCGCTCTGGCGGACTTTTGTCGAGCTCCGTGGCAACCCTCGCGCCTGCGTGTGGACCGAACCGCTGTGGGGTCTGTCCATGGCCCTCGTGCTGCCGTACGCGTCGGTGTTCATGCTGGCGCTGGGCCTGCACGACCAGCAGATCGGGTTCCTGGCGACCGTCGCGATGCTCTCCCAGGTCGTCTTCGGGCTGGCGGGCGGGATCATCACCGACCGGCTGGGCCGGCGCGCGACGACTGCCTGGTTCGACGTGATCGCCTGGGTGATCCCGTGCGTGCTGTGGGCGTTCGCGGAGAACTTCTGGTTCTTCCTCGCGGCGTCGCTCGTGAACGGCGCTCTGCAGGTCACGCAGAACTCGTGGGACTGCCTCATGGTCGAGGACGCCGAACGGAGCCAGATCACCCGGATCTACTCGCTGGTCAAGGTCGCCTCCGACTGCTCGGCCCTGTTCGCGCCGCTGGCCGCCATCCTGGTCGCCCAGCTCGGGCTCGAACCCGCTGTGCGCATCCTGTACATCAACGCCGCGGTCGTGATGACCGTAAAGATCGTCTGGCTCTACCTGTGGTCGAGGGAGACCCGGCAGGGCCGCGTCCGCATGGCCGCCACGCGCGGGCACAGCGTGTGGCGCATGCTGGCCGGCTACCGCGGCGCGCTCGGCCTGCTGCTGCGCTCGCGCGGTTCGCTCCTCGCGCTGGCCGTGGCCGCCCTGACCGCAGCGGTCACGCTCGTCAACGCCACGTTCTGGCAGGTGGTCGTCAGCCAGCACCTGCACGTGCCGGACGCGCTGCTGCCCTTCTTCCCGATGGTCCGCTCCATCCTGTCGGTGGTCTTCTTCTTCACGCTCATCCCGCTGCTGACCACGGCCGTCGACCTCAGGCGCGCCACGTTGTGGGGGTTCGGGGTGCACCTCGCCGGGCAGGTGGTGCTGGTCGCGATCCCGGCGTCCGCCGGCGGCGCGACGGCGTCGACGTACGCGTTCCTCGGCCTGTGCCTGCTGCTGGACAGCTTCGGCGCGGGCATGCTCTACATGCTCTCGGAGTCGCTCGTCGCGCTGCACGTGGACCAGGCCGAACGCTCGCGGGTGATGGCGCTCCAGCGCACGTGCATCATGCTCGCCGCGGCGCCGTTCGGCTGGATCTCCGGCTGGCTCTCCGGGATCGACCGCACCTATCCGTTCATGCTCACGGCGGCGCTGCTCGTCGTCGGGCTCGTGCTGGTGATGGTGCGCTGGGTGCCCACCCACCCGGACGCGGAGGCCGACCTGGCGCCCGACCCCGCCTGACGCGAGGCCCGGAGCGCGCCCGCTGCGATGGCGACCAGGACCACCGCGCCGCCCACGACCAGCGCGGCACGTACGCCCAGGAGCTCCATCATCAGGCCGAGCAGCGGCGGCCCGGCCAGGCCCCAGGCGGTGCTCGCGCTGCGCCAGACGCCCAGGACCCGGCCGCGCATGGCGGCGGGCGGGTCGGTCTGCAGCACCGTCGCGCCCGCCGTGTCGGAGATCGACTCCACCACTGCCATGGGTGCCACGACCACCAGGAGCAGGGCGAACGTGGGCGACAGCCCGGCGAGGACCTGGAGCGCCGCCCCGGCCGCCGCGAGCAGCGCCACGATCCCCACTGTCGGCTTGCGCAGCCGTCCCGCAAGGAACGCGCCAACTATGCCGCCCGCGGCCAGCACCGCGGCGACCGTCGCGAAGTCCTGCGTGGTCCCGGCGAGCGCGCCCGTGACGAGCACCGCCAGGGTCAGCGAGTAGTTGCGCCCGAAGACCGCGCTCACCGCCGTCACGCCGAGGAGGGCGACCAGCCGGGGGCGGCCGAGGAAGTACCTGATGCCCTCCAGCGAACCGGCCCGCCGCGGTCTGCGTAGGGCGGGCCCGAGGGGTTCGACGAGCTCGGCCGGCACGGGCGGGAGCGCCGCCGGTACGGGCTCCGCCGTCTCGAGCGATGGCACAGCGCCCTCCGACAGGACCTCCACGAGCGGACGCCGGTACAGCCGCAGGAACGGCACGAGGGCCGCGACCGCCAGGAACGAGAGCCCGTTGACCAGGTAGGCGGCGGCCGGACCCGTCAGCGCGATGAGGCCACCGGCGATGCCCACACCGGCCAGCCGGCCCACGCTGTGCGTCACCGAGCCCAGCCCGATGGCGGAGGGTACGTCGTCGGACGGCACCAGGTCGTTGCCCAGCAGCGAGGTCGCGGGGCCGTCGACCGCCGCCACCAGACCGGTCACCGCCGACAGGGCGAGCAGGAGCGGCAGGTTGAGCGCGTCGAACCCGACAAGCAGGGCGGTGGCGAGGGCGATCCCACCCAGCATCGCCTGGCTCACCGCGACCACCACCTTGCGCGGCCACCGGTCGACGATCGCGCCGCCGGCGACGCCGAAGAGCAGCCCGGGCGCGGCTTGGACGGCCAGCGAGAGCCCCGTCGCGGCCGGGGAGCCGGTGATCTGCAGCACGAGGAGGTTCTGGACGGTCATCTGCATCCAGGTCCCGGCGCTGGAGACCAGGTTCGCGCCGGTCCACCAGCGCATCGCCGGATGGCGCAGCGCGCGCCACGGGGAACGGTCGGGGGCAGGGTTCGGCGATACGGAGGTCACGCGTGGCGCGCGCGGGCGCACGCCAAAAAGGGCAGGGGAAAACACGGGAGCTTTCGGTAGAGGAGACGCCGCACAGCGGGCACCGCTGTTCGCAGCGGCAACAATTCAAACAACCGGTTCCCGGTGCGCTCTACCCCCTGGGACCCTTCGTGACCAAGGTCGCAGGTGACCGCCGTCTCTGCTGCTCACGCCCCGTGCGGGCGGCTACCGCGATCAGGCTCCCGAGCGCTCCTCCGACGAGCCCGTCGCCGCCCGCGGACCGCGCCCGAGGAGGCGCATCGCGAGGTAGAGCAGGACGCCGAGGAGCAGCAGCGCACCGCCCCGCAGCCAGGTCTCGCCCGACTGCTGCGTGAGCAGCAGCACGCAGCTCGCGACCCCGAGCCATGGCACCACGGTGACCACCCGGAAGTGCTCGTGCTCCACGTGGTCCCGGCGCAGCACGAGCACCGCCACGTTGGTGCTGATGAAGACCAGCAGGAGGAGCAGGACCACCGTCTCGGCGAGCGAGGCGAGGTCGCCGGTGAAGACCAGCCCCACGGCGACCAGCGTCGTGACCACTATCGCCACCCACGGCGTGCGGCGGCGCGGCAGGACACGCCCGAGGGCGGCGGGCAGGAGCCGCTGCTCGGCCATCCCGTAGGCGAGCCGGCTCGACATGATCATGGTCAGGAGCGCCCCGTTCGCCACGGCGATCAGGGCAACCAGGGAGAACAGCCACCCGGGCACCGTCCCGGCCCGCTCGACCACCTCGAGCAGCGGCCCGCTGGAGCCCGCGAGCGTCGCGGGATCCACGACGGCGACGGCGGCCAGCCCCACGGCGACGTAGACCGCGCCGGCCGTCAGCAGGGCGCCGAACAGGGCACGCGGATAGACCCGCCGCACGTCCCGGACCTCCTCGACCACGTTCGCCGACGTCTCGAAGCCCACGAACGAGTAGTACGCGAGGATCGCCCCGGACAGGACCGCGAGCGCTGGCGTGGTGTCGTCGGCGAACCGCGTGACGCGACCCAGGTCGCCGTCGCCGCGGCCGAGCACGACGAGCGCGAGGACGACGATGACGACGAGTCCGCTGACCTCGATGATCGTCATGACGACGTTCGCGCCCAGCGACTCGCGGATGCCCCGGGCGTTGAGCGCGGCGACGGCGACGAGGAACAGCACCGCCACCAGGCGTTCCGGCGCGTCGACGAAGGTGCCGAAGTAGTCGCCCGCGAACGCCAGGGAGAGTCCCGCCGCGCTGGTGACGCCCGCGGCGAGCATCGAGAACCCGACCAGGAACGAGATCACCGGACGCCGGAACGCGCGCTCGGCGAACACCGCGGCGCCGCCGGCCCTCGGGTACTTGGTGACCAGCTCCGCGTAGGAGCCCGCGGTGAGCAGGGCGAGGCCGAGTGCGACCAGCAGCGGCAGCCAGACGGGGCCGCCCACCTCGCCGGCCACCTCCCCCACCAGGGCGTAGACGCCGGCGCCGAGCACGTCGCCGAGGATGAACAGGTACAGCAGCCGCCCGCTGACGGCGCGGGAGAGCCGGGTCTCCGGGTCTGCCTGGATGGTCGTCGTCATGACCAGAGGCTGGCACCTACGGCGTCCACTCGCAGGGCGCGACGGCGGCCACTACGTCGGCGGGTGCCGCGCGCCGTCAGAGGCCGGGCTCGTAGCGCCGGTAGCCGGTGCGGAGCGTGACCGCTCTGCCGTCCGGGTCCGTGTCGTCCTGCGAGTCCGGCACCCGGGCGACGTCCGGCCAGTGCACGAGGAACGTGCCCCGGTGCAGCCACCGCAGCAGCGGGGCGACGGGCCAGGGGTGCCGCACGTCGGAGCGCTCGAAACCCAGGAACGACGTACGGGTGCGCGGCGAGACCACGAGCCCGTGCAGCCGTGCGCCGGCGAGGTACGTGCTGGGTGACCCGTCGAGCACGAAGCGCAGGTCGACCACCCAGCCGAGGTGTGTCCCGGCGTCGTCGAGCACCGGGACGTCGAGCAGGTCCGACGCGATCACCGTGGTCTCCTCGTGCTGATCATCCTGAGCCCTCCGGGTCGTGCGTACCGCCCGGGATCCGGCCGATGACGTGGTCCCGCGTCCAGCGCTCCAGCCAGGTCGCGTCGAGGTCGGCCCCGTGGACGCCGAGGCGCACGGCGGTACCGACGTCGGCCACGTGTCCCCACGCCAGGCGGTACCAGCGCGAGGCCGGAGGGCGTCCGCCGAAGATGCGCGTACCGAGCACGGGGCCGGTGAGCAGCGCGGCGATCACGACGGGTTTGCTGCTGTCGATCCGCCCGTCCGCGGCGGGCTCGCCGTCGACCAGCTCCAGCTCGATGTCGTCGAGGGTGCACACCGGCACCTCGTCGACGTCGAGCACCTGACGGTCCAGCAGGTGCAGCCGCGCGTCCAGGATCCGCCCGGGCTGCCGCGGCTCGGGCTCCCGGGCGAGGTCGCGCGGGCCGGTTCGTCCGCGTCTCATCCGCCCGCCTCCGTCGCGATCATCAGGGGTATCGCGGCCAGGGCGGCCACGACGAGGATGACGAGGTACACCGTGCCGAGCAGGTTCATCGCGCGTCCGTTGACGTGCTCGCCCATGTACTCGGGGTCGTTCGCGACGACCAGGATCGGCAGGTACGTCAGGGGCAGGGCCACCGCGGAGAAGACCACCGAGTACTCGGTGACGGCGATCGGGTCGACGTTCGTCATGAGCACGCCGACCGCGACCACCAGCGCCAGGATCATCGCCAGGTGGAAGCGGGGCGCCTGGGCCGGCCGCCGGAACTTGCCCCACGACCAGCCCAGGTACTGCGAGAGCGTGTAGCCCGTGGACAGCGCGGTCTCCAGCGCCGCGCCGAACGTCGCGGCCACCAGCCCGACGATGATCACGGCGACGAGCAGCGTGCCGCCCGCCTCCGAGATCGGCAGGATGAGCTGGGACATCGAGTCGACCCGTATCCGCGCCGGCAGCAGCACGATCGCCGCACACGCCGCTATCGCTATCGACAGCAGCCCGCCGAGCGGGAACCCCACCAGCACATTGAGGCGGGACGTCGCGAGGTCCCGCGGGGTCCAGCCGTCCTCGACGCCGCCGGACGAGAAGAAGAAGACCTCGTAGGGCGTCATCGCCGCGCCGAACAGCGCGACGGCGAAGTACCAGTACACGGCGGCGCTCTCCTGCACGGGCACCTGTTGGAGAAGCTGCGCGCCGAGGTCGCCCCAGTCCGGGCCGAGCAGGAACACCGCTACCGCGAACCCGACGAGCGCCAGGCCCAGCAGTCCCGTGACGTTCTCCATGACGTTGAACTTCACGCGCCACAGGACGAGCCACACCGCCAGCGCGGCCACGGGGACCCAGAGCCGGTGGTCCACGCTGCTCGCGAGCTGCAGGGCGAGCGCGATGCCGCCCACCTCCGCGATGAGGGTCAGCACCGTGACGGCGAGGCTCGCCACCAGGTTCAGCCCGGCGGTCCGCGGGCCGAGCCGCTCCCGGATGATCTCGAACGTCGCCCGGCCGGAGACCGCAGCGACCTTGCCGGACATGTGCGCGAACACGCAGATGCCGAGCACCCCCACCGCTACCACCCACGCCAGGGAGAGCCCGAACCGCGAGCCGACGACGGCGTTGGTCACCAGGTCCCCCGCGTCGAGGAACCCGCCGATGGCGGTCAGCACGCCGAGGGCGACGGTCAGCAGGCGGCTCTTCATGACGCCGCCCGCTCGGCCGAGGCCTCGGTCTGCGCCCTTGCCCGGGCCTCCGCCTGCTCGACCGCCCCGCTCGCGTCGTCGAGCCCGCTCGCGGCGTCGTCGAGGGCCCGCAGGACGTCATCGGCAGGGGACGGCGGCTGTCCCAGCCACGTGCGCGCGGCAGCGACCGGTCCGACGGCGGCCGACGCAGCGGAGAGCGCCTCGCCCCGTACCCCGTCGGCTTCCTCGGCTGCGATGACCAGCGTGCCGATGCCGTGCACCGCCCCGGTAGCCGCCTCGACGGCGTCGCCCACCGTGGCGTCGGCGGTCACCGCCTGCAGCCGGCCGGCGGCGCGCGCCCGCACGGCCAGCTCCGCCGTCGCGACCGCCGAGCTCGCGTCGTCGAGGTGGTCGGACACGCTGGCGAGGGCGCCCGCGTCGTCCGCCCTGGTGGCCGCGGGCCCGCATCCGGCAAGCGCGCCTGCCAACGCCAGGACCAGCGCCAGCGCGACGCGCGACGGGGGCGGCTGGCGATGCGGACGGTTCGTCACGCTCGAAATGCTTGCGCGGAAAACCGGTTCTCGCACGCTGGGTGAATCGATGGCCAGCCGCCCAGGGCCCGAGGGGCGAGCAGCAGCCACTCCTGCCTATCGTCGTGAGGACGACGCGGAAGGAGCACACCATGCACATCGGGTACACCCTTATGACCGAGCAGAGCGGACCGCGGGAGCTGCTGCGGTATGCGGTCGCCGCCGAGGAGGCGGGCTTCGACTTCGAGCTCTCCAGCGACCACTTCTCCCCCTGGCTCCCCGAGCAGGGACACGCACCCAACGCGTGGGTGCTGCTGGGGGCGGTGGCCCAGGCGACGAGCCGGGTCGAGCTGATGACCTTCGTGACCTGCCCGACCATGCGGTACCACCCGGCGGTGGTGGCGCAGCAGGCCGCGACGCTCCAGCTCCTGGCCGACGGCCGGTTCACCCTCGGGCTGGGCTCGGGCGAGAACCTCAACGAGCACGTGGTCGGCGAGGGCTGGCCCGCCATCGCCGTCCGCCAGGACATGCTCGAGGAGGCGACGCACATCATCCGCGAGCTGCTCACGGGCGAGCTGGTCACCTGGGAGGGCGAGTACTTCCGGGTCGACTCGGCGCGCCTCTGGGACGTGCCGGACGCCGGGGTACAGATCGGCGTCGCCCTCTCGGGCAAGCACGGCGTCGAGCGGTTCGCGCCGCTCGCGGACCACCTGGTCCAGGCGATGCCCGACGCCGACGTGGTCAAGGGCTGGAACGACAGGCACTCCGGCGGGTCCCGGGTGTTCGGGCAGATACCGATCTGCTGGGACCCGGACGAGGACAAGGCGATAGAGCGCGCCCACTCGGAGTTCCGCTGGTTCGGCGGCGGCTGGTCGGTGAACGCGGACCTGCCCACGCCGGCCGGGTTCACCGGGGCCTCGCAGTTCGTGCGGCCGGAGGACGTCGCGTCGTCGATCGCCTGCGGTCCGGACCTGGACAAGCTCGCCGAGAGCGCCCGCCCGTTCCTGGACGCGGGGTTCACCGACCTGGCGATCGTGCAGGTGGGCGACCACAACCAGGACCGGTTCCTCGCCGAGGCGGCTGGGCCGCTCGTGGAACGCCTGCGGGCTCTCTAGCGGGCTAGCCCTGGCGGGCGGGCTAGTCCTGGACGGTCGGAGCGGGTTTCGCGCGGTAGAACCCCGCGGCCTTGCGCAGGGCCTCGCGGGCCCGGCGGCGGTCGCCCGAGGCGTCGTACGCGAACGCGAGGTGGTACCAGGCGCGCCAGTCCTCCGGCGCGGCCTCGACGGCTGCCCGCCGTGGCTCGAACGCCTCGTCGGCGGCCGCCCGGTCGATGCGCCCGCCGGGTGAGCGGGGCAGGTCGTCCGCCGGGAGGTTGCCCTCGGCGAACAAGGTGTCCGCCATGGTCTGCACCGTCGCCGCGAGCCGGTACTCGCGCACGATCAGCCCGATGACCAGCAGCGGGATGATCAGCACGGCCAGGCCGATGGCGATCAGCACGGGCTCGCCGGCGCGCACCATCGTGATGCCGCGTCCCGCGATCTGCCAGATGTACAGCGCGAGCAGCGCGGTGACGGCCAGTGTGCCGGGCAGCCCCTTGGGCAGCTTGCTCACGACAGGTCCAGCACGTGCTCGAGGCCGACCGTCAGCCCCGGGCGGGAGACCACCGACCGGATCGCGAGCAGCACGCCGGGCATGAACGAGGACCGGTCGAACGAGTCCTGCCGGATGATCAGCTGCTCCCCCTCGTTGCCGAAGAGGATCTCCTCGTGCGCCACGAGCCCGCGCAGCCGCACGGCGTGCACGCGCACCCCGTCGACGTCGGCTCCGCGTGCGTCCCAGCCCGTCTCCGTCGCGTCGGGCGACGGCCCGAGGCCCGCCTCGGCGCGGGCCGTGGCGATCGCCGCGGCCGTGTGCCGAGCCGTACCGGACGGGGCGTCCACCTTGTTCGGGTGGTGCAGCTCGATGACCTCAGCGGACTCGAAGTACCGGGCCGCCTTCGCGGCGAACGTCATCGCCAGCACCGCCGACAGCCCGAAGTTCGGGGCGATCAGCACGCCGAGCGAACCCGTGCCGCCCGACCCCCGGGGGGACAGCTCGGCGAGGTGTGCCGCGACGCGAGCGCGCGAGTCGTCGTCCCAGCCGGTGGTGCCGACCACCGCGTGCACACCGGCGTCGAGCACCGCGTGCACGTTGGCCTCGGTGACGGCCGGGACGGTGAAGTCGACGGCGACGTCGGCCCCGGCGAGCGTCTCGCTCGTGATCGTGTCGCCGTTGTCCAGCTGGGCGACCAGCTCGAGGCCGTCCGCGGCCTCGACGGCCGCACACGCCTGGGTACCCATGCGCCCGGCCGCGCCGAGCACTGCCACCTTGATGTCACTCACGATCTACCACCCCTACTTCGTCGTTGAGTGCTGGATATTCGCCCCTCCAGCGGCTCTGAGAGGGCGAATATCCAGCACTCAACGGGACGTCAGTTGTCGAACGGGCCTACGCGGACTATCGATCTCGGGCGGGCGGCCAGGTCTTGCGCCAGGTCTTGGACCTCTGCCGCCGTGACCGCCTGGATGCGCTCGAGCGACTCCTCCAGCGACAGCAGGTCGCCGTACACGAGCTCGGCCTTGCCGAGGCGGCTCATGCGCGACCCGGAGTCCTCCAGCCCGAGCACGGTACCGCCGGACAGCTGCCCGATCGACCGCTTCAGCTCGGACTCGGTGATCCCGTCGTTCGCGAGCTTCTCCAGCTCCTCGACGAGCATCGCCGTGACCTGGTCCACCTTGGCGGCAGCACAGCCCGCGTACAGGCCGAACGTGCCGAGGCCGCCGTGCGCGGAGGCGAACGAGTACGTCGAGTACGCCAGTCCCCGCTTCTCACGGATCTCCTGGAACAGCCTGGACGACATGCCGCCGCCCAGCACGGCGTTCAGCACGGACAGCGCGAAGCGCCGGTCGTCCGTCGCCGAGATGCCGGTGGAGCCCACGATGATGTTGGCCTGCTCGACCTGGCGCTTCACGGTCAGCTCGGCGCCCGCCTCCGGCACGCCCGCGTGGTCCTCGGTAGTGACCCGGCGGTCGCGCGGCGCGACGGCGGCGTCGAGGTCCCATCCGCCGTCGGTCAGCGCCTGCGTGACCTGCTGCACGAGCTTGTCGTGGTCGATGCCGCCCGCGGCCGTGACCACGAGGGTCTCCGGCCGGTAGTTCCAGCGGTAGTGCTCCCAGACGGCGTCGCGCGGGACGGCGTTGATCGTCTCGGGCGTGCCGCCGATGGGGCGGCCCAGCGCGTGGTCGCCCAGGACGACGGCGGAGAACTGCTCGTGCACGACGTCGGTGGGGTCGTCGTCGTTCATCGCGAGCTCTTCGAGGATGACGCCGCGCTCGGTCTCGAGCTCGTCGGCATCCAGGCGCGCGGAGGTGACCATGTCGGAGATGACGTCGACCGCCATCGGCAGGTCGGAGTCGAGCACCCGCGCGTAGTAGCAGGTGTGCTCCTTGCCGGTGGCCGCGTTCGCCTCACCGCCGACGGCGTCGAACGCCTCGGCGATGTCCATCGCGGACCGTCGTGCGGTCCCCTTGAAGAGCAGGTGCTCCAGGAAGTGCGTCGAGCCGAAGTGTCCGTCGGTCTCGTCCCGCGAGCCGACGCCGATCCATGCACCCACCGTCGCCGAGCGCTGGCCCGGCATGTGCTCGGTGAGTACACGGACACCGCCGGGCAGGACGGAGCGACGAATGGTCGCTCCGTCCTGCCCGGCGGTCAGCTCGGCACCGGGCTCGCCCGTGGGGACGAGCGGCAGGTGCCATGCCATGTCAGGCGTCCGCGGATGCGGTGGCCTCGGTGGCCGGCTCGACGGCGTCGGCCGGAGCCGACTCGTCCTCGTCGGTCACGGCGACCAGCGACAGCTTGCCGCGCGGGTCGATCTCGCCGATCTCGACCTGGACCTTCTGGCCGATCGACAGCACGTCGTCGACGTTCTCGACGCGCTTGCCACCCACGAGCTTGCGGATCTGGCTGATGTGCAGCAGTCCGTCCTTGCCCGGGGAGAGCGAGATGAAGGCGCCGAACGACGTCGTCTTGACGACGGTTCCGACAAACCGCTCGCCCACCTCGGGGACGTGCGGGTTGGCGATCGCGTTGATCGCCGCGCGAGCGGCCTCGGCCGAGGGGCCGTCGACAGCACCGATGTACACGGTGCCGTCGTCCTCGATGGAGATGTCCGCGCCCGTCTCCTCCTGGATCTGGTTGATCATCTTGCCCTTCGGCCCGATGACCTCGCCGATCTTGTCGACCGGAACCTTCACGGAGATGACGCGCGGGGCGTTCGGGGACATCTCGTCGGGCGTGTCGATCGCCTCGTCGAGCACCTCGAGGATGGTCAGGCGCGCGTCGCGGGCCTGACCGAGCGCGGCGCTCAGCACCGACGCGGGAATGCCGTCGAGCTTCGTGTCGAGCTGGATGGCCGTGACGAACTCCTTGGTACCGGCGACCTTGAAGTCCATGTCACCGAACGCGTCCTCGGCGCCCAGGATGTCCGTCATCGCGGCGTAGCGGGTCTCGCCGTCCACGGTGTCGGACACGAGGCCCATCGCGATACCGGCGACCGCTGCGCGCAGCGGCACACCGGCGTTCAGCAGCGACAGGGTCGAGGCGCAGACAGAGCCCATCGACGTCGAACCGTTGGAGCCGAGAGCCTCGGACACCTGGCGGATCGCGTACGGGAACTCCTCGCGGCTCGGCAGGACCGGCACCAGGGCACGCTCGGCGAGCGCACCGTGGCCGATCTCGCGGCGCTTCGGGCTGCCAACGCGGCCCGTCTCACCGGTCGAGTACGGCGGGAAGTTGTAGTTGTGCATGTAGCGCTTGCGCGTCTCCGGACCGAGCGAGTCGATCTGCTGCTCCATGCGGAGCATGTTCAGCGTGGTGACACCCAGGATCTGGGTCTCGCCGCGCTCGAAGATCGCCGAGCCGTGCACGCGGGGCAGCACCTCGACCTCGGCCGAGAGGGTGCGGATGTCCGCGAGGCCACGGCCGTCGATGCGGACGCCGTCGGTCAGCACACGCTGGCGGACGAGCTTCTTCTGCAGCGAGCGGAAGGCAGCCGACAGCTCCTTCTCACGGCCCTCGAACTGCCCGGCCAGCTGCTCCTGCAGCCCGGCCTTGAGCTCGTCGAGCTTGTTCTCGCGGTCCTGCTTGTCCGCGATGGTCAGCGCGTCGCGCGTCGGCGCGGAGACCGCGGCCTCGACGGCCGCGAAGGCGTCGTCCTGGTAGTCCGGGAAGAGCTTGAACTCCTGCGTCTCCTTGGCGGACTGCGCAGCGAGCTGCACCTGCGCGTCGCACAGGGCCTTGATGAACGGCTTGGCCGCATCGATGCCCTCGGCGACGACGATCTCGGTCGGTGCCGCGACGCCCTCGTTCTTGATGAGGTTCCACGCGTTGTCGGTGGCCTCGGCCTCGATCATGGCGATAGCCACATCGGTCGAGCCGTCGGCACCCTTGATGGTCCGGCCGGCCACGACCATGTCGAAGACCGCGCGCTCCTTGTCGGAGTACTTGGGGAACGCGACCCACTGGCCGTCGACCAGCGCGATGCGCACGGCGCCGACCGGGCCGTCGAACGGCAGGCCGGAGATCTGGGTCGACGCCGACGCGGCGTTGATCGCCAGGGTGTCGTACGCGTCGTCCGGGTGCAGCGCCATGACGGTGATGACTACCTGGACCTCGTTGCGCAGACCCTTGACGAACAGGGGGCGCAGCGGGCGGTCGGTCAGGCGGCAGGTCAGGATCGCGTCGGTCGACGGACGACCCTCGCGACGGAAGAACGAACCGGGGATGCGCCCGGCGGCGTACATCCGCTCCTCGACGTCCACCGTCAGCGGGAAGAAGTCGAACTGGTCCTTGGGGTGCTTGCCGGCCGTCGTGGTCGACAGCAGCATGGTCTCGCCGTCGAGGTAGGCAGCGACAGCACCGCCGGCCTGCTTGGCGAGGCGTCCGGTCTCGAACCGGACGGTACGGGTGCCGAAGCGACCGTTGTCAATGACTGCCTCGGCGAACTGAATCTCGGGACCCTCCACGGGTGCCCTCCTTCTGTTGGGGTGTTCTCTTGGAACGCCCCCGCGCCCGACGGTCATCGATCGAGGCCTACCGAACCGCCGCTCGCCACGGGCGAGGTGTTCGGGAAGCCACTACCGAGGACCGGACGAGGTCACGGGCGGCGCGTTGTTGTCGTACTACAGCATCTATCTCACCAGACCAGCCCGGCCCCCGCAGCGGGGGCCGGGCTGGTGGGCGTCATGTCAGCGGCGCAGGCCGAGCTTGTCGACCAGGGCGCGGTAGCGCGCGATGTCGATCCCCTTGAGGTAACCCTGGAGACGACGGCGCTGGCCCACGAGGAGCAGCAGACCACGACGGCTGTGGTGGTCGTGCTTGTGCTCCTTGAGGTGCTCGGTGAGGTCCTTGATGCGCTGCGTGAGGAGCGCGATCTGCACCTCCGGCGAGCCCGAGTCGCCCGGCTTGGTTCCGTACTCGGAAATGATCTGCTGCTTGATGGCAGTGTCGAGCGGCATGGCTCTCCTTCAGTGTCGTTGCGCGGTGCTCCGGGACTAGTTCACCGGGGCGCTCTCGATCCGCGGCCGTTCAGACGGCAGTACCACATTACCAGTGCCACGCCTCCCTGCCCGACGGCGGACGCGGTGCCGCGTATGACGCTCGTCTCTGGTCGCGCCTGGTCAGGACCCTGCAGCGTGGTCGGTAGTTTGTCAGGTGATCGGCAGTCCGGATTGCCGACCACCTGACAAACTACCGACCACGCGCCTTCACGCCCCGTCGTGGCCCGCGTAGCCGTTCTTGGTCTTGCGGAAGATCGGGCGGCCCGCCTTGTCGTGCCGGATCGGGAGAACGCCCGCGAACACCAAGAGGTCCGGGAGCGTCGTGATGAGCCGCCGGTCATCGAACCGGACGCCGTGCGCCGGCGTCCAGTCGCGGCCGGGGCGGCGCATGAACGACTCGTCGTCCAGCCGCAGCAGGTAGAGGAACGTCTCCACGAGGACACGGCTGCCGACCTCACCCAGGAAGTTGCCGTTGCCCTGGACCTCGGCCTCCTTGAGGACGTAGTACCAGAGCGGCGTGCCGTCCAGGTCGTCGAGCGCTGCCACCAGCTCGGGCGACGCGTTCTGCCGGAGCTGCTCCGGCGTGAGCGGCCGGGCCCCGAGCTCCTTGGCCACCGCCTCGCCCGTCGGGATCGCCAGCATGTACCCGCGCAGCAGGTTGCGCTGCGCGAGGTGCTTCAGCAGCGCCCGCACCGAGCCCGCGGCCCCGTTGCCCTCGTTCAGCAGGTCACCCAGGCCGTCGGCCAGGAACGGGTCGATCTTGCGGGCCTTGCGGAAGGCGGCCGCGTCACCCTTGTCGGTGAACCGCGCCCACTCGATGGGCCAGTTCGACGGCAGCGCGGGCAGCGGGTTCGCGGGGCTCGGCGACAGACCGCCGTTGCCCGTGAACTGGAAGAGCTGGTCCAGCGTCGCCGTGCCACCGGGGCCGTTGCGCGTGAAGTTGACGTTGTAGTCGTAGGTGCCACGCACCATCGAGTGCCCGAACCGGAACGCCGCCACCGCGAACTCCAGCGGCATCGACACGCGGCGTGCGGGCCGGAACAGCTTCGGCCCCGTCGCGAGCACCGTGTCCAGCACGCCGGGCTTGGTGAGCGTGCGCAGGTAGTCGTGCACGACCAGCCACTGGTAGTGGTACCGGACGAGCTGCTGCGCGCGGTTGAACAGCTCGCGCTGCGTGGTCGCCGACCACGGCTCGTGTCGTGCCACCCAGTCGACGGTGGCGTTGTGGAACCGGATCATCGCCACGTGGAACTGCGCGACGACCAGGTTCTCGTCGTTGCGGCTGTCCGGGATCAACGGCATGCGCTCGCTGCCCGGCTCGGAGCTGCGCGGCAGGTCGCGCTGCGGGTCGTCGCCGGGGGCCACGAGCGAGAACGGCCCGAGCGGTTCGGTGGCGACCCGGCCGAGCCGCAGCTTGACCGAGCCCGGCACGTACGCCGCCTCGCTGCGGGTGGTGCCGCGGTCCTTCTCGCCCTCGAACCGCGGGCCGGAGCCGTACAGGCTGTCGAGGTCGAGCAGCGGGACGCGCCCGTTGTGGAGGCTGCGCACGACGACCTTCGGCCGGAACGCACGGAACGGGTCGCTGACGACGTCGCCGAGCGCCTTGTCGCCGCCCGGGCCGGAGCCGTCGTCGGGCCCGTTCGTGTTCAGGGTGATGTCGTGGTCGATGAACTGGCCCCAGTACGTGTAGACGGCGGGGACCGTTGCGTCGAGCGGCCCGGGCGCGGCGGCGGGCTCGATCATGGCGGCGCCGAGGCGCATCAGCGCGTCCCGGGTCTCGTTCAAGCGACCGCCCACGGGCAGGTGCCCGTCCGGGTAGCTCGCGGCCAGGCCGCTCAGCAGGTAGTCGAACGACGTCGTCGCGTCGAAGCGGTCCTCGCGCAGGTCACGCCGCACGGCCGCCTCGGTGCGCGGCATGAGGGTCGCCGTGCTCTCGTGCGGCTCGGCCACGTCGTCCGGGTCGGCGGGCACGAACACGCCACCGTGCCCGATCCGCCGCACCGTGCGGCCGGCTGGCGTCTGCGCCAGGTCGACCGCCTCGTGGGGGGCGTGGTTCGGCTCACCCTGGGGCAGCGCCTCAGTGGTCTGGACCATGGTCTCTCCTTCTCTGGGGGTGAAGGCCTTCACCAACTCAGAGAGCACCGCACCCCCGCCCGTGACCGATTCGGCCAGACCCGAATCAGGCGGTGCGCTTGACGTGCGCCGCCCACAGCACCGCGCCGACCGCGAACAGCACCTGCACGGCGACCATCGGCGGCGCCACGACTCCCGAGACGGCCACCCACGCGAGCGGGAGCGTGCCCAGCACCGCCAGGTCCAGACCCTTGAACTGGTGCAGCACCAGCCCGGTCGGCACGGCACCCGCGGGCGTCGCGATCATCGGCACGTCCCACGGCACCGGCCCGCGGTAGGCGGTCCGCACGGCGGCGGCCCCGAGCACCACGGCGGCGGGCACCGCCATCGCCAGCCACTGCCCGCCCCCGACGGTCGCGGCGACCGCCAGCAGCACCACCGCAGCCGTCAGCACCGGCCATGCGGTGCGCACGGCCCGGGTGGCGCGGGCGCCCAGCGGCACCAGCGAGTCCAGCCGCGGGTTCTCCCCCGCCGCCCGCGGCCCGACGGCGCCCGCGAGCGCCCCTGCGTACCCGACGCACGCGAGGACCGCCCAGAGCCCTATCCCGTCCGCCAGCACGGGCACCTGGACGGCGACGGCGCCCGTCGCGGCGAGCGCGACCATCCCGGCCAGGGCTGCGGGCGAGCGGACCAGGAGCGTGGCGTCGGCAGCGAGCAGCGCGCCGGCGGGCCCGCGAGCCGTGCCGGGCAACCAGGGCAGCACGCGCGACGCCGTCGGGCCGCCGCTGAGGAGCGCGCGGCTCATGCCGCCGCTGTCGAGCGAGAGCAGGGCTGCCGAGGCCTGCATGGCTGCCGACGCGCGGGCGCGCAGCTCGCCGGCCCGGAGCAAATCCAGACGGGTGGCCCAGACCGCGAGCACCGCACCGCCCACGACGACCACTGCCGCGAGCACGGGCCACGGCACTGACCAGGCGGCCCACTCGGGGGCCCAGAGCGCCAGGCCGAGCCCGGCCACCGGCACGGCGGCGAGCAGCAGGACGAGCGCTCTCCCCGCGCGGTCGCCCGACGCCGCCCCGGTCACCTGGAGCACACCCGTGCCGGCCACCACCACGAGTCCGAGCGCGCCGCCGAACGCGGCGTCGGCGAGTATGCCGGTGAGGCCTACGCCCACGAAGGCCGCCGGCACGCCGCCCGCGACCAGGCCGGCGCCGATTCCGGCGAGCACCGTGCGCACCACCGACGGCGAGGCCAGGCCCGCGCGGTCGGCAGGGGTCGGCACCCACCAGCGCACCCCGGCCGCGGGCAGGCCCGCCGGACCTACGCGCAGCGCCACCACCGCACCAGCAACGACCGCCAGCGCGAGCGCCATCGCCTGGATCAGTCCTGGTCCGAGCCCGAAGCGGGTCGCGTCCGACCCGAGCAGCTCCCGCACGGGCGCCCCGAACCCCCACACGTACAGCGCGACTATCGCGAGGGAGATCACCACCTCGCCGACGTCCATCGCCACCCGGCCCGCCTCGGCAGGCAGGTTGTGCGCCCGGACACGCGCGGTCAGCCGGCGCAGCTCGGCACCGGTGAGCTGCTCCTCCTCGTCCCCGACCAGCCGGGGCAGCGGGGGCAGCGGCGACGAGAAGGCGGCGCCCGGCTCGTCGCGGGTCATCGGAAGCCCGCCAGCACGCCCGGCGCGTCGGCAGAAGGCAGCAGCACGGCGCCGTCGTCGGACAGGTACAGGGCGCTCGCGCCGGTCGCGGCGAGCAGGCGGTCGTCGTGCGTCGCGAACAGGACTGCCGTGCCGGCGGCGGCCTCGGCGCGCAGCAGGTCGCCGAGCCGGGCGCGCATCGCGGTGTCGAGGCGCTGCTCCGGCTCGTCGAGCACGAGCAGGTCGCGCGGCCGGACCAGGGCGCTCGCCAGCAGGAACCGGCGGCGCTGCCCGGACGACAGCGTGTGCGGCATCGCGCCGCCGTGCCCGCTGATGCCCACGTGGTCGAGCACCTGGTCGGTGACCGCACCGGCGTCGGGCACGCCGTGGCCGCGCGCCGTGAGCACCAGGTGCTCGCGGACGGTCACGCCGGGGAAGAACGCGTCGTCGTCCAGCACGCCCGCGACCCGGGTGCGGAACCCGCGCTCGCGCTCGTCCACCACCCGCCCGAACGCGCTGACCGTGCCCGAGAGCGGCTCCTGGAGACCGAGCACAGTGCGCAGCAGCGTGGACTTGCCGGTTCCGTTGGTCCCGATCACGGCGACGACGTCGCCGGGCGCCAGCGTGAGCGAGACCGGCGGGCAGACGGCGTTGCCGCCGTACCCGACGACCAGGTCGGACAGTTCGAGGAGCGTCATGTCCACCTCAACGCACGAAGGCCCGCAAGATCTCCCTACGCGCGCAGGATCTTCCGGGCGCGCGCCACGTCGTCGTTCATCTGGGTGATGAGCGGCTCCATGCCGTCGAAGCGCAGCGTGGGCCGCAGGTGGGCCACGAACTCGAGCGCCACCGTCTGGTCGTACAGGTAGAGGTCCGTGCGGTCGAGCACGTACGCCTCCACGCGGCGCTCCACGCCGTCGAACGTGGGGTTGGTGCCGACGGAGATCGCGGCCGGGAGGATCTCCTCCTGCCCCATCCCCGCACCGGACACGGCGGCCCGGTCACCCTCTGGTCCGGCGAGGCTCGCGCACGTGGCGGCCGTGCCGCGGCGCAGCCACCCGGCGTAGACACCGTCGGCGGGGACCAGCCCGGTGATGTCGCCGAGGTTGGCGGTCGGGAAGCCCATCTCGCGGCCCCTGGCGTCGCCGTGCACCACTGTGCCGCGCACGAGGTGCGGGCGGCCGAGCACGTCGGCCGCCTGGTCGACGTCGCCCTCCGCGAGCAGCGCGCGCACCGCCGTGGACGACCAGCGCTGGTGCCCGTCACCCTCGGGCGGCAGGAAGTCGCCGACGTCGTCGATGGCGACGACCTCGAAGCCGTGCTGCCCGCCGAGCTCGACCATCGTCGCGAGCGTGCCGGCGTTCTGCTTGCCGAAGCGCACGTCGTGGCCCACCACCACCGTGCGGGCACCCAGGCCGTCCACCAGGTACCGGGAGACGAACTCCTCGGGCGTCTGAGCGGCGAAGTCGAGCGTGTAGTTCACGACCAGCGTCGCGTCCAGGCCCGTGCGCTCCATGAGCGCCAAGCGGTCCTGCAGGCCGGTGATCAGCTCCGGAGCCGACTCGGGCCGGTGCACGGCCGACGGGTGAGGCTCGAACGTCACCGCGACGGCGCTGGCCGCGTCGTTCCGGGCGAGCCGGAGGATGCGGTCGAGCACCGCCTGGTGGCCGCGGTGGACGCCGTCGAAGTTGCCGATCGTCACCACAGATGGCCCGAATCCCGGGGGAACCTGTTCCAGGTCCGTCCACAGCTGCACGCGGGTTGCTCCTCATGAATCGGGTGGCGCTGGCGCGGGGGCTGCTCGCGCCGCGTCCCGCACCGATCGCCAAAAGCCTACGGCGTCTTTCAGAAGTCGCGTGACCCGCGCAGCAGTTCGGCGCGGCTAGTCGGTGCGACCCGTCAGTGCGGGAGGGTCCGGCGTGCCGACTCCAGGTACGCCGGGGGATCAAAGTCGTCGATCATCGCCGACTGGACGATGAAGCCTTGCCCGATCCCCATGACGACGGGCACCAGGCGCTCCACGGTGACGTCGATACCGTCGGGCGCCTGGTCGGGATGCGCCTCGAACCAGCGCCGCAGCGCCGCTGAGAACGCCTCTCTGAGCACCTTGACCCCCGCGTTGAGCACCTCCCGCATGTCGGGGTTCACCGTCGCCTCGCCCCACAGCTGGAGCAGGAGTCGCAGATCGATGCCTTCAGACACCAGCCCGTTGACCACAATTCCCAGCACCTCCCCGGGCGCGGGTGGGCGGCCCGCGGCCGCTGCCGCCTCCAGGTCCGCGTTTCTGCGGCCGAGCGTCCTCCGGGCCACAGCCGAGAACAGGTCACGCTTGCTCTCGAAATAGCCGTAGACCGCGCCGGTCGAGAGACCCGCCTCGGCGATGATCTCGGCCATCGAGGTGTGCTGGTAGCCCTTGGTGGCGAACACACGCATGGCGGCCTCGACGATCTGGGCGCGGCGGGCGTCGCGCCGCGCGTCGCTGATCTTCGGCACCGGCCACCTCCCGTCGTCGGGCCTGGGTGACGCCCAGGCGATTGACAAGCATACGGTCGCGGAGCATGGTTATCCATAAAGAACGAGCGTTCGTTTTTTATCGAGACGGAGCCTTCCCCATGTCCTACGACGCACCAGCGCCCCCCACCCCGGCGGGCCGGGTCATCGGCGTCGCCCTAGCCCTCACCCTCGTGCTCACGGTGTTCGTGCTCGCGTTCTCGTGGCCCTCGGTCACCGCCGAGCCGCACAACCTGCCGGTCGCCGTCGTCGGGTCAGATGACGCAGTCACCGCCCTCCGCGAAAGCCTCGACGAGGCGCAGCCCGGAAGCGTCGAGCTGATAGAGACAGACAACCGGGCTGACGCCGTCGCGGCCATCGGGTCCCGCGAGGTCTACGGCGGCCTCGTGCTGGGCGACCCTGCGGCGGGCGAGGCACCCGAGGTGCTCACCGCGACCGCAGCGAGCACTGCCACGCACCAGCTCATGACGCAGATCGCCGCGCAGCTGCAGCAGGGCATCCAGGAGCAGGCCGCCGACGCGACGGCGGAGGCACTGGCCGCCGCCCAGGGAGGGGCGACACCTCCCCCGCTGCCGGAGGTTCCTGAGGTGACCGTCACCGACGTGGTTCCGCTGTCCGCCGACGACCCCCGCGGCTCCGGTCTGGCCGCAGCGATGTTCCCGATCCTCCTGGGCGGCATGATCGGTGGCATCGGCATCTCGGTCGCCGTGACGGGTGCCCTGCGCCGGGTGCTCGCCGTCACCGTGTACTCGGTGGTCGGCGGCGGGATCCTCGTAGGGATCCTGCACTTCTGGTTCGGCACGATCCAGGGCGACTGGCTGCTCGACGGAGCCGCTCTCGCTCTCTCGATCGCCGCGATCGCCGCACCCATCACCGGGTTCGTCGCGGTGCTCGGCAGCCCGGGCATCGCGCTGGGCCCGGTACTCATGATGCTGGTCGGCAACCCGATCTCGGGTGCGGCGATGCCGCCCGAGTTCCTGCCGTGGCACTGGGGCGCGATCGGCCAGTGGATGCCGCCAGGCGCCAGCGCGACGCTGCTGCGCGACGTCTCGTACTTCCCCGACGCCGACGCCTCAGCGGCCTGGCTGGCGCTCGCCCTCTGGGCCGGAGCCGGGGTGCTGCTGTCCGTCGTGGGTCATGCCCGCGCGACCGGCAGCGCCCGGCGCGCAGCGGCACTGGCCGCCCCCGCCTGAGCCGCGCCGGTCGGCGTCGGCCCGGCTCAGCCGGCCGCCGCGAGCACCAGCACGGGCTTGGCGAGGTTGTCGCCCCGCCGTCGTGTGTCCTCCAGCAGCGCCACGAGCTCGCCCGACGGCGACAGGGCCGCAACCACCTCAGGGCGGCCCGACGGCGCGACCCACTGCCCGTAGCCGAGCGCCCGGACCTCGTCCTCGTCCAGCTCACGCACCGGGAACGTGCCCCGGGCCGCCTTGGCCATCGGCAGGGTGGCCAGCGTGCCGTCGGCGTCGGTCTGCGTCTCCAGCTGTTCCAGCGTACGGGCACCCGCGAGGTCGTAGCCGCCCACGCGGGTGCGGCGGAGCGCCGTCAGGTGTCCGCCGGTGCCGAGGGCGACACCCAGGTCGCGCGCCAGGGCGCGCACGTAGGTCCCGGAGGAGACGGTGACGCGGACGTCGATGTCGACGGCCGGTATGTCGCGGGTCGGGCCGCTCCCCGGTTCGGCCGCGGTAGGCGCCACGCCCGGCACCGCGCCGGGATCCCGGTCGGCGGGATCGTCGACATAGACCTCCACCGGGTCGGCGTCCGGCACCGTCGCCGTGACCGGGCGGACAGCCAGGACGTCGAAGCGGGACACCGTGACCGGTCGTGCCTGCAGCTCGACGGTCTCCCCCGCCCGGACCAGCGCGTAGGCGCGCTTGCCGTCCACCTTGATCGCGGACACCGACGTCGGCACCTGCTGGATGTCGCCCGTGAGATCGGCGATGGCCGCGTCCAGCGCGGCCCGGTCCACCCGCTCGACGGCGCCGGACTCGGCCACGGAGAGAACCTGACCCTCGGCGTCGTCCGTGGTGGTCGCGACACCGAGCCGGATCGTCGCGTCGTAGTCCTTGTCCGCGCCCACCACGTAGGTGAGCAGGCGGGTCGCCTTGCCGATGCCCAGCACGAGCACGCCGGTCGCCATGGGGTCGAGCGTGCCGGCGTGGCCGACCTTGCGCGTCCCGGCGAGGCGCCGCATGCGCCCGACGACGTCGTGGCTGGTCCAGCCCTGCGGCTTGTCGACGACGACGAAACCGTCGGCAGCCGTCGGACGGCGCACCGGCGCCTGCGGGGTGGGGGAAATCATGGGTATCAGTATCCAGTGGCTCAGGGGTGGCACGCGGCGCCGGGAGACGACGAAGCCACCCGCGCCGGCCGGAACGCACTGGTTCCGACCGGACGACAGGTGGCGTCGGCGCAGCCCGTCAGGGACGGGACGGAGGTCACTCGGACTCTTCGTCGGCCTCGCGCGGCTTCTTGTAGGGGTCCTCGTCGCCCGCGTACCGGGCACCGGCACGCAGCGCCTCGAGCTCGGCGTCGCGCTTGCGAGCCTCGATCAGAGCGGCGTCGAGGTTGGCGGCGGTGTCCGGGACGGAGTCCAGGTGGAACTCGAGGGTGGGCGTCAGGCGGATGCCTGTCTGCTTGCCCACCTCGGAGCGGATCAGGCCGGTGGCGCTCTTCAGCGCCGCGGCCGTACCTTCCCGTTCCTCGTCCGAGCCGTAGACCGTGTAGAACACCGAGGCGTTCTGCAGGTCGCCGGTCACCCGGACGTCCGTGACCGTCATGAAACCGAGCCGCGGATCCTTGATCCGCGTATCGAT
Organism: Promicromonospora sp. NPDC023805; assembly: GCF_040639635.1. Taxonomy (NCBI): domain Bacteria; kingdom Bacillati; phylum Actinomycetota; class Actinomycetes; order Micrococcales; family Promicromonosporaceae; genus Promicromonospora; species Promicromonospora sp. NPDC023805. The sequence continues at coordinate 65,067 of NZ_JBFAAH010000020.1, read as the reverse complement.
CATCTGCGCGACGATCACCTTGATGCGGTCGGCGAGCTTGCGAGATCTCGGGGTGTCGACCATGAGCATTGATCCTTTCAGCGTGAGTGCGGGGTATCCGCCCGGTCCGGACGAGCCGGCCGGGCGAATACCCCGCACTCAATGAACCATCAGCGTCAGACGCGCGGCTTCTCGCGCATCTCGAACGTCTCGATGGTGTCGCCATCGGCGACGTCGTTGAACGACCCGAGACCGATACCGCACTCGAAGCCCTCGCGGACCTCGGTGACGTCGTCCTTCTCGCGACGCAGCGACTCGATGGTGAGGTTGTCGCCCACGACCGTGCCGTTGCGGAGCACACGCGCCTTCGAGTTGCGGCGGATGCTGCCCGAACGAACCATCGAACCGGCGATGTTGCCGAACTTCGAGGAACGGAAGACCTGGCGGATCTCCGCGGTCCCGAGCTGGACCTCCTCGTACTCCGGCTTGAGCATGCCCTTGAGGGCTGCCTCGACGTCCTCGATCGCCTGGTAGATGACCGAGTAGAACTTGACGTCGACGCCTTCGCGCTCCGCCAGCTCCTCGACGCGCTCGCCGTACTTCACGTTGAAGCCGATGATCACGGCGCTGTCGACGGTCGCGAGGTTGACGTCGTTCTGCGTGATCGCACCCACACCACGGTGGATGACACGCAGCTCGACCTCTTCGCCCACATCGATCTTGAGCAGCGCGTCCTCCAGTGCCTCGACGGCACCGGACACGTCGCCCTTGAGGATGAGGTTGAGGCTCTCGACCTTGCCCTTCTTGAGCTCGACGTCGAAGTCCTCGAGGCTGATCCGCTTGCGGCGCTTGGCCAGCGTCGCTGCACGCTCCGCCGCCTGACGCTTCTCGGCGATCTGGCGAGCGGTCCGGTCGTCGGGCGCCACGAGGAACGTGTCGCCGGCGCCCGGGACGCTCGTGAGACCGAGCACCTGGACCGGGCGGGCCGGGGTGGCCGCCTCGACCGCGTTGCCGTGCTCGTCGAACATCGCACGGACGCGGCCGTAGGCCGTTCCCGCGACGATCGCGTCACCGACGTGCAGCGTGCCGGCCTGGACCAGCACCGTCGCCACCGGACCGCGACCCTTGTCGAGGTTCGCCTCGATGGCCACACCGCGTGCGTCCTTGGTCGGGTTCGCCCGCAGGTCGAGCGACGCGTCCGCGGTGAGCAGGACCGCGTCGATCAGGCTGTCGATACCGATGCCCGGCTTCGCCGCGACGTCGACGAACATCGTGTCGCCGCCGTACTCCTCGGCCACCAGGTTGTACTCGGTGAGCTGCTGACGGACCTTCGAGGGGTTGGCACCCTCGACGTCGATCTTGTTCACCGCGACCACGATCGGCACACCTGCCGCCTGCGCGTGGTTCAGGGCCTCGACCGTCTGCGGCATCACACCGTCGTCGGCCGCGACCACGAGGATCGCGATGTCGGTGACCTGTGCACCACGAGCACGCATGGCGGTGAACGCCTCGTGACCCGGGGTGTCGATGAACGTGATGGCACGCTCGGTGCCGTCGTGCTCGTGCGTGATCTGGTACGCACCGATGTGCTGCGTGATCCCGCCGTGCTCGCCCGCGACGACGTCCGCGTTACGGATCGCGTCGAGGAGCTTGGTCTTACCGTGGTCGACGTGACCCATGACGGTCACGACCGGCGGACGGATCTCCAGGTCCTCGTCGGACTCGTCGTCCTCCTCGGCCTGCAGGTCGATGTCGAAGGCCCCGAGCAGCTCGCGGTCCTCCTCCTCGGCCGAGACCATCTCGATCTGGTAGCCGAGCTCCGTGGCCAGCGTGCCGAACGTGTCCTCGTCGAGCGACTGCGTGGCCGTGGCCATCTCGCCCAGGTGGAACAGCACGGTCACGAGCGCCGCGGGGTTCGCGTCGATCTTGTCGGCGAAGTCGTTCAGCGAGGCGCCGTGGCGCAGCCGGACGACGGTGGTGCCGTTGCCGCGAGGGACCTGCACGCCACCGAGCGACGGGGCCTGCATTGCCTCGAACTCCTGGCGCTTCGCCCGACGCGACTTACGCCCGCGGACCGGCTTACCACCGGCGCGCCCGAAGGCACCCTGTGTCGCACCGCGACCACCGGCACCACGACGCGGACCGCCGAAGCCGCCGCCGCCACCGGGACGACCCGGAGCGCCTGCACCTGCGGCGCCGCCACCGGCACCACCAGGACGGCCTGCGCCGCCACCGGGACGGCCACGACCGCCACCACCCGGAGCCGGGCGGTCACCCGGACGCGGCATGGAGGTCTTGCCCGGCATCATGCCGGGGTTCGGGCGCGGACCGCCGCCACCGGTACCACCGGGACGAGGTGCCGAAGGACGGGGGCCACCCGGACGGGGGCCGCCGGAGCGCTCGCCGCTGGGAGCCTCGGTGCGCTCGGGGCGCTGCCCCGGACGCGGCATGCCCTGGCTGGGCGCGAACGGGTTGTTGCCCGGACGCGGGTTGCCGCCGGCTGCGGGACGCTCGTTGCCACCGGGACGCTCGTTGCCACCCGGACGGTCGCTGCCACCCGGACGGTCGCTGCTACCAGCACCCGGACGACCACGGCCGCCACCGGGACGGGGCATGCCCTGGCTGGGTGCGAACGGGTTGTTGCCCGGACGCGGGTTACCGCCACCGGGACGGTCGCCACCGGGACGGCCACCACGGTTGCCGTCCCGTGCCGGACGCGCGCCGGAGGGCGCAGCGGCGGCAGGCTTCGGCGCACCGGGCTTGGGGGCCGCGGCGGGCTTGGGGGCACCGGGCTTGGGGCCCGCTGCTGACGTGGCGGACGCCGCAGGCGCCGCCTGGCTCTCAGCTGCCGGAGCCGGGGCCGGGGCGGGTGCCGCCGGCGCGGGGCTGCTCGGAGCCGGAGCCGGGCTGGGGGCCGGGGCGGGCGCCGGGGTCGGCGCGGCCTCTGCCCTGCTCGGTGCAGGCGCCGGGGTCGACTCGGCAGGCTTCTGGGCCGCGGGCTTCGCGGCCGGCTTGGGTGCGCCCTGTGAGGGCTTCGCCGCGTCCTTGTCGGACGGGCCCGCTGCGCCACCGGCGGGGAACTTGTCGCGCATGCGCCGCACGACGGGCGGCTCGAGCGTCGAGGACGCCGAGCGAACGTATTCGCCTGCCGACTTCAGCTCGCCAAGCAGGGTCTTGCTTTCCACTCCGAGCTCTTTTGCGAGCTCGTAGACGCGGACCTTAGCCACAACTCTCCTGTCTCGGTCCATCCCAAGACAGGGAGGACCACCGTTAGTACTGAGTACTCATCGCTGGGGGCTCATCGGGTGCCCATCGGCGTCTGACCCGCTTCCTTGTCGACGAATCGCATAATTCGGCCCGACGCACGTCGCGTCCGGTCGGAACAGTCCTGCGGTTGATGCACTCACTGGTCGAGGTGTGCTCGTACCTCGCCGAGGTCGAGGGGCCCGTCGACGCGCAGTGCGCGCGGTACGGCCCTGCGACGCTCAGCGAGCTCCAGGCACCGCGGTTCCGGGTGAACCCAGGCACCGCGACCCGGTAGGCAGGCACGGACGTCGATGACGATGCGCCGTGAGGCTTCCACGGCGTCATCATGCATCGGGGTGTCCAGCACCAGACGCAGGAGTGCAGACCGCTGGTCGCGCTCCCGGCATCCGACACACGTGCGCACCGGACCCTTGAGGGGCGGAACGGGGTATGTCGAAGGACGGGCACGTGGCCCAGACTCAGACAGTCTACCGCGCCGGCCCACCGGGCGTTACCGGCCGCTCTGCGTGTCGGAAGCCGCGCCACCTGCGTCGGCGTCGGCAGCCTCGTCGGAGCGGATGTCGATGCGCCAGCCCGTCAGCTTCGCGGCGAGACGGGCGTTCTGCCCCTCCTTGCCGATCGCGAGGGACAGCTGGTAGTCGGGGACGATGGCGCGTGCGGCGCGGGCGTCGGCGTCCACCACTGTGACGGACGACACACGTGCGGGCGACAGCGCGCTCTGCACGAAGGACGCCGGGTCGTCGCTGTGGTCGACGATGTCGATCTTCTCACCGTGCAGCTCGGCCATCACCGCGCGGACGCGTGCGCCCATCGGGCCGATGCAGGCGCCCTTGGCGTTGAGCCCGGACACCCGGGTGCGGACCGCCATCTTGGTGCGGTGCCCCGCCTCGCGGGCGATGGCGGTGATCTCCACCGAACCGTCGGCGATCTCCGGGACCTCGAGCTCGAAGAGCTTCCGCACGAGGTTCGGGTGCGTACGGCTCAGCGTGATCTGCGGGCCCTTCATCCCGCGGCTCACCTCGACCACGTAGGCGCGCAGGCGCTCACCGTGCACGTACTCCTCGGTGGGTACCTGCTCGTGCGGCGGGAGGATCGCCTCGGTGCCGCCCACGTCCACCAGCACCATGCGCGGGTCGCGACCCTGCTGGATGACGCCGGCGAGGACCTCGCCCTCCTTGCCGCGGAAGGTGCCAAGCACCTGGTCGTCCTCGGCGTCCCGCAGCCGCTGCACGATCACCTGGCGGGCCGTGGCGGTGGCGATCCGGCCGAAGTCCTGCGGCGTGTCGTCGAACTCGGGCCCGTACTCGACGACGGGACGAGCCTCCGGGTCCTCCCGGTCCTCGGGCGCGGGGAGCTCCTCGCGGGCCCACACGGTCACGTGGCCCGACGCGCGGTCCACCTCGACGCGGGCGCGGTTGTACGCGTCAGGAGTCCGGTGGTAGGCCGAGAGGAGCGCCTGCTCGATGGCCGCGACGAGGATGTCCAGGCTGAGGTCCCTCTCGCGCTCCAGCATCCGCAGGGTCGTCATGTCGATGTCCATGTCAGCCTTCCTCGTTGCGGCCGGGGTGACCCTCGGTCGCGTTGTACGAACCAGCACCGTCCGAGTCGTCGTCGGTGTCTTCACCTGCACTCTCGCCCAGTTCCGATACCTCGGCATCCTGGGCGTCGAGCTTCTTGAGCTCCACCTCTACCTTGCCCCGGCGGACGTCGCCCAGCGGGATCCGGCTCTCGCCGTCGAGCACCAGGACGTCGCCGTCACCGTCGTCAAGCACGTCGGTGAGCCGGCCTTCGACGCGCTCGCCGTCCATCATCTTCAGCGTGACCAGCCGGGTCCGGGCGCGCTTGTAGTGCCGCAGCTCGGTCAGTGGCCGGGACGTGCCCGGCGTCGATATCTCGAGCGTGTAGGCCCCAGCGACGACGTCGTCCTCGTCCAGTGCCGCCGACATGGCTCGCGAGGCGTCGCCGAGCCTGTCGGAGTCGAGGCTGCCCAGGGCGTCGTCCGGCAGGTCGATCGTGATCCGCACCACCGACGCGCTCCCCGCCCGGGTGACGGTCACCTCTTCGAGGTACAGCCCCGCGGTCTCGACCACCGGTCCTACCACCTCGCGGACCGCATCCGCCTGCTGTGTCATCGACTGCCTCCCGTCGGCTCCCCCACGTGCGCGGGGGCACGGTTCGAGCCGGAACGGTTCGACCGATGTGCTGTTGTTGTCTGCGTCAAGCGTAACGAAGCGCCGGGCCTCGGCACTTCGCGTAGAACGTGACGTCCGTGACCCGACCGCAATCGGTCAGGGCACGAATCGGCTTCTGGAACATGACATCATCGGCCACGATGAACCCCAACGGCCCGAGGGCCCGCACCCGAAGCCGGTCAGCCCTGACCGCGCTGGCCCTGACCTGCGCGATCATTCTCTCAGGTTGCGGCGTGCGGCTCGAGTCGCCGCCACCCACCGAGCCGGTTCCGGACGCGGTGGAGGTGGTGCGACGCACCGCCGTGGCCGACGCGCTGCTCGTGGCCGATCAGGCAGGCACCGCAGCGGTGGCCGATGGGGTCAAGCCCGACGTGGCCGCAGAGCTGACGGCCATCGCCGAGGCCACTGCCCTCCAGGCACAGCAGCTCGGCGGCGAGTACGACTCCGGCCTGGGCGACATAGTGACCGAACGATCGGGCGCCTCGCCCTCCGCGACCACGCCGGAGCAGACGCCCGGGGCGGTCGTCACCTCGCTCGGCGATGCCGCGACCCGCACCCGGGCCGCCGCCGACCAGGCACAGTCGGGCCCCCTCGGTCGCCTGCTCGGCTCGGTCTCCGCCGCCCAGGCGCGGTACGCGTGGAACCTCGCTCGGCTGACCGGTGCGCGCGCCCCCGCGCTCCCCTCGACCCAGATCCCCGAACCCCTCGAGGACGACGCCGAGCCGAGCGAGACCTCGACGGCTCCGGCGTCGGCCACGGAAGGGCCCGCTGCCGTCCCCACCGGTCTGTCGGCGGAGGAGCTCGCCACCCTGGTCCTGGCCGAGGACACCGCCGCCTACGCCCTCGAGGTGCGTGCGGCGCAGGCCGACGGCGACGTCCGCACCCGGGCCTACGACCGGGCCCGCGTGCACCGCGCACGAGCACAGGCCTGGGCCCTCGTGGCCGGCGTGGACGGGACCGACCAGGATCCGCGCCGGGTCGCCTACGCGGTACCCGGACCGGAGACGGCGACGCCGGACCTGGTCCGCGACCTCGAGAACGACCTCACGCAGAACTACGCGACGCTGGTCGGTGTGGCCGAGCCAGGCACCCGCGCCATCCTGGTCGCCCTCATGACGGACACGACGCTGGCGGCCGCCCAGTGGGGCGCCCCGGCGATCCCCTTCCCGGGCCTCCCAGAACGCGCCTGAGCTCCCGGCGCGACTCCCGCTGGTCCAGCTTGTCGATCCCGCTGGTCGAGCTTGTCGGGACCGGTCTCGACAAGCTCGACCTGCGAGGCCGCTCAGGCGAGCAGGGCCGCTACCTTTTCCGCTACCGCTTCCGCGACGCCGGCCACCGGCAGCTGCTCCGCCTCGCCGACGCGCGGCCGGACCTCGACCAAGCCGTCGGCCAGGCCCTTGCCCACCACGACCACGAGCGGGGCGCCGAGCAGCTCGGCGTCCTTGGACTTCACGCCCATCGAGACCTTCGTGGGCCGGTCGTCGTAGAGCACCTCGACGCCGCGGGCCGCGAGGTCCGTGGCGATGGACTCGGCGGCCTCGTACACCTCGGTGCCCTTGCCGGTCGCGATCAGGTACACGTGCACCGGGGCGACGTGCGCGGGCCACGCCAGACCACGCTCGTCGTGGTTGGCCTCCGCGAGCGCGGCGAGCGCACGCGTGACGCCGACGCCGTACGAGCCCATCGTGACGACTGCCTGCTTGCCGTTCTCGTCGAGCACGACCAGACCCAGCGCCTCGGCGTACTTGCGGCCGAGCTGGAAGATGTGGCCCATCTCGATGCCGCGGGCGAGCTCCAGCGGGCCGGAGCCGTCGGGCGCCGGGTCACCGGCGCGCACCTCGGCGGCCTCGACGGTGCCGTCAGCGGTGAAGTCACGGCCCGCGACGAGGTCGAACACGTGCTTGCCGGGCTCGTTGGCGCCGGTGATCCAGCGGGTGCCGGGCACCACGCGGGGGTCGAGGAGGTAGCGGATGGCGGGGACCTTCTCGCCGTCGGCGCCCTCGATCTGCTCACCCTGGGGGCCGAGCGCCTGCGGGCCGATGTAGCCCTTGACCAGCGCGGGGAACTTCTTGAAGTCCTCCTCGGTGGCGGCCTCGGGCTCGGCGGGGGTCAGCGCGGCCTCGATGCGCTTGAGGTCCACCTCGCGGTCGCCGGGCAGACCGATCACGACGAGCTCGCGGGTCCCGTCGGGCTGGACGAGGGCGAGCACCACGTTCTTCAGGGTGTCGGCGGCGGTCCAGGGCCGGTCGGGGCGCGGGAACTTCTCGTTCGCCACCGCGACGAGGGTCGCGATGGTGGGGGTGTCGGGGGTGTCCTCGACGTGCGCCGCGGGGGCGTCGTCGTAGGGGATCGCCTCGGGGACGGGCGTGACCACTGCCTCCACGTTGGCGGCGTAGCCGCCGGGCGAGCGCACGAAGGTGTCCTCGCCGATCGGCGAGGGGCTCAGGAACTCCTCGGAGCGGGATCCGCCCATGGCGCCCGACATCGCGGAGACGATCACGTACTCCAGGCCGAGGCGCGTGAAGATCTTCTCGTACGCCTCGCGGTGCTTCTGGTAGCTGACGTCCAGGCCCTCGTCCTTGACGTCGAAGGAGTACGAGTCCTTCATGATGAACTCGCGCCCGCGGATCAGGCCGGCGCGGGGGCGCGCCTCGTCGCGGTACTTGGTCTGGATCTGGAACAGCGTGACCGGCAGGTCCTTGTACGACGAGTACAGGTCCTTGACCAGGAGCGCGAACATCTCCTCGTGCGTGGGCGCGAGGAGGTAGTCGCCGCCCTTGCGGTCCTTGAGGCGGAACAGGCCGGCGCCGTACTCCTCCCAGCGGCCGGTGGCCTCGTAGGGCTCCCGCGGCAGCAACGCCGGGAAGTGCACCTCCTGGCCGCCGATGGCGACCATCTCCTCGCGGACTATCGCCTCGATCTTGGCCAGCACACGCAGGCCGAGCGGCAGCCACGAGTAGATGCCCGGGGCGGCGCGGCGGATGTACCCGGCCCGCACGAGGAGCTTGTGGCTGGCGACCTCGGCCTCGGCCGGGTCCTCGCGCAGGGTACGGACGAAGAGGGACGACATGCGGAGCACGTCGCCCTGGATGAGGCGTGCGGAAGACATGGGGCACAGCCTATCCGCGCGGGCCGCTGCGGCTCGCCGGAAATTAGGTACCGCAGCGGACAGGCCTTGCCGACGTCCGGGAAGTCTCGGAGGATTGGCCCATGCCGGAGCTGCCCGAGGTCGCCGCGCTCGCCGAGTTCCTGCGCGCCCGGGCGTCCGGGCGCACGGTCGCCGGGGTGGAGGTCGGCTCGATCGCCGCACTCAAGACGTACGATCCGCCGGTCGACGCGCTCGCCGGGGGCGAGGTGGCGGACGTCGCGCGGCACGGCAAGTGGCTGGACGTCGTGGTCTCGCCCGCCCCCGGCAGCACAGCCGGCAGCACATCGCCCGACGGCGCCCCGCTCCACCTGGTCTTCCACCTCTCGCGAGGCGGGTGGGTGCGCTGGACGGACGTGTTGTCGACCAAGCCGGTCCGGCCGTCGCTCGGCGGTTCCGGCCGTGGCGCGGTCCTCGCGCTGCGTGTGCGGCTCGACGACGGTTCCGGGTTCGACCTCACCGAGGCCGGCACCCGTAAGCGCCTTGCGGTGCACGTGGTCCGCGACCCCGCCGAGATCGAGATGATCGCGTCCCTTGGCGTGGAACCCCTCTCCCCGGAGTTCACCACCGACGTGCTGGCCGCCCTGCTCTCGGCGAAGAACCAGCAGGTCAAGGGGCTGCTCCGGGACCAGCGCGCCATCGCGGGCATCGGCAACGCCTACAGCGACGAGATCCTGCACGCGAGCCGGTTCAGCCCCTACAAGCTGACGGGGTCGTTCACGCCGGAGGAGACCGCCCGGCTGCACACCGCGATCGGTGAGGTGCTCGCGGAGGCGATCGCGGCGGCGTCGGGCAAACCGGCCAAGGAGCTCAAGGACGCCAAGCGCGCCGGGATGCGGGTGCACGGCCGCGCCGGGCTGCCCTGCCCGGGCTGGGACGGGACGCCGTGCGGCGACACGGTGCAGGAGGTCTCGTTCGCCGACCGCAGCATGCAGTACTGCCCGACCTGCCAGACGGGCGGCAAGCCGCTCGCGGACCGCCGGATGTCCAAGCTCCTCCGCTGACGCGCAACGGCCTCCCGCACCCACTTCGAGGTCTAAGCCACTCCCTTCTGAATCGATTCAGAGCGGAGTGGCTTAGACCTCGAAGGAGAGAAGAACAGTTCAGAAGAGCACTGTCGCGAACGTGCCCACCTGCTCGAAGCCCACCCGCCGGTAGGCCGCGACCGCCCGTTCGTTGTAGGCGTTCACGTAGAGCGACACCACCGGCGCGATGGACGCGCGCGTCGCCGCGACGACCGCCGCCATCCCCGACTCGGACCAGCCACGACCGCGGAACGCCGGCTCCACCCAGACGCCCTGGACCTGGGCGACTCCCCCGGCGACCGCACCGAGCTCTGCCTTGAAGCCGACGGCGGGCCGCCCACCGTCGTCGGACACCACACGGACGAACGAGCGCCCCTCCGTGATGAGGGCCCGCACCCGCTCGGCGTAGGCCGACCCGCCCGAGGCGACCGGCGAGTAGCCGACCTCCTCCGTGAACATCCGCACGCACGCGGGCAGCACGAGACCCAGCTCGGCGGGCACCGAGCGGCGGACAGTGGGCTCGGGTGCGAGCGACGGCGCCGTCCCGATGGCCATGGACGGCTGGTCGGCGCGCACGTCGCGGGCCGGGGGCCAGTGGAGCGACAGGTGCTCCCAGAGCCCCAGCGCCGCCCACTGCTCCCCCACTATCGACGACGACCGGCGCCCGTGCACACGCGCCAGCTCGGCGAAGGCGGCGACCGCCTGGGCCCGCCGGGCCGGATCGGCGAACGGGATCACCGGCACCAGGTTGGCGCCGGCCCAGCACACCGCCTCGAGCTTTCCGACGGCGGGGAAACCCCACGCCTGACCCGAGGCGGCGCCGAAACCGGCGCGCGCCGCGATCTCCAGGCGGGCGGTGGCGAGAACCGACGAGACCGGGTCGACCGCGCAGACCCGCAGGGCCTGCGCCAGGTCCCCGCGAGTCAGCGGGCGGGCGACATCAGGCCGGTCACGGTGCGGCAGAATGTCCTGTTCGCCCGGTTGAGCAGGCCCGTCGGGGCGCGCTCCGGCGGGTACCGGGGTGCGCCAGCGAGCCATGCTCCGCTCCGTCCTAGATCAGATTCTCAGCCGACCGAGACGACGGGCGGGCCGGCCTGCACATCATTCTCCGGCGTAGGCATCGCATCCGCGATCCGCATCGCCTCTTCGATGAGTGTCTCGACGATCATCGACTCCGGGACGGTCTTGACGACCTCACCCTTGACGAAGATCTGGCCCTTGCCGTTGCCGGACGCCACACCGAGGTCTGCCTCGCGTGCCTCGCCCGGCCCGTTCACCACACAGCCCATGACGGCGACGCGCAGCGGGACGGTCATCCCCTCGAGGCCGGCAGTGACCTTCTCGGCGAGCGTGTACACGTCCACCTGGGCACGGCCGCAGGACGGGCAGGACACGATCTCGAGCTTGCGGGGACGCAGGTTGAGCGACTGCAGGATCTGGTTGCCGACCTTGACCTCCTCGACCGGCGGGGCCGAGAGGGAGACACGGATCGTGTCGCCGATGCCCTTGCTGAGCAGCGCGCCGAACGCCGTGGCCGACTTGATGGTGCCCTGGAACGCCGGGCCCGCCTCGGTAACACCGAGGTGCAGGGGCCAGTCGCCGCGCTCGGAGAGCAGCTCGTAGGCGCGGACCATGATCACCGGGTCGTTGTGCTTGACCGAGATCTTGAAGTCGTGGAAGTCGTGCTCCTCGAAGAGGCTCGCCTCCCAGACGGCGGACTCGACCAGGGCCTCGGGGGTGGCCTTGCCGTACTTGGCCAGGATGCGCTTGTCGAGCGAGCCCGCGTTGACGCCGATGCGGATCGAGACGTCGGCGGCCTTGGCGGCCTCGGCGATCTGCTTGACCTGGTCGTCGAACTTACGGATGTTGCCCGGGTTGACCCGGACGGCCGCGCAGCCGGCGTCGATCGCCTGGAAGACGTACTTCGGCTGGAAGTGGATGTCCGCGATCACGGGGATCTGGGACTTCTTCGCGATGATCGACAGGACCTCGGCGTCGTCGGAGGTCGGGACGGCGACACGCACGATGTCGCAGCCTGCCGTCGTGAGCTCCGCGATCTGCTGGAGGGTGGCGTTGATGTCGGTGGTGGGCGTGGTGGTCATGGACTGCACGCTCACGGGTGCGTCACCACCCACCTCCACCTTGCCGACCTTGATCTTTCGAGTCTTGCGGCGGGGGGCGAGTACCGGCGGGGGTGCTGCCGGCATGCCGAGGCTGATTGCGCTCACGAGATCAGTATCCCTGCTTCAGAAGGTGCGAAACGTACATCGTGTCTGGCATCACGTGATCCGCACCGGATCCACCAGGTCCGCCACGATGAGGACGCCACCCACCCCGAGCAGGATGAGGAAGACCACATAGGCCACCGGCGTCATGCGCGCGACGTCCGCCGGGCCGGGCAGGACCGCACCGCGCGCCCTGGCGAGGGTCCGCTTGCCGCCCTCGTAGAGGGCGTTGATCAGGTGCCCGCCGTCGAGCGGCAGGAGCGGGATCATGTTGAAGGCGAACAGCGCGATGTTGAGGCTCGCGAGCAGGCTCAGGAAGAACATCACGCGGTCGAGGATCGCCTCGTCCAGCGCCCAGATCTCGCCGCTGATCCGCGCGACGCCGACCACCGACTGGACGGAGTCCTGCGCGCGCTCCTCGGCCGTGAAGGCCTGGGTCGCGGCGTCGGCCACGCGGACCGGGAGGGTGGCGACCATGGTGAGCGTCTGCCAGGTCTGCTCGCCCACCGCGGGCAGGACGCTGGAGAGCGGCTGCGGCTCGCGCACCTGGAGCGGGGAGAAGCCCACGAAACCGCCGGGCTGGACGACTGCCTTGCCGTCGGCCCCGATGACCGCTGCGCCCTGCTCGTCCACCACCGGGCGGTCGGTCCTGGCCGGGGTCACCTCGAGCGTGACCCGCTCGCCGTCGCGCAGGACCGCGACCTGGGACGCCTGCCCGGCGGAGTCGTTGATGAGGCCGACCAGCTGCTGCCAGCTGTGCACCTCGGCGCCGCCGAACGCGACGATCTCGTCGCCCGGCTCCAGGCCGGCCGCGGCGGCCGGTGCGGCGGGCTGCCCCTCGCACTCGTCGCCGGACGCGTCGGAGGTGACCGACGCCGGCACGCACTCCGAGAGCTGGGCGACAGTCGTGGAGGTGACCATCGTGCCGTAGCCGACCAGGATGATCCCGATCAGGACGGTCGCGATCACGAGGTTCACGAACGGCCCGCCGAACATCACTATCAGCTTCTTGGGCGTCGAGAGGTTGTAGAACGCGCGGTGCTCCTCGCCGGGACGTACCTCCGCGACGGACGCGTCGCGGGCGTCGGCGACGAGCTCGCTCCAGAACCCGGTGCCGCGGCGCGCGCCGGCCGGCGCGGGCGGCATCATGCCGACGAGCCGCACGAACCCGCCGAGCGGGATCGCCTTGATGCCGTACTCCGTCTCGCCCTTGGTCCGCGACCAGACGGTAGGCCCGAAGCCCACGAAGTACTGGCTCACGCGGACGCCGAACTTCTTGGCCGGGATCATGTGCCCCAGCTCGTGCAGACCGACAGAGACGATGATGCCGAGCAGCAGGACGAGCCAGCCGACCACGTGCGGAACGATGCTCACGGACCGAGACTACGGCACCTGCTGACGCCCTCGAAAGGCGGTGCACGTCTCCCCCACGACGACCACCTGACGCTCACTTTCTTCAGTTTTCATGGTGATTCGTTGAAACATTGGTTACTGATCATTAACCTAACGACATGTCGGTTTCGTCCATCCCTGAGTTCCGGGAGCTGCACGCGCACGGTCCTGGTTCCCTCACGGAGAGCCTCACGTCGATGTTCCAGACGGAGGCCTGGCACGCCGCGGACGGCGACTCCCGGGTCGCCAGGCAGCTCCGCGAGATCGGCGTCGACGTCAGCGCGATCTGGGCAGCCTCCCGCTGGAACATGGGCGGCGACGGCGAGGCGCCGAACCGCCGCCACCCGCTGCCCGGCGACCCGCGCGGCCCGCAGACCGCCGCCGCGCTGACCGCCGTCGTCGGGCAGCCGCGGGCCGCCGCCCTGCTCGGCGTCTACCTGTGGTCGCAGGCGAGCGACGCCCTGCAGTACACCTTCCGGCACGGACGGATCATCGTCCCGCTGCGCGCCTTCGTCGAGACCTGGGCGACATGCCGCGACAGCGCACCCGACGACGTCTGCCGGGCGGAGGGCGACGCCGTCGCCGTGCTGCTGCGCACCCTCATCACCCAGATGCACACCTCGGCCGCCCGCAGCGCGGGCAGCCTGGCCCGGCTGGCCGACGCCGCCGCGCAGGCCGGCGACCGGTGCGGCGACCTGCTCCGGGCCGCCCGCGCCATCCCGGACCCGAGGTCCCCGTTCCGGCGTGCGCTCGTGCCGCAGGCGGTGACCCGCATCCGGTACTTCCGCGCGCTGGCGGAGGCCGCCGGGGCGGCCGACGACGCGATGTCCGGCAAGCCCGCACGGCTCGCCCCCGCGCTCGAGGGGCTGCGGGCCGCCGAGACCGACCGGCACCTCAACTACATACTGGCCAGCGAGCTGCGCGCCTACCGGATGCACCTGACGGAGCTGCATCGCAACCTCGACTCCCCCTGGCTCACGCTCGACCGGCTGCGGACCGTCTACATCTACCCGTTCGGCCTGCGGGACGTCAGCCCCACCGCCGCCGTGGCGGCGATCCGGGAGCTCGCCGACCGCGACGAACGGCCCGAGCTGCTCGGCGTCCAGGCCTTCGCGGTACGGGGTCGCCTCAAGATGGACGACGTCTGGGCGAGCGTCGACCGGGCCGCCCGCCCGTACGGCGGCGTGTCGCTGTCGATGCCGAACGTGCGCCTGGAACAGCCCGACGGTTCGTTCATCGCCGAGCTGTCCTGCGACGTGCGGTTCACCGAGTTCGGCAACCACTACGTCCGGTTCCGCTACTCGGCGCGCGAGCAGTCGCCGCAGCAGGTCCGGGATGCCCGGTTCCGGCTGTCCAACCTGCACGCCGACATCCGGGTGCGCTGGGTCTCGCCGGACGGCGCGCCCGTCGACGTCGACCACGCGGGCAGCCCACCGCCCGAGCGCCTGTTCGACCTCGCCGACCTGCTCCAGCGCGCCACCACCGACCTGGTCCGCGAGGGCACCGAGATCGCCCAGGGGCGTGCGCACGTGGTCACCACCGTCTACGAGGCGAGCCGCGGCCTGGGACCCGCCGCGCCCCGGGCGGAGCGCACGCCGGTCGACATGGGCGACGAGCTGCTCGCCGCGTTCGGCTCGCAGGTGCTGCTCCAGCCGGTCTCGTACGGCACCGCCACGCTGTGCGACTGGACCCTGCGCCAGCGCAACCCCGTGCTGCTGGAGGGGGTGCGGCACCTGGGCGACGTCGTCGCGGTGGCCACCAACTCGACGACCGTCGCCCTGGTCGGCACCGCACACTTCAAGATCTCCCAGTACGGCTCGCTCGCTGAGTTCGTCGCCAGCCTGAACGGGCTGTTCAGCGCGTGGAACGCCACTCTTGCCGACCACCTGCGGATCGTCGCGACGATGCTCGCCGACCACGACGTCAACAACGGCGCCGACCTCGCCGAGCGCAAGGAACGGCTCACCCGCGAACAGCTGCGCCTGCACGAGTTCGCCTCGGAGGTGCGGGCCACGCTGACCACCATCACCTCGCCCACGTTCCTCGCCTCCGCCCTGGAGTCCAGGATGCTGAACCAGCTGCTGCAGGCGGCACACTTCGAGCAGCAGGCTGCGGTGGTCACCGAGCGGCTCCGCGAGCTGCTCCAGGAGCCGATCGCCGCGCGGCTCGCGGCCCTCGAACGCCTGCACGGCGACCGGGAGCGGGCCGCCGAGGCCAAACGCGAGCGCGGGCGCCGTCGGCTGATGGACGGCACACTGTCCGCCATCACCGTGTTCGCCGGTGTCTACGCCCTGATCGGGACCGTCCAGGTCGCGCTGGACGCCGACCTGATCGGCCCGCTGCAGGCGGTCACGGCCACCGCGCTGGTCACCATCGGCGCACTGGTGACGGGCGTGGCGGTATTCAACTGGACGAGGGGGCGCTGACGCACTCCGGCATGCCAGACAGAGCGCTCGGGTAGCCTGCCCGTCTGACGCGTTATGGCCTGCTGGCCAGTCGGCCGCGACGCCACTCCACGACAGGGGAGAACGATGACCGAAGTCCCCGCGCCCACCTCGAGCGCACCGAACATCACGCCGCGCGGAACGGTGCGGGACGACGCCGCCCGTCGTCACCTCTGGGGGCACTTCACGCGGCAGTCCGCGTGGGACTCCGGTGTACCCACGCTGGTCCGCGGCGAGGGCCACCACGTATGGGACGCGCAGGGCCGCAAGTACATCGACGGGCTGTCGGGACTGTTCGTGGTCCAGGCCGGGCACGGCCGCCGGACGCTCGCCGAGGCCGCGGCCAAGCAGGCGGGCGAGCTCGCCTACTTCCCGCTGTGGTCCTACGCGCATCCCCCGGCGATCGACCTGGCCGAGCGCCTCGCCCATCACGCCCCGGGCGACCTGAACCGCGTGTTCTTCACGACGGGCGGCTCGGAGGCGGTGGAGACGGCGTTCAAGCTGGCCAAGCAGTACTGGAAGCTGCAGGGCAAGCCCGGCAAGCACAAGGTGATCTCCCGGTCCGTCGCCTACCACGGCACCACCCACGGTGCGCTGTCGGTGACGGGTCTGCCGGGCCTCAAGGAGCCGTTCGAGCCCCTGGTCCCGGGCGCGCACAAGGTGCCCAACACCAATATCTACCGAGCGGCCGAGGGACTGCGCGACGATCCGAAGGCGTTCGGCCGGTGGGCCGCCGACCAGATCGAGACGCTCATCGAGATGGAGGGGCCCGGCTCGGTGGCCGCCGTCTTCCTGGAGCCCGTGCAGAACGCCGGCGGCTGCTTCCCGCCGCCGCCCGGATACTTCGAGCGGGTGCGCGAGATCTGCGACAAGTACGACGTCCTGCTGGTCTCGGACGAGGTCATCTGCGCGTTCGGCCGCATCGGATCGATCTTCGCGTGCGACGACTTCGGCTACGTGCCGGACATGATCACCTGCGCCAAGGGCATGTCGTCGGGCTACTCCCCGATCGGCGCGTGCCTGGTCTCCGACCGCGTGTTCGAGCCGTTCGCCACCGGGTCCACGAGCTTCGGCCACGGATATACGTTCGGCGGGCACCCGGTCTCGGCCGCGGTCGCCATGGCCAACCTCGACCTCTTCGAGGCGGAGGACCTGACCGGGCGGGTCAAGCGGAACGCTCGGGCGTTCCGGACCACCCTGGAGCGGCTGCACGACCTACCGATCGTGGGCGATGTGCGCGGCGCCGGGTACTTCTACGCGATCGAGCTGGTCAAGGACAAGGACACCCGGGAGACCTTCGCCGGCGACGAGGCCGACCGCCTGCTGCGCGAGTACGTCACTCCGGCCCTCCTCGAGGCAGGCCTGTACTGCCGCGCCGACAACCGCGGCGACCCGGTGGTGCAGCTCGCGCCGCCGCTGACCGTCGGGCAGACCGAGTTCGACGAGATCGAGGAGATCCTGCGGGGCGTGCTGAGCGAGGCCTGGTCCAAGCTGTGACCTGGTCGGGCGGCCGCGCGCTGCTCCGCCGGCCGACGGCGCATGATCGACCTGCTCGTGGACGGACCGCAGCACAGGGCCGGACGGACCGCTGGGTAGGGTGGGGCCGAAATGGCGCGGGGCGCCGGGCACCAGCCCGGCTGAGACGTACCCGTGGAACCTGATCTAGGTAGTGCTAGCGAAGGGACGCCTCATGGGCTCACTCCTGCCCGACGACGCCGTCGTCCGGACCCGGCCGCCCGGACACCCCGCCGTGGCGCTGACGATCGCCGGCTCGGATCCCTCCGGCGGCGCGGGGATCCAGGCCGACCTGAAGACGTTCGCCGCGCTCGGCGGCTACGGCTGCGCGGTACTCACCGGGCTGACCGCCCAGTCCACGACCGGCGTGACCAGAGTGCTGCCCGTGCCAGCCGACATGGTGACCGCGCAGCTCGAGACCCTGTTCGCCGACGTAGCGGTGGACGCCGTGAAGATCGGCATGACGACGGACGCCGCCGTCGCCCGGGCCGTCGCGGCGGCGCTGCGGCACCTGCGGGGCGCCGGGCGCGCGCCCTACGTGGTGCTCGACCCGGTGATGGTCTCGACGTCGGGCCACCGCCTGCTCGCGCCCGACGCCGAGGCCGTGCTGCGCGACGAGCTGCTGCCGCTGGCCGACCTGGTCACGCCGAACCTGCCGGAGGCAGCCGTGCTGCTCGGCGCCGAACAGGCCCGGGACGACGGTGAGGCGGCCGACCAGGCGCGTGCGCTGCTCAAGCTCGGGGCACGGTTCGCCCTGGTCAAGGGCGGGCACCTGGTATCGGCGGAGTCGGTAGACCACCTCGCGGGTCCGGACGGCGTCGTCGCCCTGACCGCCCAGCGGATTCCCACGCGGAACACCCACGGGACGGGCTGCACGCTCAGCTCGGCGTGCGCCGTCCTGCGCCCCCGGCACGACGGGTGGGAGCCCGCCGTACGCATGGCGAAGGACTACCTGACGGAAGCCCTGCGCGCCGCGGACGACCTGCTCATCGGCGGCACCGGCACGACGCCCGGCCCCTGGCACGGCCACGGCCCGGTCGACCACAGCTTCGCCACCCGCACCCTCGGCTGATGGGTCGGTCGATCCACCCCTTCGAGGTCTAGGTTGCTCCGCTCTGAATCGTCTCAGAGCGGAGCAACTTAGGCCTCGAAGGAGAGGGACCGGGAGACGGCAGCGTCAGGCCGACTTGAGGAGCTCCGCCGCCCGGGCGCGGGCCCAGGCGTCGGCCTCCAGGACGCCCTCGACCGAAGCCGCGTCGCCGGCGTCCGTCGTCGCGTGCGCCTCCACCACCGCGGCCACCGTGTCGACGATGTCGAGGAAGCCGATGGCGCCGTCGTGGAACGCGTCGACGCACACCTCGTTCGCCGCGTTGTAGACCGCCGGGTGCGTGCCGCCGGCCTCGCCGACCTGCCGGGCCAGGCGGACGGCGGGGAAGGCGTCGTCGTCCAGGGGGGCGAACTCCCAGGTGGACGCCTGCGTCCAGTCGATGGGCACATCGACGTCGGGCAGGCGGTCGGGCCAGGACAGGCCCAGTGCGATCGGCACGAGCATCCGCGGCGGACCGGCCTGGGCGATGGTGGAGCCGTCGGCGAACTCGACCATCGAGTGGATCATCTGCTGCGGGTGCACCACGACGTCGATCGCGCTGAACGGCAGGTCGAACAGCAGGTGCGCCTCGATCACCTCGAGGCCCTTGTTCACCAGGGTCGCGGAGTTCGTGGTGACCACGCGCCCCATCGAGAAGTTGGGGTGCCGCAAGGCCTGCGCGGGGGTCACGTCGCGCAGCTCGGCGCGCGTGCGACCGCGGAACGGCCCGCCGCTCGCGGTCACGACGAGCTTGCGCACCTCCGACGCCGCGCCCGAGCGCAGCGACTGCGCGATGGCGGAGTGCTCGGAGTCCACCGGCACGATCTGACCTTCGCGCCGTACGGCGGCCTTGACCAGCGCGCCCCCGACGACCAGCGACTCCTTGTTCGCGAGCGCCAGCGTCGAGCCGGCGGCGAGCGCGGCGAGGGTGGGGCGCAGGCCCACGGATCCGGTGATGCCGTTGAGCACGACGTCGCTCCCCCGGCCGGCCAGCTCGGTCGCGGCGCCCGGTCCGGCGAGCACCTCGACGCCGTCGGCACCGGCCTCCGCGAGGAGGGTGGTCAGCGCGGCGCGTGCGGCGTCGTCGGCCACCGCGACGGCGCGCACGCCGAGCGACGCGGCCTGCCGGGCGAGGAGCGGCAGGTCGGAACCGCCGGCGGACAGCGCGTCCACGCGGAATCGCTCGGGGTTGCGCCCGATGACGTCGATGGCCTGCGTGCCGATGGAACCGGTGGAGCCGAGGAGGGTGACGCTTCGCATAGGCCCCATCCTGTCAGTCCTCGGCGGCCTGCTCGGCACGGCCGCGGCCGAACATCCGCCAGCCCTTGACCACGCCGCGGGGGTCCGGGGCGGGCTCGCCGGCGGCCTCCCAGCCGGCGTCGTCGGCGAGCGGGACCACGTGGAGGCCGAAGTCCGCGAGGATCACCGGGATCGCGCGGATGGCGGCGCGGTCCTTCTCGCGGTCCGCCTCCGACAGCTCGGCCCAGGGGCGCAGGTCCGGGTGCAGACGCCGGGCGTCGTCCCGCTGCGGCCCGTAGGTCCAGCCGGCGGCGGTCTTCTCGGCCATCCACCGCTCGTGCTCGTCGACGGCGCGGGCGTCGACCACGGGTTCGGGGATCCGGCCGTGCTCGCCGTCGCCTGCGGGTGCGACGGTGCAGCCCATCTGGCGGAGCCGGTCCGGGATGGCGCGCACCTGGGCCCGGTTCGCCGCTCGGAGGTCGTCGGACAGGTCGACCCACGAGACCATCGCCGGGGTGCTCTCCCAGGCCACGCCGCGGGAGCGCTGGTTGCGCAGGTAGGTCAGGTGGGCGGAGACGGCCATCAGGTCGTAGACGTCGTCGTGCACGAGCACGCCGGGCGCGGTCGCCCTGCGCAGCAGCGTGCCCGGTTCGACGACGTCGAGCCGCCCGCCGAGGTCGTCGAGGATCGCGCCGTCGTGGGTGCCGAACAGGCCTCCGAGGCCCGCGAGGCGGTTGAGGCGGAGCACGACGGCGCCCTCGCCGGCGCGCCAGAGGTCGCTGTCCCGCAGCGCGTGCCGGAGCGCGTCCACGTCGTCGTCATGGCACACGTAGACCCGCTGGGGCGTGCCGATCGCGCGTACCTCGGCGAACGTCTCGACCGGGACGAGCCTGCAGGCCGCCCGCACGCTGGGCCAGCGTGCCCGCAACGCCTGCGCGGCGGCGCGCGCACCGGGGCCGACAAGGGTCACGGTGAGCGGTTCGCCGCCGGACGCGATCTCGACGCTCCGCAGCCGCGCGAATGCGACGACGAGCGCCCTGCCGAACGTGCCGTGCCCGACCACCGAGATGTGCGGCGCGGCGCCGCGGGCGACGGTCCGGTCACGCCGGGCGAGGGACCGGGCGACGAGCTCGCCGAGCGTGAAGAAGTCCACGCCGGGCTGCGGATGGCTCAGGTGCCGGGCCTGCAGGGCCAGCGCGAACTCGGGGTCGCTGACGTGCGCGTTCAGCCGCAGACCGGGCAGGTCGGGATACCGGTCCGCGCGGTTGGCCACGGCCACGGTGAGGACGTTGACGCCGGGCTCGTCAGCCTCGGCCTCGCAGGCGTAGAGGACGGCGGCCCCAGCCACCCCGGCGTTGCGCAGCGAGTCGGCATCGCCCGCCGTGGTCCGCGCGACGGGCGCGCCCCGGGCCGCGAGCGCCTCGGCGATGAGGTCGGCGACCGGCGTGCGCCCGACGACCACCGCGTGCCCCCGCATCCGGCGGGTGCGCATGAGCACGAACTGGTCGGCGAACAGGGAGCGCACCGCCTCGAACACGGCGTAGCCGGTGGCGACCGGGGCGAGGAACCGTGCGGCCTGGAGCTGCCAGGGCAGGTCGCCGCCGTCGTTCGTGGCCTCCGCGCCGAGCACGAAGAGCTGGACGGAGTAGTAGACGACGTCCCACCCGGTGGTGCCCCAGACGAAGTCCGGGGAGGTCCGGTAGATGGAGAAGCCCCACAGGCCCAGTGCGAAGGCCACGCCGAACAGCGCGGTGAAGCCCGCACGCACCCACGACCGGCGCACGCGCAGCCGACTGGGTCCGTCGCTCGGGACGACCAGCTCCGGTGTCGCCATCTCATGCCTTCCTCACCCTGTGCCGCCCGGCCCGGGACCGGTCCCGGGCCGCGCATTTCACCATAAAGGTGACTAGCGTCATGACCAGCGGCGACACTACACACCGGGGACTCATTTCTCCCGGTCCGCGACATTCGCCGAGGAAAGGCTGTGGGGGGCAAGGATGACCGACCGGAGAGGCCGCTTCCTTCGCACCAAACGCGCGCGCCCCGCGCCCCGCACCGACGGGTACGACGCCTTCCTGTCCTACAGCCGCGACTCCGACGGCGAGTTCGCCCCCGCGTTCCACTCGCAGCTCCTCGACTTCGACGACCGCGACGACGTCCGCGACCTGCGCATCTTCCTGGACCGGACCGGCCTGGCGAACAACCCCAGCCTCTGGGGCTCCATCAAGCACAAGCTGGAGCACTCCGACTACCTCATCCTGCTCGCCTCCGAGGGTGCCGCGAGCTCCCACTTCGTGGCCGAGGAGGTGGCCTGGTGGCTCGAGCACCGGGAGCCCGAGACCCTCCTGGTCGCGGTGACCAGCGGCAAGATCGTCTGGGACCGGTCAGCGAACAAGATAGACAAGATCAGCACCACCGCGTTGCCCGCGCCGCTCGCCGAGCGGATCGACAGCGAACCCAAGTGGACCGACCTGACCCGGCTGCGCCAGCGGCGCAGGTTCTGGCGGCGCCACCCGGACCGGGCGACGGCGCTCGCAGAGCTCGTCGCCCCGCTGCGCGGCCCGGACGTCAGCACCGAGGAGATCCTCAGCGCTCACATCGCTCGCCAGGGCTCGACCAACCTGTGGAGCCGCCTCGCGATCGCGGGCCTGCTCGTCATGCTCGCCGTGACCGGCGTCGCGTTCGGATACGCCCTGCGGGAGGCGTCCCGGGCGAACGAGGCGGTGAACGCCAACGCCGCCCACCTGCTCGGCGCGACGTCGCACGTGGTGCACCAGGACGATCCCGCGGTGGCGCAGCTGCTCGCGGTGGAGGCGGTCGAACGCCTCCGGGACGGGCAGACCCGCACCGCGCTGTTCAACGCGGTGACGGCGAACGAGCCCGCCGACCCGTACCTGCTGCGAACCGTCGACGTACCGGAGGAGACGGAGCTCGCCGACGTCGCACCGACCGGCACGGGCATCGTCGGGCGTACCGACAGGGGTGACCTCGTGCGCTGGAACCCGGACGACGGCGAACCCGCCGTCCTGCGCGGTGACCGCACGCCGTTCGGCACGGTGACCGGATCCGGGCGGGCCGGCCCCTTCGTCGCCGGGAGCGCGGACGGCACTGTCGTCGCCGCGGTGGACGACCTCGGCGTGACCGTGGGCCGCTTCGGACCCCTCCCCGAGGGCAGCACGAGCCGCCAGACGCACCTCGACCTGCCGGGCGCGACGGCGGTGGCCATCACCCCGGAGGGCGACACGCTCCTCATCGCGTGGCACGACGCCACCAGCGGCAGGAACCGGATCGGCAGCATCAACCTCGCGGGTCGCGACCTGGCTGTCCTGGAGTCGGACGCCGGTTCCCGGCGGCCGCACGAGCAGCGCCTGGCGTTCAGCGGCAAGGTGGAGACGGAGCTGGCGGTCACGTCCCTCGCCGTCGGCTCCAGTCGCACCCTTGCGGTGGCCGACGCCGCGGCGGACACCCTCGAGGTCCGCAGCGTCGACACCTTGGAGCTGACCCACGCCGGCCCCGTAGACCTGCCCGACGGCGCGGTCCCGTCCCCCTCGCTGAACGACTGGGCGACGCTGCACTCCGACGAGAACGGCACGACGGTCACCGTGCACCACTGGGCCGACGGCTCAGTACGTTCGGCGGACTGCCCGGTGCCCCGCGTCTGGTCCGACCCGCAGGTGGTCGCGATGGACGACGCGACCACGCGGGCGCTGATCGCCACCGACCGCGGGCTCGTCGCGTGCGAGATCGCCGGGGACGCCGACCTGCGGCGGACCTGGCACCTGTCCGGCGTCCAGCGGACCGGCCCGCCGGTCCTGGTCGGGACCGACCGGGTCGCGGCGGCGTCGGACGGCCGGATCGCGCTGTGGTCCACCGCCGACGCCCACGGTGACGTGCCGCTGCCGGACTCGGCGGGTGCGGCGGCGACCGCGGCGGCAGCGGCGGACGCCGGAGATCCGGGCGCGGACGAGGGCCCGGCCGGCCCGACCGCGGTCCTCGCCACGTACCGGGACGAGTCGACGGGGCCGGCGAGCACCGCGGCGTCCTGGTCGGACGGCACCGTGACCATCCACGGGCGCGGGACCGTGACGCTGCCCGCCGACAGCCCGGACGCCGGCCGGCCGCTGCTGCCCGTCTGGCTAGACCGGGACAGCCTCCTGCTCGTCACCCCGGAGGGCGACGCCTACCGGACCGGTGGTGGCACCACCGCCGGCTACGAGGCGGGGTTCCGCGACCTGGTCGCGCCGGGCCTCGACGGGGGCGACCCGGCCTGCGCGACCGTCGTCAGCGCCCAGCGCACACGCGACGACATCCTGCTGGTCGACGCGTGCTCCGGGCTGCACCTGCTCGACGCCGGACTCCAGGAGCGCGCCGTCCACGTGCCGGGCCCCCTGGGCACCACACCGCGGCTCGAACCCGGATGGACGGCGCCCGGCCGGGTCGCCGTCGCCGACGACGGGGGCGAGGTGGCCGTCGCGCCGCGCGACTTCTCGCTACGGGTGGCCGACCTCGACGCCGCGGCCCGGGGCGAGACGGATGTGTGGACGGTGCGCGGCAGCAGCGTGGCGCAGGTGCACATGATCGGCGGCACCGACGGGGCGGACCTGCCGGACCAGCTGGTCACGCTGGGCCTGGACGCGGCGGTGCGCCTGCGTCCGGTCACCGGCTCCGGCGGTCCCGAGGCGCTCGACCTCGCCGGCACCTACGGCGACGTCATGGCGGTGCTGCCCGGGCCGAACCTCGTGGCGCGCAACCGGGGCCCGGCACTGGCGTTCTTCGACATCGAGACCGGCCAGAAGATGGGTGAGCTCGCCACCAGCCTGTACTCACCGGGCGGCAAGGTGGCGCCGGGTGCCGTGCACGCGGCCGACGGACAGCTCCTCGTGGTCCAGGACCACGGTGTCACGACCGGCTGGACCTTCTCGGACGACCAGATGATCGCCCGGGCGTGCGCCATGGCGGGCCGCACCCCCACGCCGAAAGACATGCCGGACGGCGTCACCCTGGCGCCCAACCCGGCCTGCTCGGCCTGAGCCCCCGTTGAGTGCTGGATATTCGCCCCTCCATGACGCACAAGGGGGCGAATGTCCAGCACTCAACGAGGTGTGCGGTCAGGACTCTAGGCGTTTCGCCTCGGTCTCCGTCTCGTCCGCCTCTTCGTCGCGGCCTTCCTTGCGCAGCACGCTGGTGAGCGAGCGCATGGAGGCGGCGGCGTCCGACTTCGCGAGGTCCGAGGACGTCCCGCGCAGCTTGCCCCACAGGTTCATCGCCTCCTCGGCGACCTCCAGCACCTGCGAGCGCTCCTTGCCACCGATCGTCGACGTCGTGAACGTCTCCAGCGCGTGCTCGAGCACCGCGCGCTGCTTGGTCGGGTCGTCGTCGTCCAGGCTCTTGTACAGCTGGACGGCCTCGCCGACGAGCTTCGTCGTCGGCTTGTCCTGCTCCTTCGCCGCGGCCTGGCTGCCGAACGACAGCAGCGCCACGGCGATCTTCGACACGGTGCTGCCGGTCTCGCCGGGCAGCTTCTCCGCGCCCGAGACCACCAGATCGTGCAGCCTGGCGGCCGTGCGGGTCTCGAGGTTGTCCTCGCGCTCCGGTGCGTCTTCCTGCTCCGGGGCCTGCTCCGGTGCCTTGACCTGCTCAGACCCGGCGACCTGCTCCGGGGCCTTGCCACTCTCGGTACCACTCTCGACGGCGACCGGCGCCACCTGCGGCGTCACCTCGGCCGTCGTCTCCCCTGCTGCGGTGACCTGCGCCGCCTGTGCCTGCTGCGGCAGTGCTTCCGTGCTCACTCGTTCCTCCTGTCCACGGTGCGACGAAACTACCAGAACGGGCGTTCAGTCCCGGTATGCACCGCAACAGGGCACGACGGCGTGTGCGGGTACCTCCCAGCGGCACGCACCCAGTACCGTCAGCCGCCATGGAGACCTGGTCACGCGCCGCTTCCCGCGAGCTGCTCGAGGAAGCCCGCACCCGGCACGCCCTGGGCGCGGACACGCTGACCGAGCGCGGTGCGGCCCCCGAACGGGTGCGCGTCGCGTACCGCGCCGCCCGGGACGCCCGGGTGCTGGCGGAGCTGGCAGAGGTGCCCGTCGACCGGATCCGCGAGGTGAGCACCGGACGCGTGCGGGTGGGGCTCGTCGAGGCGGCAGGATTCCGGACCGTGGCCCAGGTGCTGGGCGCCGACGACGAGGAGCTCGACGCGATCGCCGGCGTCGGGCCCAAGACCGCACGCCTGTTGCGCGAGGCCGCCCAGCAGATCTTCGACGCCGTCGACGACGCGCTCACCTTCCGGATCGAGGCCGACCCCGCCGACCCGCTCGCGACCGACCTGGTGCGCGCGCTGCACACGCACGAGCAGGTCGCCCGGTTCTTCGACGCCTGGGGCGAGCGGCTCGACGTCGACATCCCGCGGCTGGCCCGCCTGGCGGAGGTGGGGGCCCTGCGCGGCACCCTCGTCAAGCGGTTCTTCGCCGGCCGCGAGCGCACCGCCGCGGCCGACTCCGCACTGACCGCGCTCCGCGAGACGGTGGACGGGCTCGACAACTCGGGCGTCACAGATGCCCTGCGCCGGCTGGACCGCACGCTGACGGGCACGTCGGACGCGGAGGTGTGGCGGGACTACGAGGCCCGCGCCGCCGCCTACTACACGGCACTCGGTGAGCTCGTGGACCTCGGCGTCGACGTCGAGGCAGCGGAGGGCTACCTGCCTGAGGACGTCGTCGACCAGGTATCGGCCCAGGACCTGGACACCTCGCTCCTGACCGTCTCCCTGCGCGGGTACCAGGCCTTCGGCGCGCGGTACGCGCTGGTGCAGCGGCGCACGATCCTCGGTGACGAGATGGGGCTCGGCAAGACGGTCCAGGCCATCGCCGTGATGGCGCACCTGGCCGCGCGCGGCCGCCGGCACTTCCTCGTGATCTGCCCGGCGAGCGTCGCGGCGAACTGGGCCCGCGAGGTCGCCGCCCACTCCCGTCTCACGGCCCGGGTGCTGCAGGGCGACGAACGCGACGCCGGCATCCGCGACTGGATCGCCGACGGCGGCGTCGGCATCGTCACGTTCCCGCAGCTCGGGCACCTGCGCGCCGCCGGGCTGCCCCGGCCCGCGCTGCTCGTGGTGGACGAGGCGCACTACGTGAAGAACCCCGCCGCGCAGCGCTCGGAGCGGACGGCGGCCTGGTCCGACGCCGCCGAGCGCGTGCTGTTCATGTCGGGTACCCCCATGGAGAACACCGTCGACGAGTTCCGCAGCCTCGTGCGGTACCTCAAGCCCGACGTCGCCGACTCGATAGACCCCGCGGCGGGCCTGGCGGGCGCCGCGGCGTTCCGCCGGTCGGTCTCCACGGTGTACCTGCGGCGCAACCAGGAGGACGTGCTCACCGAGCTGCCCGAGCTGGTCCAGGTGGACGAGTGGGAGCGGTTCGGCAAGCACGACGGCGCCGCCTACCGGCGGGCGGTGCTGAAGCGTTCGTTCGCGGACATGCGCCGGGCGGCGTTCGTCCAGGCCCCCGAGCCGACGGCGAAGCTCGTGCGGCTGCGCGAGATCGTCGCCGAGGCGATGGACAACAACCGCAAGGTGGTCGTCTTCTCGTTCTTCCGCGACGTGATCGAGACGGTGCTGGCCGAGCTGGGCCCGCTCGCGGTCGGTCCCATCACGGGGTCCGTCCCCGCCCGACGGCGGCAGGAGCTGGTCGACGAGTTCACCCAGGCGCAGGAGCCGAAGGTGCTGGTGAGCCAGATCGAGGCGGGCGGCGTCGGGCTCAACATCCAGGCCGCCTCGGTGGTGATCCTGTGCGAGCCGCAGGTCAAGCCGACCGTCGAGGCGCAGGCCATCGCGCGGGCGCACCGGATGGGTCAGGTCCGCACAGTGCAGGTGCACCGGCTGCTGATCGAGAACAGCGTGGACGAGCGGCTCCTGGAGATCCTCGGCACCAAGGCCGAGCTGTTCGCCGAGTACGCGGGCCGCTCGACGGTGGCCGTGGCGCCCGGTGCCACCGACGTCGCCGATGCCGAGCTCGCGCGGCGCATCGTCGAGGAGGAGCGGGCCCGGCTGGTCGAGCCGGCGGCGTAGCCTCGAAAGCTCTCTTTTGCTCGCGGTCAGGCCCCCGGCCTGCTGAGATGTACCCATGTCCACCACTGCCCTGACCCGGGGCCCTGTCCAGGCCGCCGAGCGTTCGCCCGCGCCGGACCTCGCGCGCGGCTTCATGCTCCTGCTGATCGCCGTCGCCAACACGCCCTTCTACCTGTGGGGCAGCGAGATCGGCATCGCGTCGTCGCACCCGGTCGACGGGTCGGCGCTCGACAAGGCGGCCGCCTTCCTGATCATCGTCCTCGTGGACCTGCGGACCTACCCCATGTTCGCGTTCCTGTTCGGCTACGGCATGATGCAGCTCTACAACCGCCAGGTGTCATCGGGCACGTCGGAGGTCGCCGCCCGCAAGCTCCTGCAGAAGCGCAACTGGCTGCTGCTCGCGTTCGGGTTCGTGCACGCGGCGCTGCTGTGGATGGGCGACGTGCTCGGCGCGTACGGCGTGGCCGGCCTGCTCATGGTGTGGCTCTTCTTCGGGGTCAAGGACCGCACCCTGCTCGTGTGGACGTGGGTGTTCGGCGGCCTGCTGGCGATCGCCACGGCCTTCGCGGTGGCGGGCGCGTGGTTCGTCGCGCAGCTCCCGGCGGACGCCGCCATGGCCCAGGGCATCGTCACGGACTTCGCCCCGACGGGCGAGGGGATGACGGCGACGTCGTACCTCGCCTCGATCGGCGAGCGGCTGACGTTCTGGGGCGCCGGCACCGTCGCCCAGGGCGTGTTCATGCTCGTGGTCCCGATGATGCTCCTGCTCGCGTTCTGGGCCGGCCGGCGCCGCATCCTGGAGAACCCGGGTGAGCACCTGCCGCTGCTGCGCCGGGTGGCAGTGGTCGGCATCGCCATCGGCTGGCTCGGTCCGCTGCCGGCCGCGCTCGACCACATCGGCGTCCTGGGGGTGCCCGACCACGCCGCCTGGGTCTTCTACCCCGTGCAGATCCTGACCGGCTTCTTCGGCGGCCTGGGCTACGTCGCCCTGTTCGGCCTCATCGGCCACCGCGTCGCCCTGCGCCGCAGCGGCGCGCCGTCGAACAACCTGTTCGCCACCGACGGACCGTTCGCCGGTGCCGTCCAGGCGGTGGGCAAGCGGTCGCTCACGTCCTACCTACTGCAGTCGGTGCTGTGCGCGCCGATCCTCGCCGCGTGGGGCCTCGGGCTCGGCGAGCACCTCAGCTCGTGGAGCATGCTGCTGTTCGCCGTGGCCGTCTGGGCGCTGACCGTGGCGTTCGCCGTCTGGCAGGAGCGCACGGGGCGGCGCGGGCCGGCCGAGGTGGCGCTGCGCCGGCTGGTCTACGGCCGGCCGGCGCAGCGTCCGGCGCCGGTTCAGCCAGGAGCCTGACCCGCGGACCGAACCCGGAACCTCAGGCCGGGAACGAGTCGACGGCGTCGTCCTCGCCGTCGCCGTCGATGTCCACGGAGATCGTCTGCGTCCCGCCGGCGGTCTCCACCACGACGTCGGGCCGCCCGTCACCGTCGGTGTCGTGCAGCTCGACGTCGGGGACGCCGTCGGCGTCATAGTCCTCGAACTGGGCGTCGACGACACCGTCGCCGTCGGTGTCGGCCACCTCGACGTCGGCTATGCCGTCGCCGTCGAGGTCGAACTTGCCGGGCTTGTCGGCCAGGAACTCGGACACGTCGTTCTCCTTGCTCGTCATCACTCTGGGGTACTTCCCCGATCATGCACCACCGGACGGGCTGCCCGGGCACCGGCCGACGGCCCACGTCCCAAGATTTCTCCTTCTTCACCGCGCGGGTGAAATAGCAAGACGCTTAGATTCAGCACATGCTCAACCAGGTACGCAGGACCCGACGCCGTACCGCGGTGCCGACCGCCAAGACCTGCGCCGTCTTGATCGCCTCCGCTCTGATCGCCTCGGGCCTGGTCACCTCGGGGACCGCCGTCGCGACGGCCACTCCCGGCACCGGCTCAGGGCCGGACGCCGTCGGGCAGGCCTGGTCCGTCGACCTCGCGAGCCGCACCGACGACGACGCCGGGGTGCGCCACTCCGGCGGCGCGCTCCGCCTGGACGCCACCGGCACGTCCGGCAGCTCCACTGTCTCCGACGACGGCAGGGCCGACGGCGGCAGCGTGCACCAGGAGACGTCCGGCCAGCTGATCGCGGAGCCGACGGTCCTCGACTCCCCCGCGAGCGTCATCACCGCCGACGTCGACGCCACGGCCCCGGCAGGCACCTCCGTGCTGGTCGACGTCCGCGGCCGGCTCACCGACCAGGGCCCCGACTCCTGGACGGAGTGGGTGCCCGCGGGCTCCCCGCTCCCCGCGCCCGCCGAGACGGTCCAGGCGCGCGTCACGCTCGTCGGCGATGGCGGCACCGACCCGGCCGTGCGGGAGGTGACGCTCACGCCCGAGGCCCGCCGGTCGCAGTCGCTGCAGGAGGCGGAGAGCGAGGCCGCGCCGGCGGGCAGCGAGGACTCGTACAAGGTGTTCGCCACCCGCGAGGGCCTGGTGGGCGGGACCACCGCGAACGGCCACGTCATCACCTCGAGGGACCACTTCGTCGCGCTGCCGTCCCGGCGCGGGCTGTCGTCGAAGGACTCGGGCAGCTACTCGGTGCGGGTCTGCGCCGAGAGCACCGGGCGCTGCGCGTACGCCCCGGTCTGGGACGTCGGGCCGTGGAACACCACCGACGACTACTGGAACGAGGGTGAGACGCGTCAGTCCTGGTCCGACCTGCCCAAGGGCCGGCCGCAGGCGCAGGCCGCCTACCAGGACAGCTACAACGACGGGCGCGACGGGTTCGGCCGCCAGGTCGCCAACCCCGCGGGTATCGACCTCGGGGACGGCACCTTCTGGGACGCCCTCGGACTCACGGACAACGGCTGGACGACCGTCACCTACCTCTGGACCGGGTCCGGACCCAAGGGGGTCGTCAGGACCCAGGGCGGTCCGCTCACCGTGCGCTCGGGACCAGGCACGGACAACGCCGCCGTCGGACAGGCCGGCAACCACGCGAACGTGGTGATCGAGTGCACCGCCCGCGGCACCAGCATCACGGGGACCTACGGCACCACCGACCTCTGGAACCGCATCGGGCCGGACAACTGGGTCTCGGACGCCTACGTCTCCACGGGCTCCTCAAGCGGGGCGGCCCGCACCTGCTGACGACGTCACCGCCTCAGCCATCGACCATCATCAGGTCTATCCATTGCGTAAAATTTACCGGTATATTACTTCAGATGGCGACTGCTCCAGAAGTAGGTGAGATGTCCTCCTAGAAGGCGCCATCTCGGAGGTGCGTTGCCATGGAACGCTTGACTCGCGGTGGCCTGCTCCTTGTCGCAGTCGGTTCAGTCGCCAACCTCTTGCTCGCCTTCGTCCCGAACCTCCTGGACGACAGGATCACAACGGCGCTCGTCGTCACGATGTCGCTCTTGCTCGTCGGCCTGGGCACCGCATTCGCCCTACGTTTGTTCCGGGACGGGATCGCGCGCGCAGAGCTCCAGCGCCTGCGGGGCATCTCCAAGATCGGCCATGCCCGAAAGGGAACCGACCAGTTCACCGACATCTTCCAGAAGGCGGACCAGACCATCGTCTGCTGTGGCGTCGGGATGACCAAGATCTCGCGCTCACCCCGCGTGGTGGAGCAGGCCGTCGCTCGTGGCGTCCAGGTCCACTTCGTCATGCCTGAGCCCCGGTGGCTCCGGCGGGACCGGACGGGGCGTCGCCTCACAGGCTGGTACTACGGACACACACGATTCGACGTCCTGGTGCTCGAGTCCCACTCGGCACTCACCAACCTCGCCGACAACCTCAACGCGCGGTTCGGAGCAGGCTCCGTCACCATCCACACGCACCGCATGTTCATGCCAGTCAGCCTGACGGTCGCCGATCCCGGCACCCGAAGGGCTGTCGGCATCATCGAGCACCACTACTTCGGCGGCGCGCCGGATGCCCGGTTCTGGCTGGAAGCCAAGCACTACGAGTCCGACAACGGGAACCCCGCGATCCTCGAGATCGTCGTGGCCGCCATCTCGCAGCTCGCCGGGCACGACTTCACCGGAGGGACCGCGGCAGGCACCACGCAGCGAGCCGCATGACACCCACCGCTCAACCGACCGGGACCAGCTCGTCCGATCGCGTCGGTTCCGGAACGCCAGGGTCGGTTGCGGGTACCGGGAGCAACGCTCCCTGCCGGGTTGCCACGACGTCGACCCATCGCTTTCCCGGGACGTGCGTGTCGCTAAAGATCGGCATGGCATCAGCGGGCGTCAAACTGTCGAGCTCAACCGGAGCGCCATACCCCGGCCACGACCACGGGGTGAGGCCGCCCGCACGGATCCGGTCGATGAACTGCGCCGGCGTGTACCGCGTGCGATAGCGACGCATGAGTGTCCCGTCACGCTCGCCCCGCATCGCGTCCTTGAGCGCGAGCGCCTCCTGGCCGTCGGGTTCGGCCGTCGTGGTCAGGTAGGCGATCCCCTCTTCGTTCAGCAGTTCGGCCATCTTGCGGATCGCGAGCACGTCGACGGGTCGTGGCAGGCAATGAACGAAGGCGACGCCCAGGATCAGGTCGAACTGCTCGGAGGCGAAGTCGTGCTCGATGAAGCTCCCCCGCACGGCACGACTCTGCGCATCGGATCCATATACCTGGCGCAGGCGCGCACGCGTACGCTCGACCATCTCGTCGGCGATGTCGATCGCCCACACATCGAATCCCTCGTGTGCCAGGTGCCCCGCGAAGCTGCCGATTCCAGACCCGACGTCGAGCACCCGCACGTCAGACCTCTTGCGGCCAGCGAGCTCGACATGGCGCATGACTGGTTCCAGCCACCGGGCGGCCCAGCTGTCCCTCCTCCGCGCCGCATCGATCTCGTAACTCAACGCGAAGCGGTTGTAGGCCGCACGCTGGCGCGCCATGACGTTCCAGTACAGGAACTCGGAGGGTAGCGGTGCGGCGCCCCTCGCGGCCCACCACCCAACGTCAGTACTCACTCCGCTACGTCTCCACCCAGGTGTGCGGTCGGTCATCGGACGGCTGCTCCAGCCGGACGAACAGGTCTTGTCCGTGCCGCACCAAGCCTAGTCACATGTCGGTGAGTCGGCGCTCGGCAGGAGCCCCTCAACATGTGCCAGTCGTTATGTACCAGTCGTTCGCCCGGGCTCCATCACGCACGGCGGAGCGACAGGGCCAGGCCTACTGCCGCCGCGGCGACCACCAGTGCCGCCAGCAGTGGCAGCGCCGTCACACCCGCGCCGGCCACCACGAGTGACGCGAGTGCGGCGCCGACCGCGATCCCGCCGTTGAACAGCACAGGGATCAGCGCGCCGGCGAACGAGCGTCGCTCGGGCCCGGCCAGCCGCAGGATCAGTGTCTGGGCGACGGGCGGCATGCCGCCCGATACGACTCCCCACGCCACGACGACGGCGATGCCCACCGCCGGATGCGCGTCGACGACGCCCAGTGCCGCCACGGTCAGCGCGGTCGCGGCGACGCTCACGACCAGCGCGGGCGCGGTCCGGTTGCCGAACCGGCCCGCCAGTGCGACTCCCACCGCCGAGGCGAGCCCGAACACCAGCAGCAGCGCGCTCATCCCGCCGGGCAGCGCCTCGGCCGGTGCCTCCGTCAGACGCGTGATGTAGGTGTAGGCGCCGTAGTGGCCGACCAGCACCAGCGCGACGAGCCCCGTCACCAACAGGAGCGGGCCCATGCCGCGTCGGGGCGCCTGGGCGCGCGGGCCGGGCTCCGCACCGTCCACCGTCGCACCCGGCGGGACCTCCGGGGCGGCCGGGACCGCCGCACGCGCGACGACCAGTCGGACCGCGACGGCCCCCAGGACGCCGAGGACCGCGAGAGCCCCGAAGGCGGCCCGCCAGCCGGCGGCGTCGGCGACGAGCCTGGCGATCGGGGTGCCCACGACCATCCCCAGGGTCGCCCCGCCCAGCACCACGGCGACGGCGCGCCCGAGCAGGCGGTCGGAGACCAGGTCGGCGACGTGCGCGTTGGTGGTGGCCCACAACAGCCCGACCGCCGCCGCGCCCAGGATCCGCGCGCCGACCGCCAGCTGGAACGTCGGCGCGAGGGCGGTGAGGGCCGACGAGAGCGCGAGCACTGCCAGCCCGCCGGTGATCACGGCGCGGCGGTCCCTGCCGCGCGTCAGTCGCACCAGCGGGAAGCTGAGCACGACCACGACTGCCGCCCAGACCGATACCAGCATGCCGGTGCTCGACTCGGCGACACCGAGGCCCGTGCTCATCTGCTCGAGCACGGCTGTCGGCAGCATCTCGGCGGTGACCATGAGGAGGTTCCCGGCGCCCAGCACGAGCAGGGACGGCCAGGGCAGGACGTCGGTGGGGCCGGTCGGGGAACCCGCGTCCGGCGGGCCGTCGAGGGCCGGCTGGACGGTTGGTGCCGTGCCTGTTGTCGTGCCTGTTGTTGTGCCTGTTGTTGTGCCTGTTGTCTCCATGTCGGCAACGCTAAAGTTTGACACTGGTGTCAATGTCAAGCCCTACCCGGAGGCAAACATGAAGATCGGTGAGCTCGCCGCCCGGACGGGCGTGACCACCCGCCTGATCAGGTACTACGAGCAGCAGGACCTGCTCGAGGCGGACCGTGCGCCGAACGGCTACCGCACCTATACCGAGAGCCACGTGGAGCGGGTGTCCCGCGTGGCGGGCCTGGTCCAGGCCGGCATACCGACGCGGCTGGTCAAGGTGCTGCTCGACGCCGAGCTCGCCGCGGCCCGTGACGAGCCGACGTGCCCGCGCGAGGTGGCCGAGCAGCTGGCCACGGAGCTGGTCGGCGTCCAGGCGCGCATCGACTGTCTCACCCGGAGCCGGGACTCGATCCGCTCGTTCCTGAAGGCGACCCAGAACGAGGTGCTGCTCCGCGAAGCAGCAGAGCCGGCACTGACCTCCTGACCGAGAGGCAGGCTGGAGCCGACGAGAACGGGGTCGTGTTCCGCTGGAAGCCCAGCGGGAACACAACCCCGTTCTCGTCAACCGGTCCAGGGACCGGAGAGTCACTCGACGCCGAGCAGGACCTCCACCGCACGGCTCAGGAACGCGTCCACCGAGGCCTCGTCGTAGGCGTCCGTGCCGCGCGCGCGCCCGAACGTCGCCGACCGGATGTCGCCAGCCGTCAGCGGCTCCTGCCGGTCGAAGTACCCGATGAGCCGGTCGCACAGGTCGTCGACGTCGTCCTTGTCGTAACCCTGGGAGCCGCGGTCGGCGGGGGCGAACTTCTCGCCGTCGGGCCGACCCAGCCGCCCGTAGAGCGAACGCGCACGCTCGGCGAGCGCGTTCATCCAGGCCTGCTGGCCGTGCGCCGCCGCGTACTCCGCACGCTGCCGGGCGATGAACGCGGCCTCGAGCCGGTCGAGCGCCGCGTCGACCTCATGGGTGTTGTACCCACCACGGGTCAGGTCGAACGTGGACGCCTGGATGTCGGCACTCGTCAGCCGGTCCGCGGTACGTCCCTCGTACGCCTGCCGTGCGTGCTCGAAGAACTCGTCGACCTCGTCCTTGTCGTACCCGGTGCGCATCGCGGGAACGCTGTTGAACATCCCACTCACTCGTCGTCCTCCTCAGCCGCAAGCTGCCCGCAGGCCCCGTCGATATCGCTCCCGCGGGTATCACGGATCGTGGTCGGGATCCCGTGACCGCGCAATCGTGCCACAAACTCGTCCTCGACATCCCGGTCGCTCGCGGTCCAGATCGAACCCGGCGTCGGGTTGAGCGGGATCGGGTTCACGTGCACCCAGCCGCGCCCGCGGGCGTTGAGCTTCTCGCCCAGCAGGTCTGCCCGCCAGCCGTGGTCGTTCATGTCCTTGATCAGCGCGTACTCGATGGACACGCGACGCCCAGTCACCTCGAAGTAGTTCCGCGCGGTGTCGAGCGTCTCGTCGACGCTCCAGCGGGTGTTGATCGGCACCAGCTCGGAGCGCAGGTCGTCGTCCGGCGCGTGCAGCGAGAGGGCGAGCGTCACCGGGATGCCCTCCTTGGTGAGCTTCTGCATCGCGGGGACCAGGCCCACCGTGGAGACCGTGATGTTGCGGGCCGACATGCCGAAGCCCTCGGGCTGCGGCGCGACCAGCGTCCGCACCGTCTCGATCACTGCCTTGTAGTTGGCCAGCGGCTCGCCCATACCCATGAACACCAGGTTGTTCAGCCGGGTGACGCCGCCGGGGATCTCGCCATCGGCCAGCGAGCGGAACGCCGCGCGGACCTGCTCGAGGATCTCCGCCGTCGAGAGGTTCCGGGTCAGGCCGAGCTGGCCCGTCGCGCAGAACGGGCACGCCATGCCGCAGCCCGCCTGGCTGGAGACGCACAGCGTGGTGCGCTTCGGGTAGCGCATCAGTACCGACTCGACCTTGGCCTCGTCGAACAGGTGCCACAGCGTCTTGACGGTGGTGCCGCCGTCGGCCTCCAGCTTGCGCGTGGGGCGCATCAGCTGCGGGAACATCGTGGCCGCCAGGGCTTCCCGTGACTTCGCCGGGAGATCCGTCATCTGCGCGGCGTCACCCGTGTAGTGCGTGAAGTAGTGCGTGGCGAGCTGCTTGGCGCGGAACGCCGGCTCGCCCGCCTCCACGACGGAGGCGACCCGCTCCTCGGGAGTGAGGTCGGCGAAGTGCCTCGGCGGCTTGCCGCGGCGCTTCGGGGCCATCTGCAGCGGGATCGCCGGCGTCTCGTCCGAAGGACGCACGACGGGCTGGGCAAGAGGAGTTTTCATCAGGCAACCACCGAGAGCACGAGATAGACGAAGGGCGCTGTGATGATCATCGAGTCGAGGCGATCCAGCACGCCCCCGTGCCCCGGGAGCAATGAGCCCATGTCCTTCAATTCTAGGTCACGCTTGAGCAGAGATTCAGCGAGATCGCCCACAGTCGCAGTGATTGCGGTCATGACGCCGAGCGCTATCCCGAGGACCGGGCTCTCCCCGAGCCCGTAGACGGCTCCGAGCACGCCCACCGCGGTGGCCAGCACTATCGAGCCGGCCAGGCCCTCCCACGACTTCTTGGGGCTCACCGTCGGCGCGAGCGGATGCCTGCCCAGCGTGGCACCGGCGATGTAGCCGCCCGTGTCGTTGGCGACCGCCAGGAGGATGAACAGCACCACCCGGATCTCGCCGTCGGGCTGCGCCAGCATGAGGACGACGAACCCCGCCAGGAACGGGACGTAGGCGGCGGCGAAGACCGACGCGGCGGAGTCCCGGACGGCGCTGAGGCCGGACCCGTCGAGCGCGCGCCACACCACGGCCGCGGCGACCGTCAGCACGAAGGCCACGAACAGCGCCTCCCCGCCGCCGCGGTACGCGGAGATGATCATGCCTGCGGCACCCACGAGCAGGGGCACCATCGGCAGACGCAGGTTACGGCGCGCGAACGCCTGGCGCAGCTCCCACAGTCCGGCCCACATCAGGAGGACCACGAAGAGGACGAACGGCTCCGGTCGCCAGTACAGCGACGCGGCGACGATACCGAGCAGGCCGAGGCCGACCAGTATCGCGGCGGGCAGGTTACGGCCTGCGCGCGACTTCTTCGGGGCCGGTACGGGCTCGGACTCTGGGCTCACGGCGGTGTGCGCATTGTCGCGCTCTGATCTGTCTCGAGGCGGTGCGGACATCAGACCTCGAGCAGCTCGCTCTCCTTGCTGGAGAGCAGCTGGTCGATGACCTCGACGTGGCTCTTGGTGAGCTTGTCCAGCTCCTTCTCGGCGCGCGTGACCTCGTCCTCGCCGGCCTCGCCGTCCTTGACGACGCGGTCCAGCTCGTCCTTGGCCTTGCGGCGGATGTTGCGCACCGAGACGCGCGCTTCCTCGGCCTTGGTCTTGGCGAGCTTCACGTAGTCGCGGCGACGCTCCTCGGTGAGCGAGGGCAGGACCACGCGGACGACGTTGCCGTCGGTCGCCGGGTTCACGCCCAGGTCGGAGTCGCGCAGCGCCTTCTCGACGGCGGGCAGCGAGCTCTTGTCGAACGGCGCGACCATCACGGTGCGGGCGTCCGGGATGTTGAACGACGCCAGCTGCTGCAGCGGCGTCGGCGCGCCGTAGTAGTCGACGGTGATCTTGCTGAACATCCCCGCGTTGGCGCGACCGGTACGGATACCGGCGAAGTCTTCCTTCGCGACCTCGATCGCCTTCTCCATCTTTTCCTCGGCCTCGAGGAGGGTCTCGTCGATCACCACTGCTCCTTCATTCGTCTACGGGTGGTGCCGGGGCCACTCTACGGACACTTTGCCCGGCTACCGAAAGGATCGCGCGTTTCCCGGAGCCCGGGTCGCGCTGGGTTCAACGCGAGCTGATCCGCGCAGGTGATCAGCGCGAGGTGATCAGCGTCCCGATGGGCTCGCCCGCCAGGGCGCGGGTCACGTTGCCCTCGCCCTCCATGCCGAACACCCGCATCTGCACATTGTTGTCGCGGCACATGGCCAGCGCGGTGTCGTCCATGACGCCGAGCCGGTTCACGAGCGCGTCCGTGTACGTGAGGTGGTCGAGCTTCTTGGCGTCGGGGTTGCGGCGCGGGTCGGAGTCGTAGACGCCGTCGACGCCGTTCTTGCCCATGACCACCTGCTCGCAGCCCGTCTCCAGAGCACGCTGCACCGCCACGGTGTCGGTGGAGAAGTACGGCATGCCGGCACCCGCGCCGAAGATCACGACGCGACCCTTCTCCAGGTGCCTGATCGCGCGCAGCGGGATGTACGGCTCCGCGACCTGACCCATGGTGATGGCGGTCTGCACGCGCGTCTTGACGCCTGCCTGCTCCAGGAAGTCCTGGAGGGCGAGGCAATTCATGACAGTGCCGAGCATGCCCATGTAGTCGGCGCGGGCGCGGTCCATGCCCGCCACGCTCAGCTCGGCACCGCGGAAGAAGTTCCCGCCGCCGACGACTATGGCGACCTGGATGCCGTCGCGTACCGCCACGCCGATCTCCTTGGCCATGCGCCGGACGACGACGGCGTCGAGCCCTACGCTGCCGCCGCCGAATGCCTCGCCCGACAGCTTCAGGAGCACACGCCGGGCGGGCTTGCCCTCCATGTCCACCGCGAAGTTTTGAGTCGCCTCGTCGCTCACTGGTCCGTCACCCTTCGGTCATCACTACCGGGAAGCTGGCTCGTGCCCCTGACGGAGCCCGGAGTGCGCGCCGGTCCCCGTCAGGGGTACCGACCCGCCTATGCGTCGGCCCGGCCCGCGCCGAAGCGCGGACCGGGCCGACCAAGCTGCGTCAGGAACCGACGCGGAAACGCACGAACGCGGACACGGAGCCGTTCGCGGCGGCAACGTGCTTGCCGACGGTGGTCTTCGAGTCCTTGGCCAGCGGCTGGTCGACGAGCACGACCTCCTTGAAGAAGCCGTTCAGGCGACCCTCGACGATCTTGGGCAGCGCGGCCTCCGGCTTGCCCTCGTTCTTCGAGGTCTCCAGAGCGATCGCACGCTCCTTCTCGACGACGTCCGCCGGGACGTCCTCGCGCGTGAGGTACTTCGGGGCCAGCGCAGCGATGTGCTGCGCGACGTCCTTGGCGACCGAAGCGCCGGCCTCGTCGGTGACGACGAGGACACCGATCGACGGCGGCAGGTCCTTGGCCGTCTTGTGCAGGTAGGTCGTGACCTTCGGGCCCTCGACGCGCGCGACACGACGCAGGACGATCTTCTCGCCCAGCGTGGCGCCCTGAGCGGCGATGAGGTCGGCGACGGTGCCCTCGGCGGACGGGGCGGCGGAAGCCGCTACCTCGTCCGAGGCGCCGGCGGCGGCCACTGCCTCGAGAACGGCCTCGGCCAGCGCGATGAACTTCTCGTTCTTCACGACGAAGTCGGTCTCGGCGTTCAGCTCGATCATCGTGGCGACCTGGCCGGCAGCGGTGTCCTCCACCTTGACGGCCACGAGGCCCTCGGAGGCGGTGTTGCCCTCACGCTTGGCGGCGCGGGCGAGACCCTTGGTGCGGATGATCTCGATGGCCTTCTCGGCGTCGCCGTCGGCGGTGTCGAGTGCCTTCTTGACGTCGAGCATGCCGGCGCCGGTCCGCTCACGCAGCGCCTTGATGTCAGCGGCGGTGTAGTTCGCCATTGTTCTGGTCCTCCGTGCAGTCGTGTTGTTCGTGGGAGGTCGTAAGACCCGAGAAACGGTGCGCTGACCGGGTCCGGACGAACCGGACCCGGTCAGCGCAGCACGTCACTTCTCGGTCGAGGCCTCTGCCTCGGCGGCGGGCTCGGCGACCTCGGGGGCGACCTCGACGGCCTCCGCAGCGGTCTCGACGGGCTCGGCGACCTCGGGGGCAGCGGCCGGAACGACCTCGGCTGCCTCAGCGGCCTCGACGACCTCGGCCGGAGCGGCCGGGGTGGCGGCCTCAGCGGCCTCGGCGGACGCCGCGGCAACGGTGCCCTCGGCGGTCTCCGCCGGGGTCTCGACGGTGCCCTCGGAACCGGCGAGGAGCTCGCGCTCCCACTCGGCGAGGGGCTCGGCGGCGACCTCGGCCTCGGCACCGGTCTTGTTACCACCGGAGTGACGCTGCATGAGGCCCTCGGCGGCGGCGTCCGCGATCACGCGGGTGAGCAGCGTGACGGAGCGGATCGCGTCGTCGTTGCCCGGGATCGCGTAGTCGACCATGTCGGGGTCGCAGTTGGTGTCGAGGATCGCGACGACGGGGATGCCCAGCTTGCGGGCCTCGTTCACCGCGAGGTGCTCCTTGTTCGTGTCGACGATCCAGACGGCCGAGGGGACCTTGGCCATCTCACGGATACCGCCGAGCGTGCGCGCGAGCTTGTCCTTCTCGCGGCGCAGGACCAGGAGCTCCTTCTTCGTGAGGCCCGAGGCCGCCACGTCGTCGAAGTCGATCTCCTCGAGCTCCTTCATCCGCTGAAGGCGCTTGTGCACGGTGGTGAAGTTCGTGAGCATGCCACCGAGCCAGCGGTGGTTCACGTAGGGCATCCCGACGCGGGCAGCCTGCTCGGCCACCGGCTCCTGTGCCTGCTTCTTGGTGCCGACGAAGAGGATCGAGCCGCCGTGGGCGACCGTCTCCTTGACGAAGTCGTAGGCGGTGTCGATGAAGCCCAGCGACTGCTGGAGGTCGACGATGTAGATGCCGTTGCGCTCCGTGAAGATGAAGCGCTTCATCTTCGGGTTCCAACGGCGGGTCTGGTGTCCGAAGTGGACACCGCTCTCGAGGAGCTGGCGCATGGACACGACGGCCATGACACGTCCTTTCGGCGCGGCCCGAGATCGACCCGGGTCCTCCGCACACATTTCAGGCGGCACAGGACTGAGAGCCCTGACCGCGGTTTGGGTTGGATCGGCACCACATAGCTTCGGTGCCCCTGGCGTCACGTCGTGCCCGACGCCGACCCTGTGGGCCGGACCGCTGCCGGACGCGACTTGATGTGACGCGCGTTGTCGATCGAGTGCTCCCCCTGCCGGGCCAACAGTCAGCCAGGCTGTCCGTCTGCCGGATCGGGAGTGCATGCCGGTCGCGGGTGGAAGTCTACCCGACCAGCCCTTGCAATGAGGACCCGGTCGCGGAGACCCTCGCCACGAAGATAACGGGCGGTGAGCGCGACCACAGGCAGGCCCCGCGCTCACCTGTGCACAGGCGGCAGTCCTCTGGCTCCCGGAGGTGCCGACGCCGGTTGATGCTCGCGGCATGAGACAACTTTTTGCTCCCGCCGGCCGCCACGCCCCCGGCCGGCTCGCCACGACGCTCCTGACCGTGCTGCTCACCGTCGTGCTCGTCGCACTCTCCGCTGCAGTGCCCGCCGCCGCGCTCCGCTCGGGCCCAGACGTCGGGCTGCTGACGGGCGTCGACACCGGCGAGCCTGCGGCCGGCGCTACCGGATACGTGGCGCCCGTCGCCGGGGTGGACCCGCCGTCCGGGGTGGTCCACCCGTTCGACGCACCCGAGCACGAGTGGGGAGCCGGACACCGCGGTGTGGACCTGGTCGCGTCCGAGGGCGCGGGCGTGCGCTCCCCCGGGCCCGGCGTGGTGACGTTC
This sequence comes from Promicromonospora sp. NPDC023805, assembly GCF_040639635.1. Taxonomy (NCBI): domain Bacteria; kingdom Bacillati; phylum Actinomycetota; class Actinomycetes; order Micrococcales; family Promicromonosporaceae; genus Promicromonospora; species Promicromonospora sp. NPDC023805. Next base: position 23,539 of record NZ_JBFAAH010000020.1, on the reverse strand, counting down.
GCGGGACAGGTCGCACGGCGCGGGGTCGTCGTCGTCACGCATCCGGACGGGCTGCGCACCAGCCTGGAGCCGGTCACGGTCTCCGTGCCGGTAGGGACCGCCGTCGCCGCGGGGTCGGTGATCGGTGTGGTGGAGAGCGGCCGAGCAGACGGCGGAGGCACGACGGCGAACCACTGTGCGCCACGGTCCTGCGTGCACTGGGGCGTGCGGCGGGGTGAGCGCTACATCGACCCCTTGTCCCTGCTGGACAGACCGCAGATCGTGCTGCTGCCCGACCGCTGACCACCCGCCCGGGGACGCAGGTCCAGAAGAAGGATGGTCAGGCGCGCGGGAACGCCTGCGCATAGACGCTGCGCAGCCGCTCCGCGTCCACGTGGGTGTAGCGCTGCGTGGTCGCGAGGTTCGCGTGGCCCAGCACCTCCTGCACAGCGCGGAGGTCCGAGCCGCCCTGCAGCAGGTGGGTGGCGGCCGAGTGCCGGAGCGCGTGCGGCGCCACGTCGTCGACCCCGGCCTGGGCCGCGAGGCGGTGCACCGCCTCGCGCACCTGGCGCTGGCCCCAGCGCCCGCCGCGCTCCCCCACGAGCAGGGCGTCACCGGTCGTGGCCGTCACGAGCTCGGGCCGGCCGTCGGTCAGCCAGGCCTCCACGGCGCGCGCCGCCGGGATGCCGAACGGCACCACCCGCTCCTTGCCACCCTTGCCGAGCACACGCACGAGCCGGTCCCGGGAGTCCACGTGGACGACGTCGACGGACACCAGCTCGCCCACGCGGATGCCCGCGCCGTACAGGAGCTCGGCGGCGACCCACGACCGCAGGGCCGCCGGCCGGTTCGCCTCGTCGGCTTCGTCCGCCGCGGCCCGGGCGCCGTCGAGCAGGCGGCCCGCCGCGTCCACGTCGAGCACGGTGGGCAGGGTGCGCGGCACCTTGGGGCTCGCGAGGCGTGCCGACGGGTCCACGGGGATCAGACCCGAACGATGCGCCCAGCGTAGGAACGCGCGGGCGGAGGCGCCCCGGCGCGCGAGCGTGGAGCGGGCGAGCCCGCGTTCGGACTGGGACGCGAGCCAGCCGCGCAGGAGCGTGAGGTCGATGGCGTCGAGCCGCGTGCTGCCGTGCCGCATCGCGTACCGGAGCAGGTCTGTCACGTCCGCCACGTAGGCGCGACGCGTATGGGCGGAGTGCCCGCGCTGCGCGTCGAGGTAGCTGCCGAACCGGGACACGGCGTCGGACATGTGCTCGGGTAGCCGAGGCAAGCCGGACAGGTCGGTAAGGTCCACGTTTGCCAGTGTGCAGCTCCCGTCCCGTGCGCGGAAGCAGGCGCGCCGCCTTTTTCGCCCGGGCCCACGAGGTCTGCGAGTATGGCTGGTCCGACGAGCACAGGAGGACGCAAAGATGCGTGCTGTACAGGTGACCGAGTTCGGCGGGCCCGAGGTGCTGCATGCCGCCGAGGTACCCGAACCGACGGCAGGGCCGGGACAGGTGCTGATCGATGTCACGCGGATCGGCCTGAACTACGCCGACACGCACCAGGTGGAGAACTCGTACCAGACACCGACCAGGCTGCCGTTCGTCCCCGGCGGCGAGGTGGTCGGGCGCACGCCCGACGGCAAGCGGGTCGTCGCGCTCCTGACCGGCGGCGGCGGATACGCCGAGCGTGCGGTCGCCGAGGAGGCGATGACCTTCCCCGTGCCCGACGGCGTGGACGACCTCACGGCGCTCTCCATGCTGGTGCAGGGCACCACCGCCTGGATCCTGCTGCGCAAGAACGCCCACCTCGAGCCCGGCGAGTCGGTGGTCGTGCACGCGGCGGCCGGCGGCGTCGGCACGATAGCCGTGCAGCTGGCCAAGGCCTGGGGTGCCGGCCGGGTCGTCGCGACGGCGAGCAGCGACGAGAAGCGCGCCCTGGCCCTCGAGCTCGGCGCCGACGTCGCCGTGGACTCCCGCGCGGACGACATGACCGCGACCCTCATCGACGCCAACGGGCGCCGCGTGGACATAGTGCTCGACATGGTCGGTGGGTCCACCACCGACCAGAGCATCGCGGCGCTCGCCCCCTTCGGCAGGCTGGTCTTCTACGGCATGGCGGGACGCACGCCACCGAAGCCGATCGAGCTGCGCAACCTGCTCGGCCACAGCACCACCGTGGCGGGCATGTGGCTCCCCCACGTGTTCCGGCTGCCCGGCGACCTCTACGGCACCGCACTGACCGAGCTGTTCGACCTCGCGCAGGCCGGCGGACTCCGCGCCGTGGCGGGCGGCGAGTACGCCCTGTCCGACGCCCGCGCGGCGCACGAGGCCCTGCGGTCGCGGGGCACCGTGGGCAAGCTGCTGCTCGACCCGACCCGCTGAGCCCGCCGCCCCGCCCTGCCCCGTGCGCCGGTCCGGCGACCGGCCCGGCGCACGGGGCAGGGCGGGGCTCCGCCGGCACCTCAGCGTCTCAGCGCCTGCGCCAGCCTCCGTCCTTCTGCTCGGCCAGGCCCATGAGCTCCAGCAGCCCGAGCGCCCCCGTCGTGTCGCCGAGCGCGAGGCCCGCCGCGCGGGCGATCGACCGCTCGTGCGCCGCTTTCCGCACGGGTAGCGCGTCCAGCACCGCCTTGCCCGCTGCGTCGAGGTCGTCGCCGGGCCGGGTCTCGCCCCGGCGTTCCGGCGCGCTCTCGCCCACGTCCCCGACCAGCTCGGCGGCCTCCGCGGCATCGGTGACGCATACGGCGGCGCCCCGCCGCAGGAGCTCGTGGCAGCCTGCGGACGCCATCGACGTGACCGGCCCGGGCACTGCCCCCAGTGGCCGGAGCAGCCCCGCCGCATGGTTGGCGGTGGACAGCGCGCCGGACCGGACCGACGCCTCGACCACCACGGTGCCCGAGGTGAGCGACGCGATCAGGCGGTTGCGCTTGAGGAAGCGCTGCTTGCCCGGTACCGAACCCGGCGGCACCTCGCTCACCACCGCACCCTGCTCGATGGTCCGCCGGAGCAGGTCGGTGTTGCTCGCCGGGTAGAGCCTGTCGACACCACCCGCGAGAAAGGCCACGGTCGGCGCCCCCGACACCAGCGCACCCCGGTGCGCCTCCGCGTCGATGCCGTTGGCGCCGCCAGAGACCACCGTGAACCCGCGGTCGGCCAGGCCGCACGCCAGGGTCCTCGTCACGCGGATGCCGTAGTCCGTGCAGGCCCGCGAACCGACCAGGGACACCGAACGTCCCGCCAGGCGGGCCAGGTCGGGGTCGCCCCGCACCCACAGCGCCAGCGGACCGCCCACGCCCAGGTCGGCGAACCCGGCCGGCCAGCGCGGGTCGTCCGGGGTCAGGAACGTGCCGCCGTACCGGCCGAGCACCGCGAGCTCGCCCTCGGGATCCAGCCGTTCGAGCCGGGGCGCCCAACGCAGCACGGCGGCCACGACCAGGCCCGCCGCACGTGCGCCCGAGGTGGCTCCGGTGAGCCCAAACCCTTCGGCAACGGGCCCTTCGGCAGCCGGCCCGAGCAGGCGCCCGGGTACATCGGCCCGGCCGGCCGCGACCGGTCCAGGTCCGCGGACCGGCACGGCGTCCAGCGCTCCGCCTCCGCCGATCCGCCGGAGCGCCGCACCCGCCCGGTCCGGGGACCGGGCCGCGTCCACCAGCCAGTCGAGCGCGGCGACGGGGCCGAGGTTGCCCACCAGCGCACCGGCCACCGGATCCCCCGGCTCGGCGATCCGGCTCCACGCGGCCCGGGCCAGCACCGGATCGCCCGCGTCGAACCTGAGGCCCGTGCGGGGCAGGTCGAAGAGCGGCTCACCCATGGTCACCCCCGGTACGCAGCAGCAGCGCGTTCCCGATGTCGGACACCGTCGGCGCGGCACGCCCCGCCAGGTCCGCGATGGTCCACGCCATCCGCAGCACCCGGTCGACGCCACGCAGGCTGAGCCGTCCGTCGGTCATCGCCCGCTCGATCGGGCCGAGCAGGCCCGGGTGCGGCCGGAGGAGGTCGCGCAGGAACGGCCCGGGCATCTCGGCATTGGTGGACCACGGCGTGTCGGCCAGCCGCACCCGTGCGGCCTGCCGCGCGGCGAGCACCCGGGCGGCCACCACCGACGTCGGCTCGGACGTTCCCTCCAGCCGCTCCACGCGGTCGACCGGCTGCACCTCGACCTGCACGTCCACCCGGTCCAGCAGCGGGCCGGACAGGCGCGCGAAGTACCGGCGCCGCGCCGTCGGCGAGCAGCTGCACTCGAGCCCCTTGCCGACCGCCAGCCCGCAGGGGCAGGGGTTGGCCGCCAGCACGAGCTGGAACCGCGCCGGGTAGCGCGCCGCGCCGCCCGACCGGTGGATCACGAGTTCACCCTGCTCCAGCGGCTGGCGCAGCGTCTCCAGCACCTTGCTGCCGAACTCGGGCGCCTCGTCCAGGAAGAGCACCCCGCGATGCGCCCGCGAGACCGCACCCGGCCGCGGGATGCCAGACCCGCCGCCCACCACCGCGGCCTGCGTGGCCGTGTGGTGCGGGTCCTCGAACGGGGGCCGGCGGATCAGCCCTCCGCCCGGGTCGAACGTGCCCGCCACGGAGTGCACCGCCGTGACCTCTACCGCCTCGCGGTCGGTGAGATCGGGGAGTATCCCCGGCAGGCGAGAGGCCAGCATGGTCTTGCCTGCTCCCGGTGGCCCGACCAGCAGCAGGTGATGACCGCCGGCGGCCGCCACCTCGAGGGCCGCACGCGGCCGCTCCTGCCCGAGCACGTCGGCCAGGTCGCCCGGCACGCGGGCGGCCAGCGCGGTGCGGGTCGGCCGCACGGTCACCACCTCGCGCACCAGCTCGGGCGGCCCGCCGTGCAGCGCCACCACCTCGGCCAGGCTCGCCGCACCCACCACGCGGGCGCCCGGCACCAGCCGCGCCTCGTCGAGGTCCCCGGCCGCCACCACGACGTCCGGATACCCGGCACTCACCGCCGCCGCCACCGCCGGCAGCACCCCGCGCACGGGTTGGAGCCGCCCGTCGAGCCCCAGCTCGCCCAGGTGCACCATCCGGTCCAGGCCCTCCCGCCGCAGACCCGCGGACGAGGGCCCCTCGGCCCCAGCCAGGATCGCGACGGCGATCGCCAGGTCGTACGCGCTGCCCTGCTTGCGCAACGACGCGGGCGACAGATTGACGGTGATCTTCTTGACGGGCCACTGCAGCCCCGTGCTGGTCACGGCCGCCCGGACCCGGTCGCGGGACTCGCTCAGCGCGGCGTCCGGCAGGCCGACCAGCGTGAACCCGGGGACGGACGCCGCGAGGTGCGCCTGTACCTCCACCACATGCCCCTGCATCCCGACGAGCGAGACCCCTCGCGTGGTCGCCGTCCCCATCAGGCCACCGACTCGAGGTGCTCGACGACCGCAGGGCCCTGGGGCTGCAGCGTCACCGCTACCACGTCGATCCGGATCGACCCGAAGCGCGTGCGCACGTCCGGCAGCACCGGAACCGGACTGCCCGGCAGCGCCTCCTCGGCCAGCCGCGCCGCGGCGAGCCGCTCCCGGAACACGGTGAGCCACTGTCCGGTCAGCCGCTTGATGCGCGCCAGCTTCCGCGCCGTGACCGCCTCCGCGGGGTGCCCGAACCCGTGGCCCGACCGGGTCTTGACCTCGATCACCACGAGCACGTCATCGTCGAGCGCGACGATGTCGAGCTCCCCGTCCTTGCCTCGCCAGTTGGTGTCGAGCACCTGCCAGCCGCGCGACACCACGTGCCGCAGCGCCACGCGTTCGCCGTACCGGCCTACGCCGTCCTTCTTCGCCATCGCGTCCACCTCCGTGACCAACCTTGGTCACGGCAGGGGCCGCCCGGCGGGGCGCATCGGGCCGCCTGTGCACAGATCGACGTTCCACAGGCTCGGCGTCGTGCACGGAACGGCGCGGTCTCGTCAGGCGGGTCTGTGCGCGCCCGCGACGAGTTTCAGCAGAGCACTAGTTTCGACAGAGCCACGAGCTCGAGCCGAGCCGCGTCAGAGCGACAGCTCCGCCTTCGCCAGCTCCTCGACGTTCACGTCCTTGAACGTCACCACGCGCACCGACTTCACGAAGCGCGCGGAACGGTAGACGTCCCACACCCAGGCGTCGGCGAGCCGCAGCTCGAAATACACCTCGCCCGCCGCGGACCGCACCTGCAGGTCCACCTGGTTGGCGAGGTAGAACCGGCGTTCGGTCTCCACCACGTAGGAGAACAGGCCCACCACGTCCCGGTACTCCCGATAGAGCGCGAGCTCCATCTCCGTCTCGTAGTTCTCGAGGTCTTCGGCGCTCACGACGACATCATCCCACCGACGCCGCAGTTCCGGGCAGGTTCCAGGATCTGCGGTGCTGCGGTGTCGGCCCGTGCAGCCCCAGGGCGTCCATGTGGGCCTTGGCGCTGTACCCCTTGTTCTGGTCCCAGGCGTACTCCGGGTGCCGCTGAGCCAGCTCGACCAGGATCCCGTCCCGCTCCACCTTGGCCAGCACGCTGGCGGCAGCCACGGACGTGCAGGTCATGTCTGCCTTGATCAGCGTCCGCACCGCGGGGTCCCGTACCGAGTCGTCCGGAGCGTCCGCCGCAGCGAACAGGTCGAGCGACGGCGTGGAGAGCCAGTCGTGCTTTCCATCCAGCACGACGACGTCGACGTCGCCGCACATCAGGCGCACCTGGGCGAGCGCGCGCCGGCCGGCCAACCTGAGGGCCGCGATGATCCCGACCTCGTCGATCTCGGCAGGACCCGCGTGGCCAACGCCCCAGGCCACCGCCCAGCCCCGCACGGCAGGCGCGATCGCCTCGCGCGCGGCCGGCGTCAGGAGCTTGGAGTCGGCGACACCCTTGGGCCCGGTGCGCGTGGCGGCGTCGACCACCACGACGCCCACGCTGACCGGGCCCGCGAGGGCGCCACGCCCCACCTCGTCCATGCCCGCCACGAGGCGGGCGCCGGAGGCGAGCAGCGCCCTTTCCTGTCGCAGCGTCGGGACCGCGCGGACCACCTACTTCTCCGCTGGAGGCGCGTCCGGAACACCGGCGAAGACGTCGCTGGGGTTGCTGTGCCAGTTCAGCCGGTCCAGCGGCCACACGGTGGCGAACGCCGTCCCGACCACGTTGTCGACGGGGACGAACCCGCCGCCGGGCTTGCCGCGGTTCTTGCGGGAGTCCTGCGAGTTCTGCCGGTTGTCGCCCATCACCCAGAGCATGTCCTCCGGCACGGTGACCTCGAACTGGTCCTCGCTCGGGATCGACCCTGGCTTGATGTACGTCTCGTCGATGGGCGTGCCGTTCACCGACACACGTCCCTCGGCGTCGCAGCACACGACGGTGTCACCGGGCAGCCCGATCAGGCGCTTGATGAGGTGGTCGCCGGTGTCCTGCGGCAGCAGGCCCACGGTGGTCAGGAACGACACCATGCCGTCGCCGACCGGTCCACGCTCCGGCGGCACGTACGGCGGCAGCCAGTCCCCCGGGTCCACGAAGACGACGATGTCCCCGTGCTTCAGGTCGAACGGGCCGGGTGTCAGGCGCGACGCCATCACGCGGTCGCCCTGCGTCAGCGTGTCCTCCATGGACGCGCTGGGGATGTAGAACGGCTGCACCAGCAGCGTCTTGATGAGCCACGACAGGATCAGCGCGCTGACGACGATGATCCCGATCTCCCGGAGCATCGCCACGAAGCCGGACTGTTGCTTTCTCGGTTCACGACCGTGCGCGGCTCCGCCCTGTCGATGCGCCCCGCTGCTCTCCCACGGTTCTGCTGCGCTCAAGGGCGTCCCATCAATAGGGGTGGGCGGCGCCACCCGGTCGAAACTCGTCACGGGGGTAACTCTGTCACCTCGGAGCGTCTGCAGCGAAATGGCTCGCGAGCGCACACGACCCCTGTCTGATATCAACACAGACGCAGGTCACGCACGACGACGGCCGCCGCCCTCGAAGCTGAGGACGGCGGCCGATGCTTTGACGCAGGCGTCAGTTGTCGCGCTTCTCGCGGATCTTCGCCTTCTTGCCGCGCAGGTCGCGCAGGTAGTAGAGCTTCGCGCGACGGACGATGCCGCGGCTGACGACCTCGATGGACTCGATCGACGGCGCGTGCAGCGGGAACTTGCGCTCCACGCCGACACCGAAGCTGACCTTGCGAACAGCGAACGTCTCGCCGATCCCGCCGCCGTGGCGGGAGATGACGACGCCCTGGAACGCCTGGACGCGAGAGCGGTTGCCCTCGACGACCTTGACGTTCACCTTGACGGTGTCGCCGGCGCGGAACTCCGGGATGTCGGACCGCAGCGAGGCTGCGTCGATCATGTCGAGCTTCTGCATTGTTCTCTCCGGGCCTGCCACAGGTCAGGCACGAATATCGTGGGCCCCGCGTCGGCCTGCTGGCCGTCGGGTCCCGGAAGGTTGTGGATGCTGGTGCGGCTTTACCCGGTCAGGGGCGGTTGCCCGCCCCGGCCGTCCCCTGTGGCAGAGACCTGACCGGCGACGCACCGAGGGGTAATTCTGCCACACGCACGTGCGAACCGGCTCCCGGAGCAGGTGTGACGTCGGGCGGGGACGTCGGGCGAGGACCGCGTCAGGCCCGGGTCAGCCCGTCGGCGCCGTCCGGGCCGCGCACCCAGCCGAGCTCCGCGAGCAGTGCCAGGTCGTGCTTGTCCAGGTTCGTCACGGAGAGCGCGGCGATCATGTCCGGCCGCAGCCGTGCCGTCCGCTCCAGCGCGCGGTCCCGGCGCCAGCGCTCGATCTTCGCGTGGTGCCCCGACACGAGCACCTCGGGGATCTCGAGGTCCGCCCACGACGGCGGCTTCGTGTACACCGGGTACTCCAGCAGGCCCGCGGCCCCGTGCGACTCCTCCACCAGGGAGTCCGGGTTGCCGACCATGCCGGGGATCAGCCGCGCCACTGCCTCGATCATGACCAGCGAGGCCACCTCGCCGCCGTTGAGCACGTAGTCGCCTATCGACAGCTCGTGCACAGTGATCCCGGTGTCCCGGTAGTGCTGCGCCACGCGCGCGTCGATGCCCTCGTACCGTCCGCACGCGAACACGAGCTGCTCCGCCGACGCCAGGCTCTCGGCGTGCCGCTGCGTGAACACCTCGCCCGACGGCGTGGGGACGATCAGGTGCGCGCCCGTCGCACCGGTGTCCAGCACCTCGTCGATCGCGAGGCCCCAGATGTCGGGGCGCATGACCATGCCTGCGCCCCCACCGAACGGGGTGTCGTCGACCGTGCGGTGCCGGTCGGCAGTCCAGTCCCGCAGGTCGTGCACCCGCAGGTCCAGCAGGCCGCGCTGCCGCGCCTTGCCCACGAGCGACAGGTCGAGCGCCGCCAGGTAGTCAGGAAAGATGGAGATGACGTCGACGCGCACGTCAGTCGTCTTCCCGGTCGACCGCGTCGACATCATCAGCACGGTCGACGATCGCGGCGTCGGCGTCGCGCGCCAGCAGCCCGGCGGGCGGGGTCACCACTACGCGACCACCCTCGACGTCGACCACCGGCACCATCGCCAGGACGAACGGGACCAGCGTGCGAACGGTACCGCCGTCGGGCAGGGACTCCTCGATCAGGAGCGACTCGTGCGCCGGCATGTACTCCAGGGAGATCACCTTGCCGACCACCGTGCCGTCCTCGAGCTCGACGCGCAGGCCCGCGAGCTCGTGCGGGTACCAGGCGTCCTCCTCCTCGGAGGCGTCCGCCTCGATGACGAGCTCGGTCCCGCGCAGGTTCTCGGCGGCGGTCCGGCCGCTGATCTCGGCGAACGTGACCAGCCACCGGCCCTGGTGCTCGCGCGCGTGCGTCACGGTCAGCGGCCCGACGTCGGCCGGGACCGTCTCGAGCCGCTCACCTATCGCGAGCCGGGTCTCCGGGTCGTCCGTGCGCACGTCGAGGGCTACCTCGCCCTTGAGCCCGTGCGCCTTGCTGACGCGGGCGACGGTCAGCTGCATGTGTCTCCTCGAAGAGTGAAGGTTGGGGGTCTCGACAGGCTCGACCAACGGTTCAGCGGGAACGACGAGGCCCGGTCCACGTTCGGACCGGGCCTCGTCGTCGTGCGGAGCAGGCGAACGCTCAGCGCCGGTCGACGTCCACGACGTCGACCCGCACCGGGCCCTCTGCGGCAAGCGCACCGATCACGGTGCGCAGCGCGCGAGCCGTGCGACCACCTCGGCCGATGACTCGGCCGAGGTCGTCGGGGTGCACGCGGACCTCGAGCAGGTCACCACGGCGCAGCGTCTTCGCGGAGACGCGAACGTCTTCCGGGTTGTCCACGATGCCGCGCACCAGGTGCTCGAGGGCCTCCGAGAGCATCAGGCCTCGTCGCCCTCGGCCGGCGCAGCCGGAGCCTCGGCGGCGACAGCAGCAGCCTTCTCGGCAGCCCTGGCCTTGGCCTTCTCGGCATCGGCGTTGACGGCCTCGATGGCGGCGGTCGCGTCGACCTTCTCGCCCTTGACGCGCAGGGTGCCCTCGGCGCCCGGCAGGCCCTTGAACTTCTGCCAGTCACCGGTCACCTTGAGCAGAACGGCGACCTGCTCGGTCGGCTGTGCGCCGACGCCGAGCCAGTACTGTGCGCGCTCCGACTTGATCTCGATGAGCGACGGCTCCTCGGTCGGGTGGTACTTGCCGATCTCCTCGATCACACGACCGTCGCGCTTGGTGCGCGAGTCGGCGACGACGACACGGTAGTACGGGGCCCGGATCTTGCCGAGGCGCTTGAGACGAATCTTGACAGCCACGAAGTGGTATCTCCTGTTGAATGGGATGGTCCGAGCACCGCGACGTGGGGTGAAGCGGTGGGTAGAACCGAGACACGGTCTGACCAGATGAGAGGGGTCCGGGCACACCGAGTACCTGCACATTGTGCCAGACGGCGAGACGCGTCACCAACCGCGTGTGCGTCACACCCGCACGGGTCAGCGCGCCGTCGGGTAGACGGTGCCGCGCAGCACCACCGCGGTGGGGTGACGCAGCACCTCGATGTCCACGCGCGGGTCCGCCGGGTACACCACGAGATCGGCGCTGGACCCCTCGACGACGGCCCCGAAGCCCAGGTAGTCGCGGGCCCGCCAGGACGCCATCGCCACGACCTCCGCCGCCGGGAGGCCAGCTGCCACCAGCTCGGCGCACTCGTCGGCGATCCGGCCGTGGGAGATGGTCCCGCCCGCGTCGGTGCCGACCAGGAGCCGCACGCCCGCCTCGTGCAGGTCACGCACCTGCTGGTAGCGGTTCGCGTACATGGCGCGCATCCGCTCCGCGTACACCGGGTACTTGCCGTCGGCCTGCGCCGCGATGCTCTCGAACTGGCCGACCTGCAGCAGGGTCGGCGTCACGGCGATCCCGCGTTCAGCGGCCGCCGCCATGTGCTCGGCGGTCATGCCGGTCCCGTGCTCTATGCAGTCCACCCCGGCGGCCAGCAGCCCGTCGATGGTCTCGGTGGCGAAGGCGTGCACGGTGACCCGGGCGGCCTCGGCGTGCGCGACGGCGACCGCCTCCTTGAGCAGGTCCTCGGGCCACAGCGGGCGCAGGTCGCCGTCGGCCCCGAGGGACCGGTCGATCCAGTCGCCCACGAGCTTGACCCAGCCGTCGCCGCGTCGGGCCTGGGTGCGCACCGCCTCGGGGAGCTGCTCCGGCGACTCGAGCTCGAGGCCGTAGTTGCGCAGGTACCGCTTGCGCAGCGCCAGGTGCATGCCCGAGCGCAGCAGGTGCGGCAGGTCGCCGCGATGGTGCACCCAGGCGGTGTCCAGGGGCGAGCCCGCATCGCGGATCAGCAGCACTCCGGCGTCGCGGTCGGCCACTGCCTGCTTCTCGGCCTCCTCGACCGGGACGACGCCGTCCGCGGCCAGCCCGATGTGGCAGTGCACGTCCACCAGGCCGGGCACCGCCCAGCCCTCCAGGATCTGCATGTTGGTGCCCTGCGCCGACGGGCGCGTCAGGCTGACACGACCGCCGCGGACCCAGATCTCCTCGGCCTCGCGGTCGTCACCCAGCAGGATGCGCCCGCGGATCGCCGCGGTCGGACCTTCCAGCGCAGACATGCGGCTCCCTCGTTCTCCCCGGCCATGTTCTCCCAGAACGTGTTCTCCCCCGGCTCAGCCCGTGAGATCACGGGCGACCGTCACCGGCCCAGGAACTTCTCCAGGCCGGGCGGGAGCTCGATGCTGCTGAGGTCGGGCGCCTCGTCCTTCTTGGGGGCGACGCCGAAGGCCGAGCCGGCCGGCGCCGACGGGGTGGTCGCGGGTCCACCGCCGAGCGCGCGCTGCATGGCTTCCTGCTCCTGCTGGGCGCGCTTGGCCGGGTTCCCGGACTTGCCCTTCTTGCCCTTCTTCGGCGGGGGCGTCTTGCCACGCGACTTCTTGCCCATGCCCATGCCGGGGCCGCCGGGCATCGCGGGCATCCCGCCGGGCCCCATGCCGCCGCCCTTGGACATCTGCCGCATCATCTTCTGGGCGTTCTCGAACCGCTCCAGGAGCTGGTTGATGGCCGTCGTCGTGGTGCCGGAACCCTTGGCGATCCGGGCGCGGCGCGAGCCGTTGATGATCTTCGGGTTCTCACGCTCGGCGGGCGTCATCGAGTGGATGACCGCCTCGATGCGACCCACCTCGCGCTCGTCGAACTGGTCGAGCTGGTCGCGCATCTGGGCCATGCCCGGCAGCATGCCGAGCATCTTCTTCATCGAGCCCATGTTCTTCAGCTGCTGCATCTGGACCAGGAAGTCCGCGAGCGTGAAGTCCTGCCCGCTGGCGACCTTGGCCGCCATCTTCTCGGCCTCGCCGGCGTCGAACACCTTCTCGGCCTGCTCGATCAGGGTGAGCACGTCACCCATGTCGAGGATGCGGCTGGCCATCCGGTCGGGGTGGAAGACCTCGAAGTCCGTCAGCTTCTCGCCCGTGGACGCGAACATGATGGGCCGGCCGGTCACCTTGGCGACCGAGAGGGCGGCACCACCGCGCGCGTCGCCGTCCAGCTTCGAGAGCACCACACCGGTGAAGTCGACGCCGTCGGCGAAGGCCTTGGCGGTGTTCACCGCGTCCTGGCCGATCATCGCGTCGATGACGAACAGGACCTCGTCCGGGTTCACGGCGTCGCGGATGTCCGAGGCCTGCTGCATCAGCACCTCGTCGATGCCGAGGCGGCCGGCGGTGTCCACGATCACGACGTCGTGCTGACGCTCCTTGGCGTAGGCGACGCCGTCCCGCGCGACCCCGACCGGGTCACCGATCAGCGGCGCGTCGGCCGCGGGGTCGTCCGCCACCGAGGTGTTGCCCGGGTGGGGCGCGAACACCGGCACGCCGGCACGCTCGGCCACCACGGTGAGCTGGGTCACGGCGTTCGGGCGCTGCAGGTCGGCGGCGACCAGCACCGGCGTGTGCCCCTGCCCCTTCAGCGCGTGCGCGAGCTTTCCGGCCAGCGTCGTCTTACCGGCACCCTGCAGACCCGCGAGCATGATCACGGTGGGGGGCGTCTTGGCCAGCGTGAGCGGGCGCGTGGCCCCGCCGAGGATGTCGACGAGCTCCTCGTTGACGATCTTGACGACCTGCTGGGCAGGGTTCAGCGCACCGGAGACCTCGGACGAGAGCGCGCGCTCGCGCACCGCGGCGGTGAACTCGCGCACCACGGGCACCGCGACGTCGGCGTCGAGGAGGGCGCGGCGGATCTCCCGCACGGTCGCGTCGATATCCGCCTCGGAGAGACGGCCCCGCGCGCGCAGGTTCTTGAACGTCGAGGTAAGCCGGTCGGACAGGGAATTGAACACGGGCACAGCCTAATCGACAGGGGTCACCGGTCGTTCATCCGGGCAGCAGTGCGCGGGCCCGCTCCGTGAGCCCGTCCACGAGGCTCGCCCGCCAGCCCGTCCAGTGCTTCGGGCCCAGGGACGTCGTGTCCGCCTCGGTCAGGGCGCGCAGCACGTCGAGCAGGTCGCGCCGGTGGTCCACGGCGTCCAGGAGGGTGGCCAGCGTTGCCGGGTCGTCGGGGTCGGCGGTGGTGGCCAGGTCCGCGAGCGTGAGGTGGTGCCGCACGAGCCGCGTGACGTCGTCGACCACCTGGGGCGCGAAGCCGGCGCGCGTCAGGATGCCCGGCACCAGCCGCGCCCCCTCCACGGAGTGGTCGGCCGCGCCGCGCACCTTGCCGATGTCGTGCAGCAGCGCGGCGAGCAGCAGGAGGTCGCCCGACGTCGTCCCAGGGTGCCCGCCGGTGCCGGACGCCAGCTCCGGCAGGTGGCGGCGCAGCTTCGCCGCCACGGCAGCCGTCTCGACGAGGTGCCGGTCCACCGTGTGCCGGTGGATCGCCGCGCGCTGCGGCCGGTTGCGCACGTCCGCCCACTCCGGGATCCAGGAGGTGACCACCCCGGCGAGGTCGAGCGCCTCCCACACCGGGACCTGCGCCTGCCCCGCGGCGAGCAGCGCGAGCAGGCTCTCGCGCGCGGCCGGCGGCCACGGTTCGGGCAGGGGCGGGCACTGCTCGAGGCTCCGGATGGTCACGGGCGACAGCACGAGCCCGGTGCGCGCCGCCGTCGCCGCGGCCCGCAGGGGCAGCAGCGGGTCCTCGGCCGGGCGCGTCCCGACGCCGAGCACGAGCTCGCCGTCGTGCTCCACCAGGCCGTCGCCGACCGAGCGGAGGCGCGGAGGCGTGCGCCGTCCGCGCACCCACAGGGGTTTGCCCACGCCCACCGGGCGCGACAGGGCCTGCCGCGCGCCGCGCACCGTCATGTCGAGCGCATAGGAGATGACCCGGCCCGCCTCGGCGAGGCTCGCCAGCAGCTCGTCGCCGTCGTCGTACCCGGTGAGCTCGGCGACCTCCTCAAGATCGGCCAGCAGCAGGCGGCTGGTGCGTCGCCGCGTGACCACCTGCAGGGTGTCCCGCACGTCGAGCAGGTGCGTGTAGGAAGCGTCCACCGCGCCGTGCGGACGGTCGGTGAGCCACGTGGCGGCGAGCGCGGACAACAGGACGGCGTCGCGCATGCCGCCGCGCGCCTCCTTGAGGTCGGGCTCGATGAGGTAGGCGAGCTCCCCCGCGCGCTGCGCGCGGTCGCGGGTGGACGAGATCAGCTCGGGCAGCCGCCGCCGCGCGGCGGCGCGCCAGTCGGTGAGCACGGCAGAGGCGGCACGGTGCACGACGACGGCGTCGCCGGCCACCGCACGCACGCTCAGCCAGCCGATCACCGCCGGGAGGTCGCTCGCCGCGACCTGCCGGGACTGGCTCAGGGAGCGCACCGCGTGGTCGATGTCCACGCCCGAGTCCCACAGCGGGTACCAGAGGCGTTCGGCAACCTGCTGCAGCTCTTTCGGACCGTGGGTCCGCCCGTCGTGCACGAGCACGAGGTCGAGGTCGCTCAGGGGCCCGAGCTCGCCCCGACCGAGGCTGCCGACCGCAGCCAGGGCGATGCCCGACGGATCCACGTCCTTTGTCGCTTCCGCGAACAAGGAACCGAGCCGGTCGGTGACCCGCTGCCCGACGGCGGACCGCCGGGCGAGGCCCGAACGGCCCGGACCGGTCAGGTCCGCGGCGATGGTGAGGAGCTCGTCGCGGAGGCCCCGCACCCCAGCGGTGGGGTGCGGGGCCTCCGGCTGCTCCCTGGCGCCCTCGGGCGCCGGGTCACTGCGCATACGTCGGCGAACGCTCCCGTCAGAGGGCGGAGTCGCCGTGCTCGCCGGTGCGCACGCGGGCGACGTCGTCGACCGTCACGACCCACACCTTGCCGTCACCGATCTTGCCGGTCTGGGCAGCGCCGACGATCGCGTCGGTCACCGCGGTGACGTCAGCGTCCGTGACCAGGACCTCGATGCGGACCTTCGGCACCAGGTCGACGGTGTACTCGGCACCGCGGTAGACCTCGGTGTGGCCCTTCTGCCGGCCGTAGCCGCTGGCCTCGCTCACGGTCATACCGCGAACCCCCGCACCCTCCAACGCCGTCTTCACGTCGTCGAGACGGTGGGGCTGGATGACACCCGTGACGAGCTTCATGCGCGTACCTCCTTGAGAGTCGGTTGCTGCACCGCGGTCACGGTCAGCGCACCTCGGTGATCGTAGAGCCGGAGTTCTCGTATGCGGTCTCACCGTGGACGGCGAGGTCGATACCGCTGACCTCGGCCTCCTCGGAGATGCGCCAGCCCAGCGTGAACTTGAGGGCGAAGGCGATGATCGCGGTGACGACGGCGCTGAAGATGACGGCGACGAGCGCGGCGACGATCTGGGTGATCAGCTGCGTGAAGCCACCGCCGTAGAACAGGCCGTTCAGCGCGCCCTCCGGGTACCAGACGCCGTAGGACGCTACGGCGTCGGCCTCGCCGGTGGCGAAGAAGCCCAGCAGCACGGTGCCGACGAGGCCACCGACCAGGTGCACACCGACGACGTCGAGCGAGTCGTCGAACCCGAACTTGAACTTCAGGCTGACGGCCAGGGCGCAGAGGATGCCGGCAACGGCGCCGATGGCGATGGCGCCGAAGCTGTCGACGGCCGCGGCGGCCGGGGTGATGGCGACCAGGCCGGCCACGACGCCCGAGGCGGCACCGAGGGTGGTGGGCGCGCCGTCACGAAGCTTCTCGGTGGCCATCCAGGCGAGCATCGCGACGCCGGTCGCGACGAGGGTGTTCAGCCAGGCACGGCCGGCGGTGCCGTCGGCGGCGAACTCCGAGCCGGCGTTGAAGCCGAACCAGCCGAACCAGAGGAGGGCGGCGCCGAGCATGACGAACGGCAGGTTGTGCGGGCGCATGGCCTCGGTACCGAAGCCCTTGCGCTTGCCGATGACCAGTGCCAGCACGAGGCCGGCCACACCGGCGTTGATGTGCACCACGGTGCCGCCGGCGAAGTCGATCGGGACCGAGAGGGCGGTCGCGACGGGGCCGTCGGCGCCGAGCAGGCCACCACCCCACACCATGTGCGCGACGGGGCTGTAGACCAGCGTGACCCAGAGTGCGGCGAAGACGAGCCAGGTGCCGAACTTGACGCGGTCGGCGATCGCGCCGGAGATGAGGGCGACCGTGATGATCGCGAACGTCGCCTGGAATGCTGCGGCGACCGTCGCCGGGACACCGGCGGCGAACATCAGCGAGTCGGCGTCGGTGATCGCGAGGCCGAAGTAGTCGGCGGGGTTGCCGATGATGCCACCGATGTCGGAACCGAACGTCAGCGAGTAGCCGTAGAGCACCCAGATCAGACCGGCCACACCGATCGAGCTGAAGCTCATCATCATCATGTTCAGGACGCTCTTCCCGCGCACCATGCCGCCGTAGAAGAACGCCAGGCCAGGCGTCATCAGCAGCACGAGCGAGGAGGCGGTGATTATCCAGGCAGTGTTTCCACTGTCCAGAGCAAACTCTTCCATCAGGTGCCTCTCTCCCCGGACCGGTCCTGTTGACTCGGCCCACCGCGACTACCGTCGCGGGATGCGGTTACGCGCGACCTGCATCGAGGTTACGGATGCGTGACGCAGGCGGGGAGAATGTAAACGTCTGATTTCGCGCCTGGCTTGGGCGAATTTTCGGACCGAACCGTGATCGGATCGTCATTTCGTGGCTATGCGTTTGTAACGTCCCGATCACATGACATTCTCACCTATTGGACAGTCAGCCATTGTCGCCTACTCCGCCGCGCAATTCCTGACGAAAGATCAGCCCAGGATTCCGTCGACGAACTCCTCCACGTCGAACGGCGCCAGGTCGTCCGGCCCCTCGCCCAGGCCGATCAGCTTGACCGGGACGCCGAGCTCCCGCTGCACCTGGACGACTATGCCGCCCTTCGCGGTGCCGTCCAGCTTGGTCAGCACGATGCCGGTGACACCGGCGACCTCCGCGAAGACGCGCGCCTGGGAGAGGCCGTTCTGGCCCGTGGTCGCGTCCAGCACCAGCAGCACCTCGCTCGGCGCGGCGACCTTGCTGGAGACCCGCACGATCTTGCCGAGCTCGTCCATGAGGCCCGCCTTGTTCTGCAGGCGTCCGGCGGTGTCCACCAGCACCACGTCGATCTTCTCGTCGCGTCCGCGCGCTACCGCCTCGAACGCCACCGACGCCGGGTCGGCGCCCTCGCGGTCGGAGCGCACGGTGGGCACGCCCACCCGGTCACCCCAGGTGGTGAGCTGGTCCGCCGCCGCCGCCCGGAAGGTGTCGGCGGCGCCGAGCACGACGCTGCGGCCGTCGGCCACCAGCACCCGGGCGAGCTTGCCGACCGTCGTCGTCTTGCCCGTGCCGTTCACGCCCACCACGAGGGTCACGGCGGGCAGGTGCGTGCCGTCGGCGGCGGTAGTCGGCTCGGTCCGCAGCGTGCGGTCGAGGGCCGGGTCCAGGAGCGCCACGAGCTCGGAGCGGAGGAGGTCGCGCACCGCGGCGGGCTCCCGCACACCCAGCACCCGGACCTTGGTGCGCAGCGCCTCCAGCAGCTCGGTGGTTGGACCAGCCCCGACGTCCGCGAGAAGCAGTTCCTCCTCGATCTCGTCCCAGTCGTCCTCGGTGAGCGAGTCCCGGGACAGGACGGACAGCAGCCGGGCACCCAGGGGCGAGCCGGAGCGCGCGAGGCGGTCGCGGAGCCGCACCAGGCGGCCGGCGGTGGGGGCAGGCGTCTCGACCGACGCTTCGCGGGTCGGGCTTGGTGCCTCGCGGGTCGGACTGGTCGAAACCTCAGGCTCGACCGCGACCTCCGGCTCCCGTTCGGCCGTCGCCCGGCCGCCACCCTGGTCCTGGGTGCGCCTCCGTCGTCGGGCCACGAGGACGCCGGCGATGCCGCCGCCACCCGCGAGCACGACGACGGCAGAGATGATCTCGATCCAGGGAAGCTCGTTCACGCCCCAGATTCTTCCATCCCGCGGACGGCGGTGCGGGCAGTTCCGTCAGGCCTAGCTTGCGGCCTGGGCCGGACCTTCCTCCGCAGGCGACTCCTGCGTGACGGGCCGGACGGGACGAACGGTCCGCACGGGCCGAACCGCCTGGAGCTGGCCGGGTACCAGGTTGGTGGGCTTGAGCGGCACCGGACCGAGCGGTACGTGCAGGGTCTTCTGCGCCTGGTCGCGTGCCCGGTTGAGCACGTCCGTCAGCTCCTCGGCGTCGACGTAGCCAGGCTTGGACTCGATGGTCGCGGCGAAGAACTCCGACATACCCATGTCCACCGGCTTGCTGTCCGGCTTGGCCGCAGGAGGCTTGCCGACCCACACGGAGGGCGCGCCCACCGCATGTGTCGCTACCGCTGACGCCCCGAGGCGGCGGCCGTCCTTGCGCCGCTTGGCGTCACCACGAAGATGTGCGATGCCGGACCGGAACCACTGGAGGAACGAGAACTCCTCGCTCCTGCTCGAGGGCGCGTCCATCTGGCTGGCGACGACGAAGACACTGACCGCCAGGACCAGGCACACCACGAGCAGAATGACCGACCACCACATGGGCCCATTGTGGCGTGTCTTGTCCGGTCTCGCCGCGCAGAGCGCCACGACACGCCGCGCGACACGCGCAATTTCAGGAGGAGAAATCCCTCACACCTGGCGTTTTGCTGCCGAGGGGTGCCGAATTTCACCCCCTGGGCGGCTCAGGCTCCGGCTCAGGCTCTACCTATACCGCCTGAGCCTGCGGTTCCGCTCCGGTTCAGGCGGTGACGGTCTCGCGGTCGCCCATGCGCTGGCTGATCAGAGTCGTGACGCCGTCGCCCCGCATCGTCACGCCGTAGAGGGCGTCCGCGACCTCCATGGTGCGCTTCTGGTGCGTGATCACGATGAGCTGGCTGTCCTTCTGCAGCTCCTTGAAGATCTCGATGAGGCGGCCGAGGTTCACGTCGTCGAGCGCTGCCTCCACCTCGTCCATGATGTAGAACGGGCTGGGCCGCGCCTTGAAGATCGACACGAGGAACGCCACCGCCGCCAGCGAACGCTCACCGCCCGAGAGCAGCGAGAGCCGCTTGACCTTCTTGCCGGCCGGGCGCGCCTCGACCTCGATGCCCGTGGTGAGCAGGTTGTCGGGCTCGGTGAGCGTCAGCTTGCCCTCACCACCGGGGAACAGCCGGGGGAAGATCTCGAGGAACTTGGCCGCAGTGTCCTGGAACGCCTCGGCGAACACCTGCTGCACCCGCTCGTCGATGTCGTCGACGATCTGGAGCAGGTCCTCGCGCGACTTCTTCAGGTCGGCGAGCTGGTCCACCAGGAACTGGTGCCGCTCCTCCAGGGCCGCGAACTCCTCCAGCGCGAGCGGGTTCACCGCGCCGATCCGCGACAGCGCCTTCTCCGCCTTCGCCAGCCGGGCCTCCTGCTCCTCGCGGACGTAGGGGACCATCCGGTCGGGCTTCGGCTCGGTGGGCTCGGGCTCATCGCCGGCGGCGGCCTCGCCCTCGGCCGGAGCCTCCTGCGGCTCGGCTCCGGCCGCCGCGATGATCACAGCGGTCGCCGCTGGGTCGTCGGGCCGAAGACCTGCCTCGTGCAGCGCACGCGTCCGCGCGATGAGCGCGTCCTCGCGCGCCGCCGCACCGCGCGGCAGCGTGGGGTCCCCCTCGTAGCGGATGGGGTTGCCCTCGTCGTCGCGCTCGACGACGGCGCGCCGCTTGCGCCCACGTACGGCTGCGTCGCCCTCGTACACCGGGACCGGCTGGTGCGGGCCGAACTCCTCCATGAGCACGTCGGGGTCCATGCCCAGCTCGTCGGAGGCGCGCGACTGGAGCTGCTCCAGGCGCAGCACCTGCTGCGCGCGGGCGACCTCGTCCCGGTGCGCGACGTCGGTGAGCTCGCGCAGCTGGCCGGTCAGCGACTCCACGCTCCCCCGTACGGCGAGCAGCTGCTCCGAGCCGGCGGCGCGGGCCTCTTCCGCGGCCGCCTTGTCGGCCACCGCACGGTCCAGGGAGCGCGCTATCGCCTCGAGGGCAACCGCCACGGCCTGCTGCACCTGCATCGCGCGTGCTGCGTCGTTGCGGCGCAGCTCCTCGCGCTCCGCGGCCTGCGCACGGGCCTCGCGCTCCTGCTCGGCGGCCGCCGTCAGCGCCTGCGCGCGACCCGACACGGCACGCGCCCGCTCCTCGGCGGTCCGCAGCGCCAGCCGGGCCTCGGTCTCGCGCGCCCGGGCCGCGGTGGCGGCCGCCGCGGCCTCGTCCCGCTGGGCCTGCACGTCGTCGATCGAGCCCTCGCCGTCGGCGGGCTCCTCCTCGGCGATCGTCATGCGCTCGACGAGCGCCTCGAGCTCGATCTCGTCCTCCGCGCGGCGCGACTGGGCCTGCTCCAGCGCCGCGCGGTGGCGGTCCGCCTCCGCCTGGGCGGCGCGCGCGGCGGCACCCAGCGACCCGAGCTGCTCGGCGGCAGCGGCGCGCGCGGCGTCGGCCTCCCCGAGCCGGGCGAGCGTCTCGTCGTACCGTTCCTGCGCCGCCGTCCGCTCGGTCCGGGCGCGCTCGAGGTGCGCGGTCCCGTCGGTCTCCCGGGCCGCGGCCTCGTCGCGGGCGGCCTTGGCCTCGTCCAGCGCCGACTGCAGGTGCAGCACGCTCGGCGCGGCCGCCGAACCGCCCCAGGCGCGCGCGGCGCCCAGCAGGTCGCCTGCCCGGGTCACGGCGACCACTGGCTGGTCGCGCACCAGGGCCCGGGCCCGGGCGAGGTCGTCCACGACCACCACGTCCCGCAGGATCGTCAGCAGCGCCGCCGACGCCGGTCCGGCGACCTGCACGACGGAGGTCGCCCACCGGGCTCCGGCGGGAAGGTCGACCGCCGGGCGGTCGGCGTCGACCGTCGCCGGGCGGTCCGAGCCGACGACCAGGCTGGCGCGTCCTGCGTCCTCGTCACGGAGGAGCCGCAGCGCGTCCACCGCCTCGTCGACGCCGGCGACCGCGACGGCGTCCGCCACCGGGCCGAGCGCGGCGGCCACCGCATCCTCAAAACCTGCCTCGATCCCCAGCAGCGCGGCCACCGAGCCCAGGACACCCGCCTGGTTGGCGGCCAGCAGCGTGCCGGCGCCGTCCTTGCGGTCCAGGCTCAGCTCCAGCGCCTCGACCTTCGCGGCCGCGGAGCTGCGGTCGCGCTGTGCGGTGGTCACCTGCTCCTGGAGGTGCCGCACCTCGGCCTTGGCGAGCTCGAGCACGCCCGCCGCCGCCTCGTGCGCGACGTCGAGCCCTTCCGCGCCGTCCTCGCCGCCCACGCCGACCTCGGTCTCGAGTGCCCCGAGCTCGCGCGATGTGCTCTCCACCCGCTGCTCCGCCTCGAGCAGGGCCTCGCGCAGCCGGTCCAGCTCGGACTGCGCGGCCTCGACCCGGCTGCGCCGCGCGGCGACCTGGCCGGCCAGGCGGGCAAGGCCTTCGCGGCGGTCCGCGGCGGCGCGCAGCAGCGCGGCGTGCGAACGTTCGGCGGCCTGCGCGGCCGCCTCGGCCTCGGCCCGCGCGTCGACGGCGGTCTCGACGACCTCGTGGGCCATCTCGACCTCGGTGACCAGCTCTTCCTCGCTCGCGCGGGCTCGTGCCGCCTGCGCCTCGAGATCGTCGGGGTCCTGACCCTGACGGGTCGGCTCCGCGGTACCCAGGAGGCGAGCGCGCTCGCCGGCCAGGGACTGCAGGCTGCGCAGGCGCTCGCGCGTCTGGGACAGCGCGAAGACCGTGTCACCGGCCTGGTTGACCTGCTGCGACTCCGCGGACATCGACGCTTCGAGGCGGGCCAGCATGCCGCGCGCCTCGGTGAGCGCCGCCTCGGTCTCGGCCTGGCGCTCCTTGAGCGACCGTTCGTCCGCGCGCTCCTGCTCGAGCTGAGCGGTGAGCTGCGCGAGGTCGTCGGCGAGCAGGCGGGACTTCGCGTCGCGCAGCTCGCGCTGCACGGTCTGCGCCTTGCGCGCCGCCTCGGCCTGCCTGCCCAGCGGGCCCAGCTGACGACGCAGCTCGGCGGTCAGGTCGCCCAGGCGCGCGAGGTTGCCCTGCATCGACTCGAGCTTCCGGAGCGCCTTCTCCTTGCGCTTGCGGTGCTTGAGGACGCCGGCGGCCTCCTCGATGAAGCCGCGCCGCTCCTCCGGCGTCGCGCGCAGGACGGCGTCGAGCTGGCCCTGCCCCACCACGACGTGCATCTCGCGGCCGATGCCGGAGTCGCTCAGGAGCTCCTGGATGTCCAGCAGGCGGCAGCTGTTGCCGTTGATCGCGTACTCGGAACCGCCGCTGCGGAACAGCGTGCGGGAGATCGTGACCTCGGTGTAGTCGATCGGCAGCGCGCCGTCGGTGTTGTCGATCGTCAGGGCCACCTCGGCGCGGCCCAGCGGCGCGCGGCCGGTCGTGCCGGCGAAGATGACGTCGTCCATCTTGCCGCCGCGCAGCGACTTGGCACCCTGCTCGCCCATGACCCAGGAGAGCGCGTCGACCACGTTCGACTTGCCGGAGCCGTTGGGGCCCACCACGCAGGTGATGCCCGGCTCCAGCTCGAGGGTGGTCGCCGACGCGAAGGACTTGAATCCCCGGAGCGTGAGCGTCTTGAGGTGCACGCGGTGAGCCTAACTGTGACTTGGTACCGAACGCCGGACGTACGGCGGGTATACGCCGAAGTAGTCATCTGGCGAAGTAGACGTGCAGCGAGGTAGTCAGCCAGCGTGTATGTACCCCGAGGAGGACCTGGGGCCCGCCAAGGAGCGGTTCACGTTGTTCCTCGAGCAGTACTGGGGCGGTCCGGGCACCTACTCCGAGCAGCG
>NZ_JBFAAH010000019.1:0-117022 GCF_040639635.1 Promicromonospora sp. NPDC023805 | reverse complement strand
TACTGCCCTGGAGACGGGGTGGGAGAGTAGGACGCCGCCGGACAACCATTCCCAGCAAGGGGGTGGAGCCAGCACAAGCCCGCAAGGGTTCGTGCGGCTCCACCCCCTTCCTGCATTCCAGAACCCTCCCGCAGGGTCAGAGCGCCGGCCGGCAAAGTCGCAGCCAGGAGCCCCGGCCGGCCGCCACGTGGGCAAAATTGCCGGGGATACATCGACCGCGGCTATCGTGGCCATGTGAACGCAGACATAACCCGCACCGGCGCGGACTCCACCGGCAACCAGCCCGCCAGCACGAGTGAGTCGGCGTGGCGCAGGGACCACTTCGTCTCGCTGCTGCGTTTCGCTGAGGCGTCGGTTCGTGACGACGGGGCTGCCTGTTGGCTCGACGATCACGGACGTCCCGACAGCTCACACCCTGTGGAAACGTGGATCACGTCGCGCATGGCGCACGTCTTCGCGTTGGGGCACCTGCTCGGGGTCAGCGGTGCGGACGAGTATGCCGCGCGGGCAATCAGTGGTCTCCAGGACGTTCTGAGCGACGTGGAGTTCGGCGGATGGCTCGCGGCTCGGGGTGAGGGTGACGAGGTGGTCGGCACGAAGCAGGCGTACGCGCACGCGTTCGTGGTGCTCGCCGCCTCCTCCGGCAAGATCGCGGGCATAGCGGGAGCGTCCGAGCTGCTGACCAAGGCCCTGGCCCTGCTGGACGCGCGGTTCTGGGAGCCGGAGCAGGAGCTGCACCTCGACGAGCGGTCACGCGACTGGTCCGACACCTCGGACTACCGTGGTGTGAACGCGAACATGCACGCCGTCGAGGCGCTGCTGGCGGCGCACGCCGCGACCGGAGACGGTTTGTGGCTGGACCGCGCGGCGGCCATCGGCGATCGCGTGGTGAGCTGGGCGGAGTCGAACGACTGGCGGATCCCCGAGCACTTCGACGCGGCGTGGAACCCGCTCCTCGAGTACAACGCGGACCGGCCCCATGACCCGTTCAAGCCGTACGGAGCCACACCCGGTCACGGACTCGAGTGGTCCCGGCTGCTGCTGCAGATCGATGCCGAGGCGGGCACATCCGGTCGACGGACGGAAGCCGCCGTCGCGCTGTTCGAGCGAGCGGTCGCCGACGGCTGGGACCCCGACGGGGGCGGTTTCGTCTACACGACCGACTGGTCGGGCACGCCGGTAGAGGCGCGGCGCTTCCACTGGGTAGCGGCCGAGGCGGTCGCGACCGCGCAGGTGCTGGGGCGGGTCACCGGCGAGGCGCGCTATGCGGAGCTCGAGGCCGAGTGGTGGGCCTGGATCCGGGAGAACCTCGTCGACGCCGAGCACGGCTCTTGGCACCACGAGCTCGACACGGAGAACCGGCCGTCGGGCCGCACGTGGATCGGCAAGCCTGACGTCTATCACGCCGCCCAGGCCGTGATCCTGCCCGAGCTGCCGCTGACCGGCTCGTTCGCGGCCTCCGCACAGCGGGCGGGCCAGATCCTGGCCTGACCGCATCGTCCGCGGCCGGGCGCGGGTCGTCAGGCCGGGTACAGGTCTACCTCGGTCGCCTTGACCGTGAACCAGACCGAGTCTCCCGGCGTGAGCGCGAGGTCGGCCACAGCCTGGGGCGTGATGTCCGCGCTGAGGTTGCCGGCCCGGACCCGCACCAGATCACCGTGCGGTTCGAGGGTGGTGACCGTGACCGGCCAGGAGTTGCGGGGGGAGCCGGTCGAGCGGGCACGGAAGACCGAGACGGATGTCGGACGGAACGCCGCGACCATCGGCGACCCGGCCGTGGGCAGCGCTCGGTCGGCGCCCCCGCCGTCGTCGTGCGGCAGGCCGTGGACCACGACGCCGGTCGCCGCGCGGATCCCGCCGTCCTCGGCGGACCAGATGCCCGCCACGATGTTGAGGCCCGCGATCCGGGCGGCGAACGCGCTCCGGGGCCGGGAGAGCACCTCGCGGGTAGGGCCCTCCTCGACGACGCGGCCGCCGTCGAGCACCACTACCCGGTCGGCGAGCAGGAGTGCGTCCAGCACGTCGTGCGTGGCGATGACGACGGTCTGCTTGCTGAGGACCTCGCGCAGCAGGTGCCGCAGCGCCGGCGTGACGTCGACGTCAAGGGCGGCCATGGGCTCGTCGAGCAGCAGGAGCCGGGGTTGGGTCGCAAGCGCCCGGGCTACCGCGACCCGCTGGGCCTGCCCGCCGGAGATCGCCGACGGGCGCCGCTCGCCCAGATCGGCCAGGCCGATCCGGTCCAGCCAGCGGTCGGCCTCCGCGCCGGCCGACAGCCGGGAGGCGCCGCGGGCCCGGGGCCCGAACGCGATGTTCTGCCGCACCGAGAGGTGCGGGAACAGCAGGGGGTCCTGGGCCAGCAGGGCCACCTGCCGTGCGTGCGGGGGCACCCAGGCGCGGGTGCGGCCGGCCTCGACGTGGGTAAGCGTGCGGGCATCGAGGGTGACCAGGCCGTCGTGCGGGCGCAGCAACCCGGCTGCGACTGCCAGGAGAGTGGACTTGCCGGCGCCGTTGGGGCCGAGCAGGGCGACGGTCTCGCCGTCGGCGACCTCGAGGTCGAGCTGGACGTCGCGGTCCGGGAGATGTGCGGAGAGGGCAAGGCTCACAGGGCGCTCCGGCTACGGCGGGTGAAGCCGATGACGAGCACGGCGACCGCCACGAGGACGAGGGACAGCGCGACCGCCGCGTCCGGGTCGGTCTCCCGCTGCAGGTAGATCTCCAGCGGTAGCGTCCGCGTGACGCCTTGCAGGCTGCCGGCGAAGGTGATGGTCGCCCCGAACTCGCCCAGGCAACGGGCGAAGGACAGCACCGTGCCGGACAGCAGGCCGGGCCACACCAGCGGCAGGGTCACCCGGAGCAGCACGGTGGTGGGCCGGGCGCCAAGGGTCGCGGCGACGACGTCGTACCGGGTGCCCGCCGTACGCAGGGCGCCCTCCAGGCTGATCACGAGGAACGGCAGGGCCACGAAGGTCTGCGCCAGCACGACGGCCGTGGTGGAGAACGCGATCTGGATACCCGCCACCTCGAGGGACTCGCCGAGCAGCCCGCGGCGTCCGAAGGTGTACAGGAGCGCGATCCCGCCCACCACAGGCGGCAGGACGAGCGGCACCAGCACCAGTGAACGCAGCAGGTTGATCCCCAGGAAGCGCGCGCGGGCCAGCACCAGGGCCAGCGGTATCCCCACCACGAGGCACAGCAGCGTGCTCACGGCCGAGGTGCGCAGGCTCAGGAGCAGCGCGGCCACCGACGACTCGCTGCTGATCAGGGTCCAGAAGTTCGGCCAGTCCACGCGGGCCGCCAGCGCCGCGAGGGGGAGCACCACAAGGAGCGCGCCCACCGCAGCGACCCCGGCGACCCACCGGGGGATCATGGCGCCGCGAAGCCGGCGTCGGACAGCACCTTCTGCCCGTCCGGGCTCAGCACGGCCTCGACGAACTCCTGGGCGAGCTCCGGCTGCGTGCTGCCCCCGAGAGCCGAGACGGGATACACGTTGACGACGTCGCCCGACTCGGGGAACTCGATGCCCTCTACCTGGTCGCCGGCGGCGCGGACGTCCGTGACGTAGACGAGGCCGGCGTCGGCCTCGCCGGTGATGACCTTGTTCAGCACGTCGGTGACGCTCTGCTCCTCGCTGACCGGGGAGAACGAGACGCCGCCCGCCCGCTCGACCCGTTCGGTCGCCGCGCCGCACGGCACCTCGGGCGCGCAGACGACCAGGTTCAGGTCCTCCGCGGCCAGGTCCGCGAGCGACGCGACACCCGCCGGATTGCCCGGCGGGACCGCGATCATCAGGGTGTTCGCCGCGAAGTCGGCAGGTGTCCCCGCGAGCAGGCCGTCCGCGGCGAGCTTGTCCATGTTCGCGGCGTCCGCCGATGCGAACACGTCCGCCGGTGCTCCCTGCTGGAGCTGGGCGACCAGGTCCGAGGAGCCGGCGAAGGACAGCTCGACGGAGACGCCGTCGTGCTCCGCCTCGAAGTCCGCGGCGATCTGCTCGAACGTGCTGGTCAGCGACGCTGCGGCGTAGACGGTGAGCGTCCGGTCGGACGGCGCGTCCCCGCCGTCGGCCCTGGGCGGTCCGCTGCAGGCCGACAGCGTGCCCGCCGCCAGGAACCCCGCGGCCAGCGCGCCCACCATCAGCCGGCGCCCGTGCCCGTTCATGCGGAACCCGGCCGATCCTCGGTCTCGATCACGACGTTCGTCGACTTGATGACGGCTACCGCCACCGATCCCGGCTCCAGGCCGAGGTCGCGCACGGCCTCGCTGCTCATCAGCGAGACGACGCGGAACGGCCCGCACTGCAGCTCGACCTGCGCCATGACCGTGTCGGCCTGGATGGCGGTGACCAGGCCGACGAAGCGGTTGCGCGCGGAGCTGCGCAGACCCGGCGGCAGGCCGGGTGGCGAGGCGTGCTCACGCGCCACCATCGCAACCTCGTAACCGTCGACGACCTTGCGCCCGGAGTCGTCCGTGCGGACGCCGAGCAGCCCTCGGTCGATCCAGCGGCGCACGGTGTCGTCACTGACGCCGAGGTACGCGGCGGCCTCTCGAATCCTCATGTGCGGCACACTGTCGAGATTATCACCGAGCGTGCGGCTCCTATCCAGAGATCTCTCCTGGTCTGCGGAAGCACTGCCGGTCGGCACACCATGGTGGGGGTACAGGAGAGAATGGAGGCATGAGGATCTCCGCACGAGCCGACTATGCCGTCCGGGCGGCCGCCGAGCTGGCGGCGGCCGACCACGACGGGCCCGTCCGCGCCGAGGCCCTGGCCCGTGCGCAGGACATTCCCCACCGCTTCCTGGAGGGCATCCTGAGCGACCTGCGCCGCGACGGGCTCGTCACGAGCCACCGCGGGGCGGGCGGTGGGTACCGGCTGGCGCGCTCGGCCGACTCGATCACCGTCGCCGACGTGGTGCGGGCCGTGGACGGTCCGCTGGTCTTCGTCCGCGGCACCCGG
The DNA here is from genome assembly GCF_040639635.1 of Promicromonospora sp. NPDC023805. Lineage (NCBI taxonomy): Bacteria > Bacillati > Actinomycetota > Actinomycetes > Micrococcales > Promicromonosporaceae > Promicromonospora > Promicromonospora sp. NPDC023805. Next base: position 112,068 of record NZ_JBFAAH010000019.1, on the reverse strand, counting down.
CCGTCCGACCTGGAGTTCCAGGGTCCGGCCGCCCCGCTGCTCCACGTGTGGGTGGCGCTGCGCGCCAACGTCCGCGCCGTGCTGGAGTCGGTATCGCTCGCCGATCTGGTGGACGGCACGCTGCCGGACGACATCCGCGCCCTCACGCAGGGCGAGTCGGCCTGGGCCAACTCCTGAGCCCGGTCGACGTCCGGATCCTGGCCGAATTCTGACGGATCGCAGAGCTTTCACCCGGCTCGTCATGCGTACTTATCCGATGCGTGAGATGGTCGTTGTTTCCGACCGGGTTGGGTGGTTACTCTAGCGCGGGCCGCACTGGTGCGGCCTCCGCCGTATTCCCCGGACCTGGAAGGTCACGACCATGAGAACCCTGATCCTGCTGGCGCTCGTCGGCCTCGGCGCGCAGCTTGTGGATGGCAGTCTGGGCATGGCCTACGGCGTGACCTCCACGACCCTGCTGCTCGCGATCGGCACCAACCCCGCCGCGGCGTCGGCCACCGTGCACCTCGCCGAGATCGGCACGACGCTCGCGTCCGGCGCCTCGCACTGGCGTTTCGGCAACGTGGACTGGAAGGTTGTCGCCCGGATCGGTATCCCGGGCGCCATCGGTGCGTTCGCCGGCGCCACCTTCCTGTCGTCGCTCTCCACCGAGATCGCCAAGCCGGTGATGTCGCTGCTCCTGCTGGGGCTGGGCATCTACGTGCTGCTCCGCTTCACGCTGCAGGGCCTGCCGGCGCGCTCCGACAAGCCGCTGCGCCGTCGTTTCCTCACCCCGCTCGGCCTGGTGGCCGGCTTCATGGACGCCACCGGTGGTGGCGGCTGGGGCCCCGTGGGCACCCCCGCGATCCTGGCGAGCGGCCGCATGGAACCCCGCAAGGTGATCGGCTCGATCGACACCAGCGAGTTCTTCGTGGCCATCGCGGCGAGCATCGGCTTCTTCATCGGCCTCAGCGGCGAGGGCATCGACTTCACCTGGGTGCTTGCCCTGCTCATCGGTGGCCTGATCGCCGCGCCGATCGCCGCATGGCTGGTGCGCCTCGTGCCGCCGCGCGTCCTCGGTTCCCTCGTGGGCGGCGTCATCATCCTCACCAACTCGCGCACGCTGCTCAACAGCGACTGGATCGCCGCAGGCCCCGTCCTGATGAACATCGTGTACGTGGTGATCTGGGTGACCTGGGCCGCCGCCGTCGCGTGGGCGGTGCGCGCGTACCGTCGCGACAAGGCCGCCGAGGCAGCCAAGCCCCACGAGCCGGAGGCCGATAGCGTGTCGGTATGACATCCGACCGGGTAGCGGTGATCACCGTCTCCGACCGTTGTGCACGCGGCGAGGCGGAGGACCGGTCCGGCCCGACGGCGGTGTCGCTCCTGGAGCAGGCGGGGCTCACCGACGTGCACCAGCACCTGGTGCCCGACGGCGTCGAGTCGGTCCGGGACGCGCTGCGCGCCGTGCTCGACGACGGCGCGCGGCTCGTCATCACCACCGGCGGCACCGGGATCGCCCCGCGGGACCTCACCCCCGAGGGCACGCGCGAGGTGCTCGACCACGAGATCCCGGGGATCGCGGAGGCCGTCCGCCAGCAGGGCATCGCTGCGGGCGTGCCCACCGCCGCGCTCTCCAGAGGGCTGGCCGGGATCGCCGGCACCGCCGACGGGGACCGCGCGCTGGTGGTGAACCTGCCCGGGTCGTCCGGCGGGGTGCGCGACGGGCTCCAGGTGGTGCTCACGCTCTGGCCGCACGTCCGCTCGCAGCTGGTCGGCGGCGACCACTGACCCGAGCGGGGTCAGCCACCTGAGCGGGGTCAGCCGCCCGCGAAGGGGGGCAGTACGTCTACCGTCGTGTCGTCCGGGATCCGGGCCTCGTCGGACGTCGTGCGGGCCCCCGCCACCAGCAGGGCGCACTTCGGCAGTACGTCCGCCAGGCGCGGGTGCGCTGCCGTGAGAGCCGCGCGGAGGGCAGCCACCGACGTCGGGCCGCCGAGCTGTTCGGAAGTGACCCCGGCGGCCTCCCGGGCGCCGGCGAAATAGCGGACGGTGATCATTCCGGACGCACCCAGTCGCCCGACTTGCCGCCCGTCTTGCGCTCGAGGCGTACGTCCGCGAGCGAGACGGACTTGTCGAGGCCCTTGACCATGTCGACGACGGCAAGGCCCGCGACGGCGACAGCGGTGAGCGCCTCCATCTCCACCCCCGTGCGGTCGGCCGTGCGGACGGTCGCCGTGATCGTGACGCCGTCGTCGGTCACCTCGAGGTCCACCGCGGCGCCGTGCACGCCGATCACGTGCGCGAGCGGCAGCAGCTCCGGCGTCCTCTTCGCGGCCGCGATCCCGGCGATGCGGGCCACGGCCAGCACGTCCCCCTTGGGGACGGCGCCGTCGCGCAGCGCCCGCACGACGTCGGGACCGCAGCGGACGGCGCCCGTCGCGGTCGCGGAGCGGATCGTCGGCTGCTTGGCGGTGACATCGACCATGCGGGCCTGGCCGCGGTCGTCAAGGTGCGTGAAGCTCACGGGACCAGGGTGTCACGTCGCGCGGGTCGCGGGACCGGCCCGGGCGCTCGGCTGCGAGTGAAGTGGCTCCGATGCACCGTTGAACGGTGCGGTCGAGACCAGGCTGCCGGAGCTCCGGTGAGAGGACGACCCCATGCGCGGCGACAGCTGGAACCCATGCCCAGGTGAGGCCCTGAGATGAGGGCGGTCGTCACCGGCGGCGCCGGATTCGTGGGCAGCAGGCTGTGCGAGGCGCTCCTCGACTCCGGGGCAGAGGTCGTCTGCCTCGACAACCTCCTGACGGGCGCCCCCGACAACCTCGGCGGCCTGCGCGGGCACCCGGCATTCCAGTTCGAGCAGTGCGACGTCGCCGAGGGATTCGGCTCCCGCGCGGTTCGGGCAGCCCTGCGTCCCGGTGTCGACCTGGTTCTGCACCTCGCCTCGCCCGCGTCGCCCGTCGACTACCTCGAGCACCCCATCGAGACGCTCGACGCCGGCTCGCGCGGCACCCGCGCCGCACTCGACCTGGCGGGCGAGCACGGCGCGCGCCTCGTGCTCGCCTCCACGTCAGAGGTGTACGGCGATCCACAGGTTCATCCCCAGACAGAGGAGTACTGGGGGAACGTGAGCAGCGTCGGACCGAGGAGCGTCTACGACGAGTCCAAGCGCTTTGGCGAGGCACTCACCGCGGGGTACCGGCGCGCACTCGGGACCGACACGGGGATCGTCCGGATCTTCAACACCTACGGGCCCCGCATGCGAGCGCACGACGGGCGGGTGGTGCCGACCTTCGTCCGGCAGGCGCTCGCGGGCGAACCGCTCACGGTCGCGGGCGACGGCAGCCAGACGCGGTCGCTCTGCTATGTCGACGACCTGGTGGCCGGCCTCCTGGCGTTCGCGCGCAGCGGGCACCCCGGCCCGATGAACCTCGGCAACCCGCACGAGCTCACCGTCCGCCAGATCGCGGAGGACGTGATCAGGGCGACCGGCTCCCGGTCGCCGGTCGAGCACGTCGAACGGCCGGTGGACGACCCTGGGATGCGCTGCCCTGACATCACCCTCGCGCGTACGGAGCTGGGCTGGGAACCGCAGGTCGGCTGGATGGACGGTCTGGACCGGACGGTGTCATGGTTCCGTTCGCGGTCTCAGGGAGCCGCGTGAGCATCGACTCGCACGCGGCGACGACCTCGTCGACCGCTGTCCGGGCGAGTGCCGGGTCGAGCCGGCCCGCGTTCGGGTCGCGCCGTGGCGCTCCCCGCCTGCCGTGCCAGATGACGACGTGGCGGTGCGGGTCGAGCGTGGGCCCCCACAGCGCGGGCGGCGTGGGCCCGAACAGCGTGACGGAGGGTGTGCCGTACGCGGTGGCGAGGTGTGCGATGCCGGTGTCCCCGCTGACGACCAGCCGGGCGGTGGACACCAGCCCGGCCAGCGCGGGCAGGCCGAGCCGGCCCGAGGTGTCGCGCACCGCACCGCCCGCGTCCGCCTCGAGCCGCACCCTGGCGCAGAGGTCCTGCTCCGCCTCGGACCCGGTGAGGACCACGTAGTGGCCCTGCGCCACCAGCGCGTCGACGACCCGTGCCCAGCGGGAGACGGGCCAGCGGCGGGCCTCCGCCGCGGCGCCCGGGTGGACTATCACCTCTGCCCGGGCGCCGTCCGGAGCGGGCGGGCCGAGGCGTAGGTCCTCCGGCCCGCAGTACCCGCCGACGCTCCGCACGAGCCGGCACCAGCGGAGCACCTCGTGCTCGTCGTCGTCCCAGTCGGGCCCAGCGTGGCCGGCGTCCGGGCTGTCGAACGCGATCAGGGTGTCCGGCCGCGTCGCCTGCAGCACGCGGTGGCTCCGCGGCCCGCTGCCGTGCAGGTCGATCGCGATGCGTCGGGACGCGTCCTGGGTGCGGCACGGGCCGGCCCAGGGCCAGGGGAGGCGGGCCAGCCCCTGGGACGGCAGGACGGTGTCGACGATCCCGTGGTCGACGAGCAGCTGGCCGAGGGGCCGGGGTGCGGCGAGCACTATCCGGTGTCCCGGCAGTGCCCGCCGCACCCCACGGAGCGCGGCCACGCCGGTCAGCACGTCGCCGAGCCCGAGCGCCCGCAGAACGAGGACGGTCATGCCGAGCTCCTGGTCGGCCCGGTCGCCCGTCGGGTCACGGCCACGAGGCCTCTCCTGACGCCATGACCAGCATCTCCCGGATCTCGCTACCCCGCGGCTGGGTCAGCGCCGTCACGACGGCGGCGGCCGTGGCGGCCGGATCGTTGAGATCCGCGTCCGGGCCCGGCTTGTACTGCTCGGTGCGGCCGTCGAAGAACGGTGTCCGCATGCCGCCGGGGATCAGGCACGTCACGCCGACCCGGCCCGCGTACTCGGCGGCGAGAGCCTGGGTGAACCCGCGGATGCCCCACTTCGACGCGCAGTACGCCGTCGCGTCGCCCGCGCCGCGCAGCGCGAGCGTCGAGGCCACGGTGACCACCGTGCCGCGCCGTTCCTCCAGGTAGGGGAGCACCGCCCGGACCACCGAGACGGTGCCGAACAGGTTGACGCGGACGACGCGCTCCCAGTGCTCCGGATCGATGTCGAGGAGCGGGCCGCATGCGTCGATCCCGGCGGCGGTCACCACCGCGTCGGGTGGGCCCACCTGCTCCACCAGCGAGTCGACTGCCGCCTGTGCGGCGCCCGGGTCGCCGAGGTCGGCGGCGGCGAACGGCACGTCGGCGGCCGGCTCGGCCACGTCGAGCACGGCGGGCGTGCCGCCAGCGGCGGTCAGGACGTCGACGAGCGCCGCGCCGAGGCCGGACGAGCCGCCGGTGACGAAGACCGTGCCGACGGGCCTGGGCACGAGCGGGGAGGCGGGTGCGGGGCCGGCGGACGGTGTGGCAGCGGTAGGGGTGGTGGTCGCGGTCATGATGACCTCCTCATGGTCGATGGGATCGAGGCGGGCAGGGGTTCGGCCGCCCGGACCTGGCTGACGAGCCCGGTCGTCGAGCGGCCCGGGAGGTACGGCAGGGTCACCACACGTCCCCCGTAGGAGCGGACGACGGCGGCCTCAGGTAGCTCGGACCACGTGTAGTCGCCGCCCTTGGCCCAGATGTCCGGACGGAGTGCGGCAACGGCGGCCGACGGCTCGTCGTCGTCCAGCACGACGGCCGCGTCGACGCTCGCGAGGCCCTCCAGGACGCGGAGCCGGTCGGCCAGGGGCACCACCGGTCGCTCGGGTCCCTTGAGGCGGCGCACCGAACGGTCCGAGTTGACCAGCACCACCAGGTGCTCGCCCAGCTCACGCGCGGTGTCGAGCATGGCGACGTGGCCCGCGTGCAGCAGGTCGAAGCAACCGCTGGTCGCGACCAGCACACCGCCCGCCGCGCGCAGCCGGGCGCCGAGCTCCTCGAGGGACTCGGGGCCGCTCCGCTCGGCGGGCCGCTGAGCGGCCTCGCGGGCGCGTCGGAAACCCTCCGCACCCCCTGACGCGACCCAGGCGCTCGCGGCGACCACCCCCTCCCGGACGGCGGTGGTGGCCTCGTCCCCGCGCGCCATCCGGTCCGCCACGGTCGCGGCGAAGCGGTCGCCGGCCCCGCAGGGATCCGGCCCGTGCGCGGGCTGGGCCGGCAGGTGCCGGATGACGCCCGGGCCCTCGCCGGTACCGTCGTCGTCGGGCGGCCGGGTGGCGACGAAGGCGCCCCGGTCCCCGGCGGTGACGCTGACCGCCCGCGCGTCCCAGGCCTGGCGCAGCACGTCCGCCACCGCCGGGAGCTCGGTGTCCTCGTCGGCGGGCGGCAGCGGGAGCTGCCGCGCCGCCCGTTCGGCCTCTGCCGCGTTCGGCGTCACCAGTGCCGTGCCGGGCACTGGATCGCCGCCGCGCGGGTGCGGGTCCCAGACGAGCGGCACGCGCGCGGCCGACTCGGCGAGCACCTCCCGCAGGAGCGGCTCGAGGGTCACGCCACCGCCGTAGTCGGCGACGAGCACCGCGTCACAGCCCGCGATGGCGTTCCGCACCCGTTCGGCGGTCGCCTCGTTCACACCGAGCGGGGTGCCGGGCCCGCCGTCGTCGACGCGGACCAGGCCCTGCCCGGAACTGCGGACGCGCGTCTTGCGGCGGGTCGAGCCCTCGTGCCGGAGCGGGACGATCGTGACGTCGGCGAGCTGGCGGCGCAGCTCCTGGCCGTCCGCGTCGTCCGCGAGGGGCGCCACGAGCACGACGTCGGCCCGCTGCGCGCACAGGAGGGCGGCCAGCCCCGCGCCACCCGGGCTCTGGCGGACCTCTGTCACGTCGACGACCGGCACCGGAGCGTCGGGCGCGAGCCGGGTGACCGAGCCGTCGACGTCCCGGTCGAGCAGGACGTCTCCGACGACGGCGACCCGGGGCCGGGCGATCTCCCCGCCGGCCGCCCCGCCGGCCGCCCCGCCGGCCGCCCCGCCGGACGCCCCGCCGGACGCCCCGCCGGACGCAGAGCCGACCAGCCTGCGCGAGAGATCGCCGACGACGGTGCCGTTCCCGGTCATGCGCGTGCTCCGGCCGTCCTCGACCGGGCTCTCTGCGACCCCGTACGGCGGGCCCGGGTGCTGGCGGCGATGTGGGCGTCGAGCACCGCGCACAGGGCGTGCGCGACGACGAGGTGGACCTCCTGCACCGCCGACGTGGACGACGACGGGACGGTCAGCGCGTCGTCGCACAGTGCCGCGAGCGGGTTCGGCGCCTGGCCGGTGAGCGCCCAGGTGGTGAGCCCGAGCTCCCTGGCCCGCCGGGCCGCGACGAGCACGTTGGCGCTCGCGCCGGACGTCGACAGGCACAGCAGGACGTCGCCCGGCCTGCCGTGCGCCGCGACCTGCCTGGCGAACATCTCGTCCTGGCCGTAGTCGTTGACTATCGCGCTGAGGCTGGAGGTCTCGGCGTGCAGGGCGATCGCGGCGAGCGGTATCCGCTCGTCCTCGAACCGGCCGACGAGCTCGGCGGTCAGGTGCTGGGCCTCGGCGGCGCTGCCGCCGTTGCCCGCCACGAGCAGCCGATGACCCGAGACCAGCCGGTCGGCGAGGTCCTGGCCCCATGCCTCGATCCGGTCGAAGCTGGCGCTGAGGTGGTCGAGGCCGACCGTCAGGTCGGCGCGGTGCTGCCGGAGCCAGCTCCGGCCGCTGGAGGAGGGCTGGAGGGCGGTCGGTCGGACGGGCTCTGAACTCATCGGGTACCTCCTGCGGAAACCAGCGGAGCGTCCGTCGCGGACCACTGCGGCAGGGGCCGACGGGCGGACGAGGAACTGACGACCTCGGCGTAGGCCTCGACCGTCTGCCGGGCCACTGAGGCCCAGCCGTACTGGCGCTCGGCGCGGACCCGGGCGCCGGCTCCGAGCCGGAGCCGGAACCGGCGGTCCGAGAGCCGCAGCAGCGCGTCGGCCACGGCGGCGGGATCACGCGGCGGGACGAGGAGGCCCGTGCGCTCGTGCACCACCGTGTCGAGCATGCCGCCGACCGCGGAGGCGATCACTGGCAGCCCGCACGCGGCGGCCTCCAGCGGCACTATGCCGAACGGCTCGTACCAGGGTGTGCAGGCCACCATGTCGACGTCCCGGAGCAGGTTCGGGACGTCCTCGTGAGTCACCGCGCCGAGGAACCGGACCCGGTCGCCGACGCCCAGCCGCTCGGCCTGGGCGCGCAGGCGGCGCACCTCGGGGTCGCGGTCGAGCTCGCCGAGGGGCGGCCCGCCGGCGATCAGCAGCTCCACCGGGGGAGCCTGGTCGCCGAGCCGGGCGAGCGCCTCGACGACTGTCGCGACGCCCTTGCGCTCCACGAGCCGGCCCAGGGAGAGCAGACGCAGGGGCCGGTCCTCGTCCTCCTGGTGCGTCCGGGCGGTGCCCGGCGTGAACACACCGAGGTCGACGCCGCACGGCACCACGTGGACCCGGTCGTCCGGCGCGCCCAGCTGCCGCAGCTCACGCACCTCGTCCTGACAGGTGGCGATCACCAGGTTTACGTCCGCGCACAGGGTCCGCTCCAGCGGGATCCGGGCGGTGGGGCTGGTGTCCGCGGCGCCCTGGTACCGGCGCTTGACCGAGCCCAGCGCATGGAAGGTCTGGACCACCGGTACGGCCGGTCCGTCGTCGTCCGCCCGGCGGGTCGCGCGCAGCGCGGCCAGGCCCGACATCCAGAAGTGCGCGTGCAGCACGTCCGGCCGCACCTCGGGGTCGGTGAAGCGGGCCGCGAGCTCGTCGCCGAACTGGTCCATCCAGCGCAGCAGGTCGTCCTTCGGCAGCCGTTCGGGTGGGCCGGCGTCGATGTGCACGACGTCGACGCCGTCGGTGAGGGGAACCCGTTCCGGGAGCGCCGGGTCGTCGCGCCGCGTATAGACGTCGACGGTGTGGCCGTCCGCGGCGAGGCGCTGTGCCAGCGCCGCGACGTGGACGTTCTGCCCACCGGCGTCCGCCTCACCGAGTACGGCGAGCGGGCTGGCGTGCTCCGAGATCATGCCGATCTTCATGGCGACACCTCCTGTGTCAGCAGGGTGGTCCAGCGGTCGAGGAACAGGTCGAGCGGATAGTGGGCGAGCACGTGCTCCCGGGCGGCCTTGCCGTAGGCGGCGGCCTCCGACGGGTCGGCGAGCCAGCGCCGGGCGACCGCCGCGAGCTCGTCCGGGTCCGCGCTGAGCACGCCGGCCTCGGGTGGCACCGCCGCATACGCGGCGGTGACGGGCAGCGCGAGCACGGGCAGGCCGAGGGCCATTGCCTCCAGCAGGGCGAGCCCGAGGCTCGTCCACCGGTACGGGTGCAGGTAGGCGCGTGCCCCCGCCAGCCGGTCGTGCAGCTCCGCCTGGGGCAGGTCGTACAGGCGGTCGGCGGCTCCCGCGGCCGTCGGGCCGAGGGGCGAGAGATGCTCCGCCAGGAGCGACGTGCCCATCCCGTACACCTCGGCAGGGGCCTGGCGGGCGACCTCCAGCAGCACGTCCGTGCCGGCGGCCCGCCACCGGCGGACCGGCTCGTTCACGACCGCCGCGATGGTCTCGCGCTCCCCGGTGTACCGGTGGCCCGGGTCGGGGATGCCGTGCTCGATCACGGCGGTACGTGCCTTGCCGGTGTCCCACATGAGGGCGTTGAACCGGGTCACGTGCACTATCGGGACGAGCCCGTCGGCAGCTGTGCCGACGTCGGCAAGGGGGTGCCGCGTGGCGGCGGCGGGGCCGCCGGGGGCGTCGTGCTCCAGGTACACGGTCGGCACGTCCCGTCCGGCCCGGCGTCCGGTCCACTCGCGCAGGAGGCGGGCCTCGTGCGGCCGCTGGAGCACCACGGCGTCCACCCCCTCCTCGTCGAACGCCCGGCGCAGCCCGGCAGGGTCCAGCTCGCGTACCGAGGCAGGCCAGTCCCAGGTCTCGGCACGCCCCCGCCCGTCGGCGGGCCGGCCGGGCAGCACCGGCACCAGGTACTCGTGCTCGCCCTGGACGAAGGCGGTGGTCCACGAGCCGTGCACGTGCCACAGGAGGATCCTCATGAGGGCCACCCCGCTGCGCGGTTCCTGCCCGCGGACGCCGAAGCACGAGGCTGCAGGTACGTGAGGCGCGCGACGGCGTCGGACACCTGCTCCGGCGTGACCGACGTGAGGCACGGGTGGCCTGCTACGGGACACGTACGGGCCCGTGTGCCGCGGCACGCGGCGCCCTGGTCCCCGAGGAGCAGCCTGGGCACCCCGTACGGCGCCCACCGGTCAGCTGGAACGACCGGCGCGAACAGGCTGACCACCGGCGTACCGACGGCCGTGGCCAGGTGCGCCGGGCCGGTGTTCCCGACGACCACGCACGCCGCCGACTCCAGGACGGCGGCGAGCTCGGCCAGGCTGGTCTGCCCGCCCAGGTCGATGGCGTGGTCGCCGGCCACGTAGGCGGTGAGGTCCCGCTCCGCCGCGGCGCCCGTCACGAGCACCTCCCAGCCGTCGTGCGCGAGGCGTTCGGCGATGGCCCGGGCGTCCTCGGGCAGCGGCGCACGGGCGGGCACGGACGCTCCGGGGTGGAGGACCACCGAACGCTGTTGCCAGGCGCCCCCGACACCGAGCGCGCGCTCGGCCCGCTGCGGCACGGCGGGGAGCGGACGGCGGACGGCGAGCAGCCCGTCGTCCTCCACCGGCAGCACGGCTCCGGCCTGTTCCGCGAGGTCGAGGGCCGCCTCCACCTCGTGCAGCCCCGGTGGGCGCTTGTGCCGTACGTCGAGCAGCGAGCCGGGGTAGTCCTCGCTCACCGCGACGATCCGGCGCACGCCGGCGAGGCGGGCCAGCAGCGCCATCGGGAGCGGCGACTGGTGGAACGACGTGAAGATCACCGCGAGCTGGTAGCGGCGCGCGACGAGACCGGCCACGAGGTCGAGCACGGCCTCGGCCGAGACCCGGGGCGGCTCCGCGCCGGACCACGGCGCGTCGAACCGCAGCGTCTCGGTGACGCCGGGCAGCAGCTCGGCGGCCTGCAGCCCGGAGCTGGAGACCAGGAGGTCCACCTGGTCGTAGGTAGCGGCCAGCGCGCGCACGGCGGGGCCGGTCAGGAGCACGTCCCCGTCGCTGTCGAGCCGGATCGCGAGCACCCGGACAGGGCGTTCCGTGGAGGTCATAGCAACATCACCACCTCATCGAGAGGCGCGGCCACGACGGGAGCAGCGGACAGCTCCTCGCGCCTGGTCACCTCGGTCGGCACGAGGACGCCACGTGCGCCGGACGCCACGGCGGCGCCCACGTCCGAGCCGATGTCTCCGACCACTACGCACTCCGCCGGGAGCACGCCGACCGCCGCCGCGCCGCGGAGCACGAGGCCCGGCTCGGGCTTGCGGCACGTGCAGTCCTCCTCCGGCCGGTGCGGGCAGCGCTGCCAGGTGTCGAACGGGCCCAGCAGCCGGCGGACCCGCTCGTCCACCGCATCCACCTGTGCGCTCGTGAGCAGCCCGCGGCCGATGCCCGACTGGTTGGACACCACGCCGATCCGCACACCGCCGGCCCGTAGACCGTCCAGCAGGCGCCGGGCGCCGGGCATCGGTTCGACGGCGTCGGGGTCCCCGTTGTAGGGCACGTCGCGGACGAGCGTGCCGTCCCTGTCGAACAGCACCGCGCGGACGGGCGGCGGCCAGGCCGGCACGCGTTCGCCGAGCCCGCGCCGCCACCGCAACGCCCCCCGGACCCGGTGTGCGACGGCGGCGAACGGGATCAGCGCGCTCGTCACGACCATGCGGCGCAGCTCCGGGCCGTAGCCATCGTCGCCGGGTCGCGGCCCGGGCCGGAGCCGCTCGGCGGCGAACACCGCGGTGAGCGCCGCCCAGGCCGATCCGGCGAGGACAGCGGTGGTACGCGCCGCGCGCGGGCTACGGGTGCCGGGGACGACGGCGGCCACGCTGCCGCCGAGCGCCGTCAGCCCCGCCGCCACCGTCGCGGCGTGCCACGGCAGACGACCTCGGCCGGCCCCGGTGCGTCGGCGCCAGTCACGGCCGTGCAGCGTCCGCAGCAGCGCGTCGTCCGCGTTGCCGGCCTGGGCCCGCACGCTCGCCAGGTCCCCGGCGGGCCGGACGGGGTGCTCGACGAACCGGGCGCCCCGGACGAGGCCCCAGCCCGCCTCGCGGACCCGCAGCGCGAGGTCGGCGTCCTCGCGGTACGCGCGGGGGAAGCGCTCGTCGAAACCGCTCACCGCCTCCAGCGCGGCCCGGCGGTAGACCATGTCGGCGGTCGCCCAGGCAGCCGCCTCCAGCCCCGCGGTGTTGCGTTCGAGGTCGGTCGGGGGCCGGTGGCCCGGCAGCGGTACCACTATCCGGCCCTGCACACCCGCGACGTCGGGGCCTGCGGCCGCGAGGTCCTGCTCCAGGTTGGCTGCCCAGCGCTCCGGGACCACCACGTCGTCGTCCAGGAAGGCGACCCACTCCGTGCGGACGCTGCGCCAGCCGGTGTTGCGGGCGGCGGCCGGGCCGCGACCGCCGGTGCGGAGCACCCGCACACCGGGCACCGGGTCGGGCCCGAGGTCGAGGGGCGGGTTCGTGCCCTCGACCGGGAACGGCCGGTCGTCGACCACCACCACGTCGAGCGGCGGTGGCCCGTCGGCGCAGGCGACGCGCACCGAGTCGAGCAGCGCGCCCAGCTGCGGGCGGCCGATCGTCGGGACGACTATCGAGTACGGAGGTGTCACGCGGCACCCCCGGACGGCTCGCCGCCGGCGAACAGGTCCGCACGCCGGACCAGGTGGGGGCCCACTACCAGGACGTCGACGGGCGCGGAGCCGAAGAGCTCCAGCGCGTCCCGTGGGCTGTCCACCATCGGGCGGCCTGCGGTGTTGAGGCTCGTGTTCACCACCACCGGCAGCCCGGTGCGCGCGCGGAACGCGCGGAGCATCGACTGGAGGCGCGGCTGCGAGTCGTCCACCGTCTGGATCCGGGCCGTGCCGTCCACGTGGACGGTCGCCGGGATCCGGTCGCGCCAGGCCGTGGCGACGTCGTGGACGAACAGCATGTAGGGACTGGGGATCGGGCCGCCGGAGAAGATGTCCGCGGCGTCCTCCAGGAGCACCATCGGTGCCACCGGCCGGAACTGCTCGCGTCCCTTGACGATGTTGAGCCGTTCGGTGTTGGCCCGCGTACCCGGGTGGGCCAGCAGCGAGCGCTGGCCGAGCGCGCGCGGCCCGAACTCGGAGCGGCCGTCGAACCAGGCCACCATCCCGTCGTCGGCGAGCACGCCCGCGACCTGCTCCGGCAGGTCGGCCGGGGTCGTGAACGGCACGCGCGCCGTGCGCAGCGCGTCGGCCAGCTCGTCGTCGGACCATCCGCGGCCGAGCGCCGCCGACGTCATGGGCACCGTCCGTACGCCGGCTTCCACCGTCAGCTGCAGGGCCGCGCCGAGGGCCGTACCCGAGTCACCCGCCGCGGGCTGGACCCACACGTGCTCGAAGGGGGTCTCGCGCCACAGTCGCGAGTTGGCCACGCAGTTCAGTGCGGTGCCGCCCGCCAGTGTCAGCGCGGTGTCGCCGGTCCGCTCGTGCAGGGCCGTGGCGAGCTCCACGAGCAGCTCCTCCAGCCGCGCCTGGACCGACGCCGCGAGGTCGGCCTGGTCGGGCGGTAGGCCGCCCGCGCCGCTCGGTTCCTGGATGGAGCCCGGCATCGACGGTGCCGCCCACCGCGACCAGTCGGGGGCCTCGGCCACGAAGCCGCCGTCGGGCGTGGTGCGGAGCAGCTCGCGCAGCTCGGGCAGGAACCGCGGACCGCCGTACGACGCGAGCGCCATCACCTTGTACTCGTCGCTGGACCGCAGGAACCCGAGGTGCTCGGTGAGGGACTCGTAGACGAGGCCGAGGGAGTGCGGCAGCTCCTGGCTCGCGAGCACCTCGAGCTGCCCGTCGGCGTACCGGCCCGCGAGGTAGGAGGACCGCTCGCCGCGACCGTCGAGCGACATGACGCTGCAGGTGCGGAACGGGGACGCGAGGGCTGCCGATGCGGCGTGCGACACCTCGTGCGGCACGAAGCGCACGGTGGCGGGGTTGAGCCCGGGCAGCGCGGTGGCGATGAACTGGGGCGCTCGTCCGGCGTACCGCTGCCGCAGCCAGTCCCACGGGTCGGGCAGGCCCATCTCGTCCGACGGTTTGGCGAGGGCCGGGTCGAACGAGTAGGCGACGGCGTCCAGGTCCTCCGGCCGCAGGCCCCCGACGTCGAGACACCACCGCATCGCCTGCTCCGGCAGCTCCCAGGCGGCGAACGGGACGGGGCGCTTGCCGTGCTTGCGTCGGCTGAACCGCTCCTCCTCCGCTGCGGCGATCACCTGACCGTCGACGACGAGCGCCGCCGACGGGTCATGGAAGAGGGCATTGACACCGAGGACTCGCACAGTGACCTCCACGGAATGGTCGTCACCGGGCTTCTTCCGGTTCTCCTACGTTCGAGGCGCTGAGAAGCACTCGCATCTTGAACCGCTTCTCGACGAGATCGAGGTTCCGGGACGCCTGCGTAGGAGCAGGTAGTGGGTCCCGGCGCCCTTCAGCGCCGCGCCAGGTCCTCGGTGGCGGGGCCCTCGATCAGCGTGCCGTCCGGCTCGAACCGCGAGCCGTGCGCGGGGCAGTCCCAGGACTGCTCCTGCTCGTTCCAGCGCACGACGGCGCCGGCGTGCGGGCAGACCCGGGACACGCACGGGGCACCCGGCCGCTGTCCGCTGGGACGGGTCGCCGCACGGGCCCAACCCTTGGTCTGCACGGCGAAGGTGGCCGCGGTGCTCACTCTCGGCGTGGGCTTGCGGGCCCACGGCTCGAAGGTGAGACCCCACTCGACGGGGTCGCCGAGGATACGCCCGGCGAGCGCCAGCCCGGCCGCCGCACCGTTGGTGAGCCCCCACTTGGCGTAGCCGGTGGCCACGAGCACGCGGTCGTCCCCTGGCACCACCGGCCCGACCAGCGGCAGGCCGGTGTCGCTGGTGTAGTCCTGGGCCGCCCACGTGTGCCGGGGCTGGTCCACGGGGAGGTGGACCCGGGTCCACTCCTCCAGCGCGGCCAGCCGCCGGGCAGGGTCCCGCTCCCTGCCGACGGTGTAGCCATCGCCGCCCACCATGAGCAGCCCGCCGGCCGTGCGGAGCGATCGCACGGGTGACCCGGCGGTGATCGACATGGTCTCGTCGAACCCGGGCGGCAGCGCGGCCGGGTCGGTGATCTCCCACGTGGTGAGCAGGCTGCGGCCCGCCTCCAGCCGGAGGAACAGCCCGCCCAGCCGCCCGGGCGGAGTGCCGGTGGCCAGCACCACACGGTCCGCGAGGATGGCGCCACGGCTGGTGCGCAGCGCGACGCCAGACCGGCGCCGGCGCACCTGGTGCACCCGGACGCCGTCGTGCACCTGCACGCCGCGGGCGCGCAGGCGGGCGCGCAACGCCGAGAGCATGCGCAGCGGGTCCACCTGAGCCTGGCCCGGCAGGCGTACCGCGCCGTAGGACCGCGCGGGGTACGGCGGGTCCTCCTCCCACTGTGCGGTGAGTCCCTGGCGGGCGCAGGTCGCGAGCACCGCGTCGACGTCGGCCACCTGCTCGGGGGTGGCCGCCACGGTCAGGTCGTCCCGGTTATCGACTGGCACGTTCAGGTCCGCGAGCGTGCGGCGCAGCCACCCCAGGCCGGCGAAGTTGGCCGCGAGGTAGTCGCGCACCACCTCGTCGCCGTGGCGGGCGATCCGGGCGAGCCGGGTGCCCTGCAGCACCGAGAGCTTGCCCGTCGAGCGGGCGGTGGTGGTGGCGCGTACGCCGCGGGCATCGAGCACCACGACGTCGGCGCCGCCGTCGGCGAGCAGCTGGGCGGTGACGACACCGGTGAGACCGGCTCCGACCACCACGACGTCGGTGCGGAGCGGGCCGGAGGCCATGACCCCCGGTGTGCCGCTGCCGGTGTCTGCCAGGTCGGTCGTCGCGTCGTAGGGGGTCTCGCTCACGGTGCACCTCCGCTGCTCGATCCGTGCTGCTCGATCCGTGCCGGTCGGTCCCTGCGCCGGCCCTCGGGCCGGCCCGTCCCAGGCTGGCACGAGGGTCTGGCACTCGCAGCGCCTCGCTCCTAGAATCGAAGTGGCGGAGTCATGAAGCGGCTCCAGGTCCACTTCGGATCTGGGAGGTTCAAGATGCCCCCTTCTCTGCAGCAGCCCAGGCTCAGCATCGTGGACGGCGCAGGCGGCGACACGGCTGAACCGTCACCGAGCTTCTCGGCGGGTGACCTGGCGCATGCTCTTGGTCTGGGGACCAACCTTCTCGTCGGCACCTACCGCGTCGACATCATGTCGGGGACCTGGTGGTGGTCCGACGAGCTGTACACGATGCACGGGTGGAAACGGCACGAGGTCCAGCCGGGCCTCGAGGCGCTCCGGTCCCGTAAGCATCCCGACGATCGCGCCCGTGTGGTGCGGGCCGCCGCCGAGGCCCTGCGGACGGGTCGGCCGTTCGCGTGCGCGCACCGGATAGTGGACCGCAAGGGCCGCACACGTTCGGTGGTCGTCATCGGCCAGGGCCGACGCAGCGGCCCCGACCGGTCGCCGGAGCTGGTCGGGTACGTCATCGACGTCACGCCCGTCCAGAAGGAGGCGCTGGCGCGCAGGTCCGAGGCGGTCGTCACCAGGGCCTTCGTCAGCCAGGCGGTGATCGAGCAGGCCAAGGGCGTCGTCATGGCGGTACGCGGGGTGAGCGAGGAGACCGCCGGTCAGCTGCTGCACGAAGCCGCCCAGCGGGTCGACATCCCGCTCCGGCTGGCCGCCGACCAGGTGATGGCCGGGCTGCGGGCCGATCGCGAGGGGGCGGATCGCGAGCGGACGGGCATCACGCAGGAAGCCCTCACACGTGCGTTGGACGGCGTCGAGCCGGTGGGGCGGCCTCGCGGGCACGACCCCCTGCTCACCCGGCGGCCGCGCAAGGTGTCGGCGCGCACGTCCGGCTGAACCTGCGACCGGATGCCCGGCCCGGTGATCCCCGGCCGGGCATCCGACGGGTCAGCGCGCGGCGCGGCGGGCGGCGAGTCGAAGTGCCGCCGTCGACGCGCCCTTCGAGGCCATGCGCTTCGCGAGCACCGCGGTGCCGGCGGCCACGGCCGCGAACACGGTCGCCTGCACCAGGTCCAGCTCCGGGTCGTCCGCCTTGCTGGGCGCGTCGTTGCCGGTCACGCCTTTCCAGATCATGCTGACCGCTTTCTGCGCGACCCAGCCGGCCGCGAGCGTCAGGGCGAGGGTGCCGACCTTCTCGGCGAGTGTCTGTTCCGTCTCAATCTTGGCCATTTCCACACGGTAGCGCTCGACCGGCCAGTAGGCTGGCCGGACACGACAGGGGAGCGCCACACGGCGCTGAGAGTGCGGAACACCGCAGACCCTTGAACCTGATCCGGGTCAGACCGGCGGAGGAAGTCGAGGCACGATGTTGCGTCTTTCCGGTGCTCACGCGGGCACGATCCAAGCTGGTCCGGCCGCCGGAGCGCTCTCCGTGGCGCTCCTGCTCGCCGGCTGCGGCGGCTCTGGTTCCGGTGGCTCTGGGTCCGATGGTTCCGGGGCCGGCGCGGGCGACCCGGCGGCGTCGGGCACCGTGACCCTCGTGACCCACGACTCCTGGGCGCTCGACGAGAAGGTGGTCGAGCGGTTCGAGGAGGAGTCCGGGCTGACCGTCGAGGTCAGTGCGGCGGGCGACGCCGGAACCCTGGTGAACCAGCTGGTGCTGACCAAGGACGCACCGCTCGGCGACGCCGTGTTCGGCATCGACAACACCTTCGCCTCCCGCGCGCTCGAGGCGGGCGTGGTCGAGGAGTACACCCCGGCGGACCTGCCCGACGGCGTCGAGCAGCTGGGCGGGGCGCTCACCCCGATCGACCAGGGCGACGTCTGCGTGAACGCGGACGAGGCCTGGTTCGAGAAGTCGGACCTCGAGGTGCCGAAGACGCTCGAGGACCTGGCCGACCCGCAGTACCGGGACCTGCTCGTGGTGAGCAACCCAGCGACGTCGTCGCCCGGGCTCGCCTTCCTGCTGGCGACCGTCGGGGCGTTCGGCGAGGACGGGTTCGAGGACTACTGGACGTCCCTGGTCGACAACGGCGTCAAGGTCGCCGACTCGTGGGAGGACGCCTACTACGTGGACTTCTCGGGTGCGGATGAGGGCGGCGAGCGCCCGCTCGTCCTGTCGTACGCGACGTCGCCGGCCTTCACCGTCAGCGAGGACGGCTCGGAGTCGACCACCAGCGCGCTGCTCGAGACGTGCTTCCGGCAGGTCGAGTACGCGGGAGTGCTCGCCGGGTCGGACAACCCGGAGGGTGCTCAGGCGTTCGTCGACTTCCTGCTCGGCGAGGACGCCCAGGCCGCGCTGCCCGAGTCGATGTACATGTACCCGGCCGACCCCGCTACCGAGCTGCCCGCCGACTGGGAGAAGTTCGCACCCCAGGCCGAGGCGCCGTTCGAGGTGGCGCCCGCCGAGGTGAGCGAGCACCGCGACGAGTGGATAGAGCGGTGGACAGAGACCGTAGTCGGCTGAATCGGCTGAATCGGCTGAGTCGGCTGAGCCTGCGGCCCGCGCCGCTGCTCTGGGGGACGGCGGTCGCCGTCCCCCTCGGTTTCCTCGCCGTCTTCTTCGCCTGGCCCGTTGCCGCGCTGGTGGTCCGAGGTTTTGTGCCCGACGGCGTGCTCGACCTCACCGGGTTCGCCGAGGTGCTGTCCAGCCCGCGCACGTGGCGGCTCGTATGGCTCACGCTGACCCAGGCAGTGCTCGGCACCGCCTTCTCCGTGCTGCTCGGCCTGCCGCTCGCGTACCTGCTGTACCGCCGGTCCTTCCCGGGTCGGGTACTGGTGCGCGGGCTCGTGACGGTGCCGTTCGTGCTGCCCGCCGTCGTCGTCGGCGTCGCGTTCCGCACCCTGTTCGCGCCCGGCGGCGCGCTCGGCTTCCTCGGGCTGGAGGAGTCGCTGGCCGGGATAGTCGTCGCCCTCGTCTTCTTCAACGTGTCGGTGGTCGTGCGGACCGTCGGCGGGCTGTGGGAGCGGCTAGACCCCAGGACCGAGCAGGCCGCCGCGTCCCTCGGGGCGGGGCCCGCGCGGGTCTTCCGCACGGTGACGCTGCCCTCGCTGGCACCCGCCATCGCGTCCGCGGCCTCGGTGGTGTTCCTGTTCTGCGCCACCGCGTTCGGGGTCGTGCTGGTCCTCGGCGGCGTGCGGTACGGCACCATCGAGACCGAGATCTGGACGCGCACCACCCAGTTCCTGGACCTGCGCTCGGCGTCGGTGCTCTCGATCCTGCAGCTCGTGGTCATCTCGGGCGCCCTCGCGGTGTCCGCCCGGGCCCGCCGGCGCCGCGAGGCCGCGCTGCGCCTCGTGTCCGCGCACGGCTCGGCCAGGCGGCTGTCCTGGCGGTCGCCCAAGGACCTGACGATGGCGCTGGTGGGCGCGGCGATCGTCGGCGGGCTCATGGTGCTGCCGCTGGCCGGCCTGGTGACCCGCAGCTTTCGCGAGCCCGACGGGTCCTGGGGGCCCGGGAACTACGTGGCGCTCGGGACCACCGGCGAGCGCAACGCGCTGGTCGTGACCGTGTGGGAGGCCACAGCGACCTCGCTGCGGACCGCGCTGGCCGCGACGGTGATCTCCCTGGTGGTCGGCGGTCTCGTGGCGCTCGTGGTGTCCCGGCGGCCGAGGTCGGTCGGCGCACGCCGCGCCGTCGGGGCGCTGGACG
This sequence comes from Promicromonospora sp. NPDC023805, assembly GCF_040639635.1. NCBI lineage: Bacteria > Bacillati > Actinomycetota > Actinomycetes > Micrococcales > Promicromonosporaceae > Promicromonospora > Promicromonospora sp. NPDC023805. The sequence continues at coordinate 92,461 of NZ_JBFAAH010000019.1, read as the reverse complement.
GGCTGTTCATGCTCCCGCTCGGGGTGTCCGCCGTGACCGTCGGATTCGGCTTTCTCATCACCATGGACCAGCCGGTGCTCGGCGTGGACCTGCGGACCTCCGGGCTGCTCGTCCCCGTCGCGCAGGCGGTGGTCGCCGTACCCCTCGTCGTGCGCACGGTGCTGCCGGTGCTCAGGGCCATCGACCCCCGGTTGCGTGAGGTGGCGGCGGTGCTCGGTTCCGGCCCCGGCCGCGTCCTGCGGACCGTGGACCTGCCGATCGCCCTGCGCTCGGTCGGGCTGGCCACCGGGTTCGCCTTCGCGGTCTCGCTCGGCGAGTTCGGCGCGACGTCGTTCCTCGCACGGCCCGACGGCGCCACCCTGCCCGTCGTGATCTACCGCCTCATCGGGCGGCCCGGCGCCGAGAACTACGGGATGGCGCTCGCGGCGTCGGTGGTGCTCGCCGCGCTCACCGCGACGGTGATGATGGTGGCGGAGCGGTTGCGCGACGAGCGCGCCGGAGGGGAGTTCTGATGGCTGGGCTGGAAGTTCGGGACGTCAGCGTGCGGTACGGGCTCTCGACCGCGGTGGACGGGGTGTCGCTGACCGTCGCGCCCGGCGAGGTGGTCGCGCTGCTCGGTCCGAGCGGGTGCGGCAAGTCGTCGCTGCTGCGCGCCGTGGCCGGGCTGGAGCCGCTGGCCGGCGGCAGCGTGCGGTACGACGGCGAGGACCTCGCCGGGGTGCCGGTCCACAAGCGCCGGTTCGGGCTCATGTTCCAGGAGGGCCAGCTCTTCCCGCACCGGGACGTGCGGCGGAACGTCGCCTACGGGCTGGAGACCCAGGACCTGACCCGGGCCGAACGGGACGAGCGGGTGTCCACGCTGCTCGACCTCGTGGGGCTCGCCGGCTACGAGCAGCGGGCCGTGCCCACGCTGTCCGGCGGGGAGCAGCAGCGGGTGGCCCTCGCGCGGGCGCTGGCCCCGCGGCCCCGCCTGCTCCTGCTGGACGAGCCGCTCTCCGCGCTCGACCGGCAGCTCAGGGAACGGCTCGCGGGCGAGGTGCGCTCAGCGCTGGTCGAGACCGGCACGACGGCGGTGTTCGTCACGCACGACCACGCCGAGGCGGCCGCCGTCGCCGACCGGATCGGCGTGATGGACCGGGGGCTGCTGCTGCAGGTCGCCGCCCCGGGCGAGCTGCGGGCCGCACCGGCGTCGGACCGTGTGGCGGAGTTCCTGGGCCTGCGCGGCTGAGCAATCCCGGACGGTTCGTCTAAATTCGGGGCACTGCGGGTGAATGTTCTCTAACCTCTCAGGTAACCCGGGCATCCCAGACCTGGGCCCCAGGGAGGACGCCTCGATGAGACTTCGTACGAGACTCAGCAGGACTGCACCCGCGGTCGCCGCAGCGGCCACGCTCATGCTTGCCGGGAGCGGCGTGCCCGCCGCGGTCGCCGGCCCGGCCGGGGCCGTCGCCGGCGGCACGACAGCCACCGTGGGCGACCCCGTCACCCATGACGAGAACGAGCGCGTGCCCGAGGGCGCGGCGTGGACGCAGGAGTACTTCCCGTCGTCGGGCGGCGTCGAGCTGCACGCCGACATCCTGCGGCCCGCCCACCTCGCCCCGGACGTGCGGACGCCGGTCATCCTGTCGATCGGGCCGTACTTCGCGCACGCCGGCCAGACCGGGCCGGAGGAGTGGGAAGTTGTCGGCCCGTCCGCGCGGTTCCGGGACTTCGTCGACGGCGCCGACCTCATGGCGAAGGAGTACACCTTCGTCATGGTGGACATCCGTGGCTATGGCGGCAGCACCGGCTGCCTCGACTTCGTGGGGCCGGGCGAGCAGGCCGACATCGGCGCGGCGATCGAGTGGTCGGCGAGCCAGGAGTGGTCCACGGGCGACGTCGGCATGTACGGCAAGTCGTACGACGCCGTCACCGGGCTCGCGGGCAACAACCTGGGCCTGGAGCCGCTCAAGGCGGTGGTCGCCCAGGAGCCCCTGTGGAACATGTACAACTATCTGTGGAGCAACGAGGTCGCGCGGCCCCACGTGACCTACACGCCCGAGGCGTACAACAGCATCGCCGCGATGCCGCCCATGGACGGCGAGGACGAGCACTACGCAGCGAACGCCCGCTACGAGGACCAGCACCCGGAGTGCCTGTCGGACAACCTGGCGGACGGCAATGAGCCCGACCTCGGGTCGGAGTACTGGGACGCTCGGAACCTGGCCGACGACGCCGCCGGCACGGACACCCCGCTGTTCGTGACCCAGGGCTTCATCGAGCCCAACACCAAGCCCGAGGACATGGAGGTCTTCCTCGACAACCACACGGGCGTCGAGCGCGGCTGGCTCGGCCCGTGGGACCACGTGCGAGGCAACGACGTCGTTTCCGACGGGCGCCTCGCCATGGGGCGCGAGGGCTTCTTCGACGAGGTGATGCGGTTCTACGACGAGTTCCTCAAGGGCGTCGAGCCGGGCGTCGAGGAGCCGGCGTACGCGATCCAGGACAGCACCGGCGCCTGGCGCGCACAGGACACGTGGCCCGAGGCTGACGGTTCGACCCGGGTGCGGCTGCCCAAGGGCGCCTACGTGGACGACGGCGGGCCGCGGTCGCGGTCGGCGGCACCGACGGCGGGCCAGGCCGACGGACGGGACGTCGACGGATGGGACGTCGACGGATGGGACATGGAGAACGCGCCGACGCTCGCACCTTCGCTCGCTCCGTCGCTCGCGCCGAAGGGCCGCGCCGCGGGTGCCACCGGCTCGTCCTACTGGACGTGGTCGAAGCCTGTCGGATCGGCGGTGCGGATCACGGGTACGCCGTCGATCACGCTGAACGCCGGTGCGGTCGGGGACGTGCTGGTGCGGCTGTGGGACGTCGCGCCCGACGGGACGGCGACCATGTTCGACGAGAACGTGGCGCTCATCGAGCGGCGCGGGCGCGTGGCGTTCGATCTGAAGTCGACCGACTGGACTCTTGCCGAAGGGCACCAGCTCGGCGTACAGATCGGGACGATCAACTACAACTCCTGGGACTGGCTGCCCGAGCCGTCCGGCAACCGGATCTCCGTGACCGGCGCCCGGCTGTCGCTCGACCTGCAGGACCCGGACGACGACGTCGCCACCCAGGGTGCGCCCGCGCCGTACCTCGAGGAGTACCTCGCCGAGAACACGACGACGCTGTCCTCCGTCGGGACGGGCAGCTTCCGCCTCCGCGTCTCGCACTCCTGAGCTGATCGGCACCCCGGCCCGACGCCGCTCGGGCCGGGGTGCCGCCCGGGCCGGGCGCCACCTCCTCGTGGCGCTCGGCCTGTGCCGTGCCGGTGGTCAGACCTCCGAGCTCGCCCCCACCACGTCGTAGTGCTTGCGTCCCCACTCGCCAAGGGGGAGCAGGGCGCCCACCAGCTCCGCCCCCGCGGGGGTCGGCGCATAGCGGATCTGTACGGGCATCGTCGGCACGACCTCGCGTGTGATGAACCCCTGCCGCTCCAGCTCGCGCAGGCGCTGGGTCAGGAGCCGGTCGGAGATGCCGCGGACGTAGCGGCGGTACTCGACGAAGCGCCGCGCCCCAGCGACGCCCGCGTAGAGGATGGCTCCCGACCAGCGCCTGCCTGCGAGCTCGAGAGTGCGCTGGAAGACGGTGCACGCCTCCTCGTTGGCCATGTTCGGCGCCCCGGCGTCCGGCTGGGGGATCCGGGCAGGGGAGGTGAGGGCGGTCGTCCGGGAAGTCACTTACTCATAGTGAGTTGCTAACCCGCTCCTTGGCAAGTCTCGGTGAGTGCCGGACGATTCGTGAGGCGTCCGGATGGGCGCCTGCTCTCGCCGGGTGTGCCCGGTCATCGTCCTCGGAGGACCCGTGTTCGTTGCGTCTGTAGTCGTCTCTGCCCTGCTTGCCCTGGTCACCGCGTTCAGCGGCTACGGCAAGCTGACGGGCAACCCGCAGGTGGTCGATCAGCTCACCACCAAGCTTGGTGTGTCCAAGAAGTTCGTCCCAGTGCTCGGCACACTGCTGGTCGCCGGTGCCGTCGGCACCGCCGTCGGGATCTGGTGGGCGCCGATCGGCATCGCTGCCACCGCCTGCTTCGTCCTGTACTTCCTGGGCGCGATGATCACGCACGCCCGTGCGAAGGACTGGCCCGGCCTGATCCCGACGGGCGGCCTGATGCTGCTCTCGGCGGCGGCTCTCGTGCTGCGCCTGCTCTCGCTCTGACCCGAGCGGCCGCTACCGTGCGGGCATGACTTCTCCCGCCCCCGACGCCCTGATCGCCGACCTCCGGACGCTGGTCGAGTGCGAGTCGCCGTCGTCGGACCCGGACGCGCTGGCCCGGTCCGCCGATCTGGTTGCCCGACTGGGCACCGAGCGGCTGGGTGTCGAGCCGGAGCGGCTCGGCATCCACCTGCGGTGGCGGCTCGGCGGCCCCACGCGCGTGCTGGTGCTGGCGCACCACGACACGGTGTGGCCGATCGGCACCCTGCGGACGCACCCGTTCGGGATCTCCGACGGCGTGCTGCGCGGCCCCGGCAGCTTCGACATGAAGACCGGTCTGGCCATGGCGCTGCACGTGCTGGGCTCCCTCGACGACCGGACCGGGGCCACCCTCCTGGTGACCGGTGACGAGGAGATCGGCTCGCCGTCGTCCCGGACGCTCATCCAGGACGAGGCCCGTGGGGCGGACGCCGCCCTCGTGCTGGAGGCCTCGGCCGACGGCGGCGCGCTCAAGCTCGAGCGCAAGGGCACCTCCATCTACCGCGTGCTGGTGAAGGGCAGGGCCGCGCACGCGGGCCTGGAGCCCGAGAAGGGTGTCAACGCTTCGGTCGAGCTGGCGCACCAGGTGCTGGCGGTCGCCGCGCTCGGTGACCCGGCGCTCGGCACCACAGTGACGCCAACGGTCGCCACCTCCGGCACCACGGGTAACACGGTCCCGGCCGAGGCATCGTTCGCGGTGGACGTCCGCGCCCGGACGGTCGCCGAGCAGCAGCGGGTCGACTCCGCGATTCGCGCCCTGATTCCGGTGCTGCCCGACGCCGCGCTCAAGATCGAGGGCGGCATCAACCGGCCGCCGCTGGAAGGTGCGCTGTCGGCCGCGCTCTTCGCACGTGCGTCGCGGATCGCCGCGGATGCCGGCCTGCCGCCGCTCACCGGCGTGGCAGTCGGCGGGGCGTCGGACGGCAACTTCACCGCCGGCGTCGGCACGCCGACGCTGGACGGCCTCGGCGCCGTGGGCGGCGGCGCGCACGCCGACGACGAGCACGTCCTGACGGACCACATCCCCGCCCGCATGAGCTTGCTCCGCGCCCTGATCGTGGACCTGCTCCCCACCCGGTGACCGTTGAGTGCTGGGTATTCGCCCTTTTTTCGGCCTTGAAGGGGCGAATATCCAGCACTCAACGCGGGGTCAGAGGCGGCCCGGGGGGCCGAAGCCTGTCGTGCCCCATGTGGGCGCTGGGGGGCGGGGCTGGCGGGCCAGGAACGCGGCCCGCGCCTGCTGCATGACCCATACCAGGTACTGCCGCTGCTGCTCCAGCCCGTGCGGGTCGAGATCCCGCTGTGCACCGGCGCGCTGGTGCAGCAGGGCGAGCTCGGTCGCGGCCTGCTGGTAGTCGGTCATCGCGCGTTCGGCGGGGCGCCCGCCCGCGGACCGGGCCCAGCTCCGTGCCGCCCGGCGGCCGGGCAGCGTCGACAGCATCCGCAGGTCGTCGTGCGTGACGATGCCGACAGGGCCGTACAGCGGCAGGTAGTGGCCGATGAGCTGGACGATCCGACGGCGGTCCCGCGCCAGGATCACGATCAGGCCGATCAGCACCGCGAACCCGACGAGGTAGGCGAAGGCCAGGCCTCCGATCCCGAACTTCGTGGAGCCGTTCCACAGGCTGTGCAGGGCGATGGCGCCCAGGAGCCCGTACAGCGGAGCCCGCCGGCGCAGCTTCCCGGGCCCGGCCAGCGCGGCGACCGCCACGCCGATGCCGGTCATCGCGGTGCACAGCGGGTGCAGCAGCGGCGAGACGATGGCCCGCAGCACGAACACGTACCCCAGCTGGTCCACCTCGACGGCGTCGATGAAGTACTGGATGTTCTCCGTCGCGGCGAAGCCGAGGCCCACCATCGCGGCGTAGATGACGCCGTCGGTCGGGCCGTTCAGCTCCTGCCGCCGCCACCAGAGCATGCCGAACAGGACCGCACCCTTCAGCAGCTCCTCGACCACCGGTGCACCGAACGTCGCGACGATGTACCAGCCCTCCTCCTCGCCGGTGAGCTCGGTCTCGGTGAGCAGCGACAGCCCGAGCGTGTTCAGGATGCTCGCGAACAGCGCGGCGACCCCCGCACCCCACAGGAACGCGAAGATCAGGGCGTTCGGCGGCTCCGGCTCCAGCCGGTCCAGCGCGAGCACCAGCGGCAGCCAGACGGCGACGGGCAGCACCGCGAGCGACAGCCCCACGACGAACGACGCGCCGCCCGTGATCGCGTCGAACGCGAGGATGACGATGAGGCACACCGACGCGAAGACGATCCCCAGGATCACTCCGATCGGGGCACGCCCGGGGGCGCGACCCGTGAGGATCGCACTGGGATCGATAGCCATGCCAGGGACCCTACCGACTCGGCGGCGGACACGGCGGGCGACAGACCGCCCCGTGGCCCGGCTACGCTGGCGCCGTGCCTCAACGTGTCGCTCTCGAGCTCGCTGTCCAGGATCCGGCCGGGGCGGTGATCGCTGCCGGCGTCGGCGCCCGGCGCGTCGAGCTCTGCTCCGCGCTCGGCGCCACCGGCGGCATCACGCCGAGCGCCGCGCTCATCGAGGCGGTGGTCGACGCCGCGGCGGTGGTCCCGTCGTCCGACAGCTCCCCGATCCTGGAGGTGCACGTCCTGGTGCGCCCCCGCCCGGGCGGCTTCGTGTACTCGGCCGCCGAGATCGACCTGATGCTGCGGGACGTCACGCTGGCGGCCGACCAGGGCGCCGACGGCGTGGTGGTGGGCGCCCTGACGCCGTCCGGCACGGTGGACGTCCGGCGGATGCGCGACCTGGTCGCCGCGGCCGAGGACGCCGAGGTGACGTTCCACCGCGCGCTCGACGTGATCGCGGACCCGATCGCCGCGCTCGACACGCTGGCCGAGCTGGGCGTCACGCGGGTGCTGACCTCCGGCGGCGCGGCCCGCGCGGGCGAGGGGCTGGACCGGCTGGCCGCCCTGGTCGAGCACAGCGCCGAGCTGGGCATCGAGATCATGGCGGGGGGCGGCGTCACGGCGTCGGACATCCCGGCGCTGCTGCGCATCGGCGTGGACGCGGTGCACCTCTCCGCGAAGCGCACGGTCGTCGACGCCGCGGGCCCGGGCGGCGGGGACGACGCGGGCTACGAGGTGACGGATCAGACACTCGCCGAGGCTGCGGCGCAGGCGCTCCGCACTACGGTTGTCTCATGACCTCAGAGCCGGCCCGTGGGCCTGTCGACGCCACCACCACCAACGCCTGGGGCTCGCTCACCGAGCTCTCCAAGAACCTCCGGCCAGACCTGCGCGGCTGGTTCGCCGCGGACCCGGCCCGGGCCGAACGCCTGAGCCACCAGGCCGCCGACCTGCACGTCGACCTGTCGAAGAACCTGGTGACGGACGACGTCCTCGCCTCGCTCCTTGCCCTCGCCGACGAGGTGCGGCTCACCGAACGCCGCGACGCGATGTTCGCCGGCGAGCACATCAACGTCACCGAGGACCGCGCGGTGCTGCACACGGCGCTGCGCCGCCCGTCTGACGAGCCGCTGACCGTGGACGGCCAGGACATCGCCGCCGACGTGGCCGACGAGCTCGCCAAGGTGTACGCGTTCGCCGAGAAGGTCCGCTCCGGGGAGTGGACAGGCGTCACGGGCGAACCCGTCCGGACGATCGTGAACATCGGCATCGGCGGCTCCGACCTGGGCCCCGTCATGGCGTACGAGGCCCTGGAGCCCTACGTCCAGGACGGCCTGCAGGTCCGGTTCGTCTCGAACATCGACCCCACCGACGTCGCGCAGAAGACCGCCGACCTCGACCCGACGACGACGCTGTTCATCGTCGCCTCCAAGACCTTCGGCACGCTGGAGACCCTCACCAACGCGCGTCTCGCGCGCGACTGGCTGTGGCGCTCGCTCGTCGCCGCCGGTGCGATCGAGGACTCCGAGGACGGCCGCTCCGACGCCGTCGCGAAGCACTTCGTCGCCGTGTCGACCGCGCTGGACAAGGTCGAGGCGTTCGGGATCGACCCCGAGAACGCGTTCGGGTTCTGGGACTGGGTGGGCGGCCGCTACTCCGTCGACTCGGCGATCGGCACGTCGCTCGCCGTCGCGATCGGGCCCGACGCGTTCGCCGAGCTCCTGGCCGGCTTCCACGCGATGGACGAGCACTTCCGGACCGCGCCGCTCGAGAAGAACGTGCCCGTCCTGATGGGGCTGCTCAACGTCTGGTACGTGAACTTCCGCGACGCGCACACGCACGCCGTCCTGCCGTACGCGCAGCAGCTGCACCGGTTCCCGGCGTACCTGCAGCAGCTCACCATGGAGTCCAACGGCAAGTCCGTGCGCTGGGACGGCACACCCGTCACGTCCGACACCGGCGAGGTCTTCTGGGGCGAGCCGGGCACCAACGGGCAGCACGCGTTCTACCAGCTCATCCACCAGGGCACGCGGACCATCCCGGCGGACTTCATCGCCGTCGCGAACCCCGCCTACCCGCTGCACGACGCCGACGCGGACGTGCACGGCCTGTTCCTCGCGAACTTCTTCGCGCAGACCAAGGCGCTCGCGTTCGGCAAGACGGCCGACGAGGTGCGCGCCGAGGGCGTCGCCGAGGACCTGGTCTCGGCCAAGGTGTTCAGCGGCAACCGGCCGACGACGTCGATCCTCGCCCCCGCGCTGACCCCGGCAGTGCTGGGCCAGCTCGTCGCGCTGTACGAGCACATCACCTTCGTGCAGGGCGTCATCTGGGGCATCGACTCGTTCGACCAGTGGGGTGTCGAGCTCGGCAAGAAGCTGGCGCTGGAGATCGCGCCCGCCGTCGCCGGCGATGAGGCGGCCCTTGCGGCGCAGGACCCGTCCACGGCGGCCCTCATCACGAAGTACCGCGAGCTGCGCGCCTGAACGGGCGGGGGTTAGAGGATTCTCATCCGAATCGGAGGGCTTCGCCGGGTACCGGCTGCGAGGATGAGCGGGTGAACACGCACCTCGACCTGCTGACCGGTGACGCCGCTGCGGGGCTCCTCGATGCGGCCGTCGCCACGGCCGGCGGCGAGCTCGTGGACTGGCGGGTGCGCCAGGTCGACCATCGCCCCGGCTCCACGACCACCGTCGCCTACCGGGCGACGGTGCGCTGGGACGGCGTCGAGCGGTCCGAGACGCTCGGCGCGAGCGTCGGCCGCTCCCGCGACGGCCGCCAGCCGGGCGTGGTCACGCTGTCCGACGGCGACGCGACGGTCGCAGTGTGGCGCTTCCCCGGCGACCCGGCGCTGCCCGCGCTGCCCCGCGCCTTCAACACGGCCGCCGTCGAGGAGCTCCTGGCCGGCCTCGGCGTCAGCCCGGAGGCCCGCGCCAACCCTGTGCTCAAGGTCCGGGCCTACCGCCCGACACGGCGTGCGGTGATCGAGGCGACCGCCGCGTCGTCCCGGGTGTTCCTCAAGGTGCTCCGCCCCCGCAAGGTCGCCGACCTGCACCGGCGGCACGAGCTCCTGTCGCAGGCAGGCCTGCCGGTCCCGCGCCCCCTCGGCTGGTCGGACGACGGGCTCCTCGTCCTGTCCCCGCTGCACGGCACCGAGATGCGCGCCGCCGTGCGGGACGGTGGGCGCATCCCGTCCCCGCTCGAGGTGCTCGACCTGCTCGACCGGCTGCCCGCCGAGGTGCGCGACCTGCCGCGCCGCCCCGCGTGGAGCGATTCGGCCGAGCACTACGCGGGCGTCATCGGCGCGGCGCTGCCCGCGGAGGCGGGCCGGGCCGCCGACCTGGCCGGCGCCGTCCGGACGCGCCTCGCGGAGCGCGGGACCGGTGCGGACCCCACGCACGGCGACCTCTACGAGGCCCAGATCATGCTCACCGACGGGCGGATCACCGGCCTGCTCGACGTCGACTCCGCGGGCCCCGGCCACCGCGCCGACGACCTCGCCTGCCTCGTCGCACACCTGGACGTGCTGTCCCTCGTGCACGGGAAGGATCCGGCGCAGGTCACGCATGCTGCCCGGATGCGCAAGCTCGCCGCGGACTACGCCACCGGCTTCGTGGCGGCCCCTGGCGGCAGGGGCGCCGACCGGAGCGACCTCGCCGCGCGGGTCGCGGGGGTGCTGCTCTCGCTGGCCACCGGGCCGCACCGCGTGCAGGAGCGCGGGTGGCAGGCGGCGACATCGCGGCGCCTGGACGTCGTGGCCGGCTGGCTCGACGGGTCAAGGCTCGCGTCGTCCGGCGTGGGTCGCGCATGAGCCTGCGCCGGCCGACGGTACGGGCCAAGGTCGTGACGACGGTGGTGGCAGTGACCGCCATCGGGCTGCTCGCGACGGGCCTGCTGACCCACGCGATCCAGACCCAGCAGATCATGGAGGGCATCTCCGAGGACTTCGACCAGGAGATCGGGGAGCTGCAGCAGCTCGCGGAGAACGGCGTGGACCCGGAGACGGGCGAGAAGTTCCACGGCGCGGGCCGGCTCATGAGTGTCGCCATGGAGCGGAACGTCCCCGGCACCCACGAGATGTTCGTGAGCTACCTGGACGGTAAGCACCAGCAGTCCAGCCCGCCCACGCCGGCGCGGGTGGTCGCGGACAGCGCGGTGGTCCGGGACGTCGTCGACAGTCTCACGCCGCAGTCGAGCACGACGGTCCAGCGTGAGATCGACACGGAGATCGGCAGGGTGTGGTTCGTCGTCGTGCCCGTGACGGTGCCCGACCGGCAGGAGGTGGGCGCGTACGTGATGGCGTCCGCGCTGGACGAGTCGCTCGAGGCGGAGACCGCCGTGATGCGCACCTACGCGATCGTCTGCTGCGTGGCGCTGGTGCTGCTGGGGGTGTTCGCGTGGCTGGTGGTCAGCCGCCTCCTGCGCCCGCTGCGGCAGCTGAGCTCCACCGCCACCCGGGTCACCGAGACCGATCTCTCCCAGCGGGTCCCGGTGGCCACCGAGGACGACCTCGGCGAGCTCGCGGGCGCGTTCAACACTATGCTCGACCGGCTGTCCACGGCCATCGAGACGCAGCGCCAGTTCCTGGACGACGCCGGACACGAGCTCCGTACCCCGCTGACCGTCCTGCGCGGCCACCTGGAGGTGCTCGACCCGGACGATCCGTCGGACGTGCGCGAGACACGGGACCTCCTGCTCGACGAGACGTCCCGGATGGGCCAGATCGTCGAGGAGCTGGTGCTGCTCGCCAAGGCGGAGCGGGCCGACTTCGTCTCCACCGCCTCCGTCGACCTGGGCCGCTTCACCGACGACGTGCACGACAAGGCGCGCGCGCTGGGCGCCCGCCGCTGGGTGGTGGACGCCCGGGCCGACGCCGAGGTGGTCGCCGACATGCACCGGCTCACCCAGGCGGTGCTGCAGCTCGCGGACAACGCGGTGAAGTTCACCGGCCCGGACGACGAGGTAGGCATCGGCACGCAGGTGTTCGACGGGCCCGCGGGCCGTCAGGTGCGGCTCTGGGTGCGCGATACCGGCCCCGGCGTGCCACCCGAGGAGGCGGATCGCATCTTCGACAGGTTCGCGCGGGGCAGCACGACGGGCGGGGTGTCCGGTTCGGGCCTCGGCCTCGCCATCGTGCGGGCCATCGCGCAGGGGCACGGCGGGGACGTGGTCGTCGAACGGTCGGACGGCGGCGGGGCACGCTTCGTGATGACCTGGCCGGCCGACGGCGCTGTGCCGTCGGGCACGCAGGCAGGTAGCAGGAGCGCGGCGACCGAGGAGGAGGCACGTTGAACCAGATCCTGATCGCGGAGGACGAGGAGCGCATCGCGCAGTTCGTGCGCAAGGGGCTCAAGGCGCACGGGTTCCAGCCCACCGTGGTGTCCGACGGCGCGTCGGCGCTGGCCCACGCGATGTCCGGCGGTTACGACCTCATGGTCCTGGACATCGGGCTGCCCGTGCTGGACGGCTTCACGGTGCTGCAGCGCCTGCGCGACGTCGGCTCCACGCTGCCGGTGGTGATCCTGACCGCCCGGGACTCGCTCTCCGACCGGGTGGCGGGCCTGGAGGGCGGGGCGGACGACTACATGTCCAAGCCGTTCGGGTTCGACGAGCTGCTCGCCCGGATCAAGCTGCGGCTGCGGCGGACGACGGGGGAGGCGACGGCGTCGGACCGCCTGGAGCACGGCGACGTCGGGCTCGACCTGCGCACGCGCACTGCCACCGTGGCGGGGCGCGAGGTGGAGCTCTCGGCACGGGAGTTCGCGCTCGCGGAGGTGTTCCTGCAGCATCCGGGCCAGGTCATGTCCCGCGAGCAGCTGCTGTCGCGGGTCTGGGGCTACGATTTCGACCCAGGCTCCAACGTGGTCGACGTCTACGTGCGGTACCTGCGCAAGAAGCTCGGAGCAGACCGCATCGAGACGGTGCGCGGGGCGGGCTACCGGTTCAAGGGCTGACGCCTTCTCGGGACACCTTCCCGGACATGAGAGGCGTCTCATGCAGGTCTCCTCGTCGCCTCATCCTGGCGACGCAGACTTCTATCAGGAGGCACCCGAACGGGGTGCCGCGAGACCCGGAGGTCACAGAGATGAACCCCTCGACCATGAAGAAGCGTTGGGCCATCGTCGGAGCAGCGGCCGTGATCGGCGTCGCCGGCGCATCGACGGCAGCGGCCCTGAACGACCCGGCCCCCCGGGCCGAGTCCTCCGCGGCAGTCGCCCTGGAGAGCGCACCGCAGTCCGACAACGGTGCCGGCTCCACGACGGCCGACCCCTCGCCGGAGTCGGCGGACTCGCCGAACGAGTCGGCACGCGACACCGCGGGCTCCGCGCAGTCGGCGGACTCGCCCGGCGACGCGAACTACGACCCCTCGCCGGAGTCGGCGGACTCGCCGAACGAGTCGGCGCACGACACCGCGGGCTCCGCGCAGTCGGCGGACTCGCCGAACGACGCGAACTACGTCGACGACCAGAACGACAACACCCCGAACGACAACAACACCCCGAACGACGCGGACGACGACGCGGACGACCGGGACGACCGGAACGACAACTGACGCCAGCGCGGCGAACCCCGCGACGGTAAGGGGCCAGGTGCCGGCAGCTCAGCTGCCGACACCTGGCCCTTTGGCGTGGGCGCCGTCGTCGAGGTGACGGCCGGCGCCCGGGTCGACGCCGGGCCGGCCGGGCCGGTGACGCTGCGCGGCGTGGTGGAGCACGTCCACGAGGGCGACCCGGACCTGACCCCGGAGCTCCTCTGACGAACGAGGTCTACAGCGGGCCCTGGAACTCCGCGGACCCGCCCGCCGGCCGGAACCCGAGCGCGATGTTGATCGCGAGCATGTGCGGGTTCTCCTCGTTGTTCCAGGTGTAGATGCGCTGGGCCTCCGGTCGCAGCCGGGCGTGCTCGCGCAGGTTCACCGCCTTGACGAGCATCCCGAGCCGGTGCCCACGGTGCGCCTTGAGCACCACCGTGGACTCCTGGTCGGTGTGGTCGGGCTTCTCGGCGTTCCACAGCAGCATCGTCATCGCGGCGAGCTCGCCCGTGGCCACGTGCTCGGCCGCTGTCACCACGTACCGGTCGCCCTTGGCGGCGATCGTCGCCTCCTCGACGCGGAGGCGGTCGGCGTCCCAGACGTCGGACTCGACCTCGAGACCGCCGCGCGGCTCGTCGTCGGACAGCGCCTGCTCCAGGGCCGCGTACTGCTCGATCCACTCGTCCGGCGTGGGCGCGGTCCAGGTATGGACGCGGTACGCGTCGCCGGCGACGGCACGGGCCTCGGCCTCGAACCGCGAGACCGCGTCGGGCGCGACGGGCAGGTCGATGCGGGAGCGTCGCTCCACGAGCTGCAGCTTCAGGCCCAGCTTCTGTGCCAGCCGCACGCCCGGCAGGTCCGCGGAGACCGTGCCGATGCCCGACGCCGGAGCCAGCGTCTCGCCGTCGGCCCCCTCGGACCCGAAGTCGACGGGGGCCAGGACCGACGTCCGGCCCTCCGCCTGCGCGGTGGTGCGGAACCACTCGACCAGGGCAGTGCCGATCCCCTGCCGCCGGTACTCCGGGTGCACCACGACGAAGCCGACGGCCAGCTCCGGGTTCGACCGGACGAAGAGGCTCAGGAGCGCGCTGCCCACCACCCGCGGCCCCTCGGGTGCGTCCACCACGGCGACCTGGCGCAGCCTGCGCCGGTAGTCCTGGTTGTTCATCGCCACCAGGATCGCGAGCGGAGTCTGGGCGGCGTCGGCATTGCCGAGGTCAGCTGTGCCCGAGGCGGCATCCAGCTCTGCGATGCCCCGGTACGCCCACGCCGCCGGGTCGTCGATCGAGGACGGGTGCGGCGGGTCCATCAGGCGCCACGCCGACGTCGCCGGGGCGGGTACCGCAGAAATTGAGGTCATGAGCACAGAGTGCGCCCGGCGGTGCCCGGACGCACGGCTTTTTGATCCGGGTAGCGTGACCGCATGCCGAAGAAGCCGCAGGCCCGCACCGCAGTCGCCACCGCAGCTGCACCCGCGGCGATCGTCAGGAAGCTCACGCTGGAGCAGAAGGCGCGGCTCCTGTCCGGCGCGTCGTTCTGGACCACTGCGGAGGCCTCCGGAGTCCCGTCGGCCTTCTTCGCGGACGGCCCGCACGGCGTGCGCAGGCTCGCCCCCGACGTCGGCGACATCGAGGGCGCCGTCCCCGCCACGTGCTTCCCGCCGGCGGTCGCGCTGGGCAGCACGTTCGACGTCGGCCTGGTCCGGCGCGTGGGCGGGGCGGTGGCGGCCGAGGCGAAGCAGCGCGGCATCGACGTAGTGCTCGGGCCCGGCATCAACATCAAGCGCAGCCCGCTGTGCGGGCGCAACTTCGAGTACGTGTCCGAGGACCCCCTGCTCGCGGGCGAGATCGGCGCGGCCATCGTCACCGGCATCCAGGCGGGCGGCGTCGCCACGAGCCTCAAGCACTTCGCCGCGAACAACCAGGAGACGGAACGCATGCGCGTCTCCGCCGACATGGACGAGCGCACCCTCCGCGAGATCTACCTGCGCGGCTTCCAGCGCGTCGTCACCAAGGCCCGGCCCGCGACGCTCATGTCGTCGTACAACCGCATCAACGGCACCCACACCGGCGAGGACCGCCGCATCACCACCGACATCCTGCGCGGCGAATGGGGGTTCGAGGGCCTCGTCATGTCCGACTGGGGCGCCGTCCACGACCGCGTCGCCGGCGTCCGCGCAGGTCTGGACCTGGAGATGCCCGCCGCCGGAGAGGGCCGGGTCAAGGAGCTCGTCGCGGCAGTGAAGTCCGGCGCCCTCGACGTCGCCGACGTCGACCGCTCGGCCACCCGGGTCGTCGCGCTGGCGCTCGCGGCGCAGGCCGCACGCGAGGAGACAACGGAGGGCGGCGCGCCGCTGCTCGCCGAGCGCGGCCACGACCCCGAGGCCTGGCACGCCGCCGCGCACCACGCTCTGGCCCGCGAGGCGGCGAGTCGTGCGGTGGTGCTGCTCAAGAACGACGACGGCCTGCTGCCGCTCGCGCCGCAGACGCGTGTCGCGGTGATCGGCGAGCTCGCCCGCACGCCGCGCTACCAGGGTTCGGGATCGTCCCAGATCGTCCCGACCCGGCTCGACGACGCCCTCGCCGCGATCGAGGGCTTCGCCTCCGACGTCGTCTTCGCGCCGGGTTACGGGCTCGGCCCGGCAGGCTCGATCAGCGGGGCCGCGGCCCGCCGGGGCGTGGTCGGACGGCTGTGGAAGAGGTCTGCCGCCGCCGACACCGTCGAGGCGCTGGCCGCCGACGCGGTGGCCGCGGCTCGCGACGCCGGCGTGGTGCTGTTCTTCGCGGGTCTGCCGCAGTCGGCCGAGGCAGAGGGCCGCGACCGTGCGGACATCGAGCTGCCCGCCGTCCAGCTCGAGCTGCTCGACCGGGTGCTGGAGGTCAACCCGCGCGTGGTGGTGGTCCTGTCCAACGGTTCGGTGGTGCGGCTGTCCGGGTTCGCGGACCGGGTGCCCGCGATCGTGGAGGGCTGGCTGCTCGGCCAGGCGGGCGGCGGGGCACTGGCCGACGTGCTGTACGGACGCGTCAACCCGTCCGGCCGGCTGGCCGAGACCGTCCCGCTGCGCATCGAGGACACCCCGGCGTGGACGAGCTTTCCGGGCACGGGCCTGCGCGTCACCTACGGCGAGGGCATCTATGTGGGCTACCGCTGGTACGACGCACGTGACCTGGACGTGCAGTTCCCGTTCGGGCACGGGCTGTCGTACACGACGTTCGGATACTCAGGGCTGGGGGTCTCGGCAGGCTCGACCAACGGCGTCGGGCTCACCGTGCGCGTGACCGTCACCAACACCGGCGGCGTCGCGGGCCGGGAGGTGGTGCAGTGCTACGTGTCCCTGCCCGGCTCGCCGGTCCCGCGTGCCCCGCGCGCGCTGGCCGCGTTCGCCGTGGTCGATCTCGCTCCGGGGGAGTCGCGCGAGGTGGAGCTCTCGGTGGACCGGGACGACCTCGCGTACTGGGACGTCCAGGCCGACCGGTGGCGCGTCGAGGGCGGCACCTATCGGGTGGAGGTGGGCGCATCGAGCCGCGACATCCGTGCCACGGCCGACGCCGAGGTGCCGTCGGACGGCGTCGTCGCGCCGCTCACCGCCGCTTCCTCGCTGGGTGAGGCGATGGCCCACCCCGTCATCGGCCCCACGGTCACGGGGATGCTGCAGGGTGCTGGCCTGTCGGACGACGTCATGATCATGACCAGCGCGATGCCCCTGGACCGACTGCCCTATCAGCCGGGCTCGGGCGTCACGCACAAGCAGGTCCGGCAGCTGCTGGACGTCGCGAACGGCACCGGCGGGGTCGTCACCCGCGCGACCGGCCGCTTCCTCACCCTGGTCGGCCGCCTCCGCAAGCACCGTTGAGTGCTGGCTATTTGCGGGTTTCGGGCCCGCGAAGCCGCAAATACCCAGCACTCAGCGAGGGGTCAGAGGCGCTTCTGGAGGGCCGCCTCCGCGCCTGAGGGGCGGAAGCCCAGGGCCACGTTGATGCTCAGCATGTGCGCGTTCTCCTCGGCGTTGAACGTGTGCACACGCTCGGTCTGCGGGTAGCGCGCCGCCAGCTCGCGCAGGTTGACCGCCTTGACGAGCATCCCGAGCCGGTGCCCGCGGTGGGTCTTCAGCGCGATCGTCTCCTCCTGGAACACGAACGCCGGCTTGGCGTCCTGCAGCAGGAACGACGTACCCGCCACGACCTCGCCAGACGGGACGTGCTCCACGAGAGTGGTCAGCAGGCGCTGGCCGCTGGCGGCGCGCTCCTCGAGGTAGACGCTGACGCGCTTGGCGTCCCACGCCTCCTCGCCGAAGTCCAGCTCGCCCTGCGGCACGTCCGTCGACATCCGCGTCATGAGCTGGGCATATCCCGCGTGCCACGCCTCAGGGATGCCCTCCCACGTGTGCGTCCGGTAGTCGTCGCCCGCCTTGGCGCGCGCCTCCGCCTCGAACGCCGCCAGCTTGTCGGGATCCACCGGCAGGTCGAGCCGTGACATGCGTTCCACCTGCTCGATCGTGTAGCCGCGGCCGAGCGCGAAGCGAGCACCCGCTGCGTCGGCGGGGAGGCGCCCGACGCCGGTGGCCGGCACCAGCGCCTCCTCGCCCTCGGCGGCCTCGCGCGCGGACAGCGACCAGGCGAAGAACGTGGTCCGCCCGGCGTCGGCGGCAGCCTCCTCGAGCCGCGTCGCGAGAGCGGTGCCGATGCCCAGCCGCCGGTGGTCCGGGTGGACTCCCACGTAGACGTCGGCGGTGTGCGTGTTGTCCTTGAGCGTCATCGCCAGGAACCCGAAGCCGACCACGTCGTCGGCGGTAGGCGCTCCGCCGTCGGCCCGGTCGAGGACCGCGACGAACCGCTGCTTGTGCGCGTACTCCTGGTGCAGCATCCCGCTGACCATCTGCCGCACCGTGCGGGCGAGGTCGTCGTACCCCAGGTGCGCGGTCTCCACCGCTCGGTCGACGGCGGCGATCCCGTGGTACGCCCAGGCGTCGGGGTGGTCGACGGACGGTACGGCCGCCACCTCGAGGACGTGCCACTGCGTCTGCGCCGGCGTGCGGCCGGTGGGGGAGGTCATCCCACCAGGGTGCCCCGGCCTGCCGCCGTCGGCGAGGTTATTTCGACGGCGCGGGCGGGGGAGCCGTGCTCGCGCGCTCGACCAGCCGCGTGGGCAGGCGGGTGTGCTTGCCCGCGGTGGTGCCCGACTCGAGCATCGCGATGACCATGCGGAGCGCCTCGGCACCCATCTCGTGCAGGGACTGCGCGATGGTCGTCAGCGGCGGGTTCGACGCGGCGGCCTCGGGGATGTTGTCGAAACCGATGACCGACAGGTCCTCGGGCACGCGCAGCCCCAGCTCCTGCGCCACCTGGATGACGTGGATCGCCGACAGGTCGTTGGCGGCGAAGACGGCGGTCGGCCGGTCGGGGCGTTCGAGCAGGTCGTGCGTGGGGCGGTCGGACCGGTCCGGGCGGTAGCCGCCCTCGAGCACCAGGCTCGGGTCCGGTGTGAGGCCTGCGGCCTGCATCGCCTCGAAGAAGCCGAGCTCACGCAGGCGGGCCGACTCCAGGTCGGAACGTCCGCCGAGGTAGCCGATGCGCGTGTGGCCGAGCGAGATGAGGTGCTCGGTAGCGGTGCGCGCGCCGCCCAGGTTGTCGGAGTCGACGGTCGCGGGCCCGGTGGGGCCGGTGTGCGGGTCGATGGCGACGATGGGCACGCCCTCGTGCACCGGCAGGGCCAGGGTGGGCGTGACGATCACCACGCCGTCGATCAGGGTTCCGGCCAGGCGGGACAGCGAGCGGCGCTCCCAGCCCACGTGGTCCGAGTGCCCGGCGTCGCCGCAGTAGGCGAGCAGCTCGTAGCCCGTCCCGTCCATCGCGGCGGAGATGCCCTTGAGCAGCTCCGTGCTGAACGGTTCGAACTCGGCCACCAGCACGCCGATGACGTTGGTCTGGCGGCGGCGCAGGCTGCGCGCGACGAGGGACGACTCGTACCCGAGGTCGGCGACGACGCCGAGCACCCGCTCGGCGGTGGCCGCGGCGACGCCGTACCGGCCGTTGACGACCTTGGAGACCGTTGCGACCGATACGCCGGCGACGCGCGCGACGTCGGTGATGGTGGCGCGGCCGGTCGCACGCTCCTGGGTGGCGAAGGGATCCGGGGTCACCGAATCGCTCGTCACGCTGTCACCCGGTCCGGCGGTGGACCCGGGTGAGCCTGTCCCACTGTGCACGGAAGTGAGAGTACCCCGGGCAACGAGGTGTGTCTGGTTTACCGATCCGTTTCGAAATCGATATCGAAACCGTTTGACGAAACCGTTGCCCGGCTGCCAGTCTCCTGACTGACGGACCTGTCGTCCGTCACCGGCAGGCTCCTGCCGACCGTCGATGACGACTACAAGGGGTTCCACAATGATGAGGAAGATGCGCGGCGCGGCGCTGATCGCGCTCGGCGGCACCGTCGCCCTGCTCGCGGCTGGCTGCGTCGGAGCCGGTTCGGGCCCGACCGATGGCGAGACCAACGAGAACGCCGATGCGCAGGAGTTCACCTGGTGGCACAACTCGAACACCGGTGAGGGCAAGGAGTACTACGACAAGGTCGCCGCCGACTTCGAGGCGGAGACCGGCGTCAAGGTCAAGGTCTCGGCAATGCAGCACGAGGACATGGGGACCAAGCTCCAGGCGGCCTTCCAGTCCGGCGACGACGAGCAGATCCCGGACGTCTACATGAGCCGGGGCGGCGGTGAGCTCGCCAACGAGGTCGAGGCCGGGCTCGTGCGCGACCTCACCGAGGACTCCGCCGACACCATCACCAAGATCTCGAGCTTCGCCGACCAGTACACGGTGGACGACAAGGTCTACGCCCTGCCCTTCTCCATGGGCATCGTCGGCTTCTGGTACAACAAGGACCTCTTCGAGGCGGCGGGCATCTCCGAGGTGTCGCCGAACCCGACCATCGAGGAGTTCGACGGTTACCTCGACAAGCTGAAGGAAGCCGGGACCACCCCGCTGACCGTCGGCGCCGGCGACAAGTGGCCGGCCGCGCACTACTGGTACTACGGCGTCGTCCGTGAGTGCCCGTTCGACGTCGTCGAGACCGCCATCGACAGCGCCGACTACTCCGACCCGTGCTTCGTCAAGGCCGGCGAGCACGTCGAGGACGTCATCGCCCAGGAGCCGTTCAACAGGGGCTTCCTCACCACCCCGGCCCAGACCGGGCCGACGTCGGCCTCCGGTCTGCTCGCGACGGGCAAGGCCGCGATGGAGCTGGCGGGTCACTGGGAGCCCGGCGTGGCCGGCGGCCTCACCGAGAGCGGCGAGGTGCCGGACTTCCTCGGCTGGTTCGCCTTCCCGACGTTCGACGGCCAGGGCGGCGACCCCGCCGACCAGATGGGCGGCGGCGACGCGTGGTCGGTCTCGGCCGCGGCACCCGACGCGGCGGTCGACTTCGCCAACTACCTGCTCTCGGACGAGGTCCAGCAGGGCTTCGCCGAGCTCGACATGGGCTTGCCGACGAACCCCGCCGCGACGGACTCGCTCTCGAACGAGACCCTCGCGCAGCTGCTCCCGGTGCGCGACGGCGGTGGCGTGACCCAGCTCTACCTCGACACGCGCCTCGGCCAGTCGGTCGGCGGTGCCATGAACGACGAGATCGCCCTCATGTTCGCCGGTGAGTCCGGCCCGCAGGACGTCGTCGACGCCATCCAGACCGCGGCAGAAGCGGAGCAGTGAGCCAGTGACTGCACTAGCCACGGGCGGGCGCGGCAGGGTGACCTCTGCGTGGCGCAAGCGCCTCGAGATCGTCTTCTTCGTCACGCCCGCCCTGGCCCTGTTCGCGCTCTTCGTGGTCTGGCCGATCATCACGGCGGTCCAGCTCTCGGTGTACCGCTGGAAGGGTTTCGGCCCGCTGGTCGACTTCGTCGGCCTGCGCAACTACGTGACGGTGCTGGCCGACGACGTCTTCGTCGACTCGATAGTCCACAACCTGATCATCGTCGGAGGCTCCATAGCGGTCCAGCTCCCGCTGGGCCTGGCCATCGCCCTCCTGCTCAACCGCAAGATGTGGGGCCAGGGCCTGCTGCGCACGATCATCTTCGTGCCGTACGTCCTCGCCGAGGTCATCGCCGGCGTGGTCTGGTTCCAGCTCCTGCAGCCGGAGTACGGCGTGATCGACGGTCTGCTCGGCGCCGTCGGCCTGCGGACGCCGGAGCAGGGCTGGCTCGGTGACCCGGACCTCGCGCTGTTGACGGTGCTCGGCGTCCTCACGTGGAAGTACCTCGGCCTCGCCGTGATCCTGTTCCTCGCGGGTCTGCAGGGTGTGCCGGAAGAGCTCTACGAGGCCGCCCAGCTCGACGGCGCCTCGTGGTGGCAGGTGCAGCGCAAGATCACCGTCCCGCTGCTCGGCCCGACGATGCGTACCTGGGCGTTCTTGTCGATGATCGGCGCGCTCCAGCTGTTCGACATGGTGTGGATCCTGACCGGCGGTGGCCCCGCCAACTCCACGACCACCATGGCCACCTACCTCATCAACGAGGGCACCCGGAGCCAGAACTTCGGTATCGCGGGAGCAGCCTCGGTGATCCTCTTCGTCATCGCGCTCATCATGGCCGTCCTGTACCAGCAGCTCATCCTCAGCCGGGACACGCGACCCGACGCGGTGACGGTGAACAGGAAGAAGACGAAGAAGGTGATCCGGTGAGTGCCTCGAACGCGGCAGTGCTGATGCACGCCCCCACCACGCGTGAACCCTCCCGGCGGGAGCGGCCCGGCAAGCGCGGTTCCTTCGGGGGCGGCAACCCGGTCGTCTACGCGATAGCCCTTGCGATCGCAGCGCTCACGCTGGGGCCCGTGCTCTACGGCGTGCTGGGCGGCTTCCGCACCAACGCGCAGATCGCCCAGGACCCGGCCGGCCTGCCCAGTCCGTGGGTGCTCGACAACTACGTGGGCGTCCTGACCAGCGCCAGCTTCTGGCAGTACGCGCTGAACTCGACGGCCATCGCCGTGCTGACCACTGCGATCACCGTGGTGTTCGGCGTGATGGCCGCCTACCCGCTGGCCCGGTACCAGTTCAAGGGCCGCGAGACGCTGTTCATGGTCTTCGTGGTGGGCCTGCTCTTCCCCGCCACCGTGGCGATCGTCCCGCTGTTCATCCTCATCACGCAGAACCTGCAGCTGGGGAACACCTGGATGGGTGTTGCGCTGCCGCAGGCGGCGTTCGCCCTGCCGGTGACGGTCGTGATCCTGCGGCCGTTCCTCGCCGCGATCCCGAAGGAGCTCGAGGAGGCGGCGCAGCTCGACGGTACGTCCAGGATCGGCTTCTTCTGGCGCATCGTGCTGCCGCTCTCCGGTCCGGGGATGGTGACGGTCGGTGTGCTGGCGTTCGTCGGTTCGTGGAACGCGTACCTGCTGCCGCTGCTCCTGCTGCAGTCGGACATGAAGACGCTGCCGCTCGGCGTGGCCGACTTCTCGTCGGAGCATGCGTCGGACACGGCAGGAGTGTTCGCCTTCACGACCCTCGCCATGATCCCCGCGCTGGTGTTCTTCCTGGCCATGCAGCGGCGCATCGTGGGCGGTCTCACCGGAGCCGTCAAGGGCTGAGCAGGCGCGGCCGCCGCGCACGGGCCACGTCCCGGGCCGGCCATCTTTCGAAGCAGGCCTGAAGAAGCAGGTCAAGAAAGGGATCTATATGACGGAGCTGCCCGTGGCGCTTCGGGCGATGCCCGAGGTGTCGGAGCGTGTGCGCGAGCTGCACGCACAGATGACACTCGAGGAGAAGCTGGCCCAGCTGGTCGGGTACTGGCTGGACCAGGGCGGCAACGTCGTGGCACCGATGCAGGGCGAGATGGCCGGCGGCCAGGGCTCCAGCTCGCTCCAGGAGACCACGAAGAACGGCCTCGGCCACTACACGCGGGTGTACGGCACGCGACCGGTGGACCCGGTGGAGCGGGCGGCGTGGCTCTGGGCCGAGCAGCGGAGGCTCAAGCGCGAGACCCGCCTCGGGATCCCCGCGCTGGTGCACGAGGAGTGCCTCACGGGCCTGGCGGCCTGGCAGGCGGCCACCTTCCCGACGCCGCTCGCGTGGGGCGCGTCGTTCGACCCGGAGCTCGTGGCCGAGATGGGCCGGCTCATCGGGGAGTCCATGCGTGAGCTCGGCATCCACCAGGGGCTGGCGCCGGTGCTCGACGTCGTCCGCGACCCCCGGTGGGGGCGGGTCGACGAGTGCATAGGCGAGGACCCCTACCTCGTCGGGACGGTCGGCACCTCCTACGTGCGCGGGCTGCAGGGGGCGGGCGTGCACGCCACGCTCAAGCACTTCGTGGCGTACTCCGGGTCCAAGGCCGGGCGAAACCACGCCCCGGTGAGCGCCGGACCGCGCGAGATCGCCGACATCTACCTCCCGCCCTTCGAGATGGCAGTGCTCGACGGCGGGGTGCGTTCCGTGATGGCGTCCTACAACGATGTCGACGGCGTGCCCATGCACTCGTCGGGCGAGTACCTGACAGGTCTGCTCCGCGAGCAGTGGGGGTTCGACGGCGTAGTGGTCGCCGACTACTTCGGCGTCGCGTTCCTGACGGTCATGCACGCCGTCGCCGCCGACCGGGGCGCGGCCGCCGCGGCCGCGCTGGAGGCGGGCGTCGACGTCGAGCTGCCGTCCGGTGACGCGTACCTCGAGCCGCTCGCCGCGCTCGTCACGGACGGGACGGTGCCGGTCGAGATAGTGGACCGGGCGGTGCTGCGCGCACTGAAGCAGAAGGAGGAGCTCGGGCTGCTCGAGCCCGACGTGTACGAGGACGCCCCGCCCGCCGTCGTCGACCTGGACTCGCCCGCGCACCGCGACGTGGCCAGGCGACTTGCCGAGGAGTCGGTGGTGCTGCTCTCGAACGACGGCGTGCTGCCGCTCGGTTCGTGGCACGACAAGCCTGCCCGCGTGGCGGTGATCGGGCCGAACGCGGCCCGACCCGAGGCGCTGATGGGCTGCTACTCGTTCGCGAACCACGTGCTCGCGCACTTCCCCGGCGTCCCGGCAGGGTTCGAGATCCCGTCGGTGGCCGAGGCGCTGGCCGTCGAGTTCGACCGCGCGGGCCTGTCCGCGCCCGAGCTCACGTTCGCCCAGGGCTGCGAGGTCGAGGGCGACGACACGTCCGGCTTCGCTGAGGCCGTGGCCGCCGCGGAGGCGGCCGACGTCGCGGTGGTCGTCGTGGGCGACCAGGCAGGACTGTTCGGCCGGGGCACGGTGGGCGAGGGCAACGACAGCGAGTCGCTGGAGCTGCCCGGCGTGCAGCGCGAGCTCGTCGAGGCGGTGCTCGCCGCTGGCAAGCCCGTCGTCATGGTGCTGGTCACCGGGCGCCCGTACGCGGTGGGCTGGGCGCTCGATGCCGCACCGGGTTCCGGCGGGACCGGTGCCAGGAAGCCCGGGGCGGTGCTCCAGGCGTTCTTCCCCGGGGAAGAGGGCGGCAGCGCGCTCGCCGGCGTCATCTCGGGCCGGGTGAACCCCTCGGGGCGCCTGCCCGTGTCGCTCCCGCGGTCCACCGGTGCGCAGCCGTACTCGTACCTGCACCCGATCCTCGGCGGGGCGTCCGAGGTGACGTCCACCGACTCGACGCCGCCGCGCTCCTTCGGGTTCGGCCTGTCGTACACGACGTTCACGCGTGAGCTGGTCTCCGTGGACCGGGTGGTGGCAGCGGGCGGCACGTTCGGCGCCGTCGTGACGGTCACGAACACCGGTGGGGTGGCGGGTTCCGACGTCGTGCAGCTGTACGGGCGCGACGTGCTGGGCTCCGTCGCGCGGCCGACGGCGCAGCTGCTCGGCTACCACCGCGTCACGCTCGAGCCGGGGGAGTCCACCACCGTCACGTTCGACGTGCCGACGACCCGCTTCGCGTTCACCGACCGGAGCATGACGCGGGTCGTCGAACCAGGCGACGTCGAGGTGTGGGTGGGTGCGCATGCGGCCGACAGCGTTGTCAGGGTGGTGGCAGAGGGCATCGCCGACCTGGACGAGCCGAACGACCTGCCGGACGACGCACCGAGCCCGGACGGCGCCGCCACCCCACCGACAACCCGCAAGCTGGTAACGATCACGGGCGCGCTCCACGAGGTAACCCCCTCCGACCCCCGCTGGGTCCGAGCCACGACCTGACCGCCCCCGTTGAGTGCTGGGTATTTGCGGGTCTCGGTCCCGGAAGTGCACAAATACCCGGCACTCAACGGTGGGGCGGTGGGAGGATGTGCCGATGCGCATCGACGTGTGGTTATGGGCGGTGCGGCTGACCAAGAGCCGGTCGGTCGCCGCCGACCTGTGCCGTAGCGGCCGGGTCCGGATCAACGGCAAGGTCGCGAAGGCATCGGCCTCTGTGGCGACCGGTGACCGCGTGACCTGGCGCGACCCGCTCCGGGACCGGGATGTCGAGGTCGTGGAGCTGCTGCCGAAGCGGGTGGGCGCCCCGATCGCGGCCAAGGCGTACCTCGACCACAGCCCGGCCCTGCCGACGCGGGTCGAGCGCGAGGCCGTCGGGTTGCGCGACCGCGGGGCCGGGCGCCCCACGAAGCGCGAGCGCCGGGAGATCGACAGGCTGCGCGGCCGCGAGATCTAAATATCACCCGGGTGAGTTCTGCGTATTTCCAGGCATTTGTCTGAACTCCGGCGATATGTTCACGGCACATCCCCTGCCCCGTGCAGGTCCAGTGCGCCCTGGCATCCCGGGCGCCCCAGCCTGGAGAACCCATGCTCCCTCGCATTCGACGTAGTTCCATGGTGCTGGCCTCGGCCACCGCCCTGGCACTTCTGGCAGTACCGGGCGCGGCGGTCGCCGCCCCCGATCCTCACCGTGGCTCGCCGTCCGGCGCTCTGCCGGGTAACCCCGCCGCTCAGGCGGTTCCCGGTGCGGTCGCCCCGAAGGACAAGATCACTCCCGCCGCCACCCGGGCCTTCCAGGCCCGTGGTACCACCGACTTCTGGCTGCGGTTCGCCGACGACGCCGACCTGACGTCCGCCAAGTCGATCACCAGCTGGTCCGAGCGCGGTGAGTACGTGTACGACGCCCTCGTCGCGACCGCCGACGCCGCGCAGGGGCAGGCCATCGCGGAGCTGGAGAAGTCCGGCGCCGCGTACACGTCCTACTGGGCGACCAACGCGATCCTCGTCGAGGACGGCTCGCTCGACCAGGCGATGGACCTCGCCGCCGACGTGGAGGTGCTTGAGGTCCGTCCGACGACGCGCTACGCGGCGCCGGAGCCCGTCGACGCGGCGGCCGTGCCCGAGGAGGACGTCGACGCGGCAGCGGTGACCCCGGCCTGGGGCATCACCGCGATCAACGCGAACGACCTCTGGAGCGCCGGCTACACCGGCAAGGGCATGGTGGTCGCCAACATCGACACCGGTGTTGACGGCAGCCACAGCGCTCTGGCCGGCAAGTACCGCGGTCAGGGCGCGAGCGACCCGGACGCCTACAACTACTTCTCGGTGGACGGCCGGCAGGACCCGCACGACACGGACGGGCACGGCACGCACACCATGGGCACCATGGTCGGCGGCACGGTCACGCACAACGGCGTGCAGCGCGCCGTCGGCGTGGCCCCTGGCGCCGAGTGGATCGCCGCTGCCGGTGGTGGTGGCGGCTGGACCGACGAGGACCTGATCTCGTCGGGCGAGTGGATCCTGGCCCCGTTCGACCAGGGCTCGGCCGACCCGGTCCCGAACCCGGAGCTGCGCCCCCACGTCGTGAACAACTCGTGGGGCGCCGACTTCTCGACGGACCCGTTCATGGAGGACGTGATCACCGCCTGGGAGCACGCGGGCATCTTCTCCACCTTCGCCAACGGCAACTCCGGCGAGTTCGGTTGTGACTCGTCCGGCAGCCCGGGCTCGCGCACGGTCAACTACTCGGTGGGGTCGTTCACGCGGAACGGGACGATCTCCGAGTTCTCGTCGCGTGGCCCCGGCCAGAGCGGCAACGTCAAGCCGGACATCGCGGCGCCGGGTTCCTACATCCTGTCGACCCTTCCGTCCAACCAGGCGGACTACTACGACGGCACGTCGATGGCCGCACCGCACGTCGCGGGTGCCGTGGCGCTGCTGTGGGACGCGGTCCCCGAGCTGCTCGGCAACGTTCCGGCGACCCGGGCGATCCTCGACGGTTCCGCGCAGGACATGAACGACACGTCCTGCGGCGGCACCACCGACGACAACAACGTGTGGGGCGAGGGCAAGCTCGACGTCCTCGCGGCCTTCGAGCAGGCCCAGGCGGCTGCGTTCGAGACGACCACCGTGCCGACCGTCTCCGGCGCCGAGTACAAGGTCGGCGTCCCGCTGACCGCGGCGGTAGAGGCCTGGAGCCCGGTCGCGACGTTCACCTACCAGTGGCGCCGCGACGGCAGGATGATCCCGGGCGCCACGAAGTCGACGTACACCCCGCTGGGTGACGACGCCGGAGCCGCGCTGACGGTCACCGTCCTCGGCTCCGCCGACGGCCACCTCCCCACGGCGGTGACCAGCGAGCCCACACCGGTGGTGCAGCCGACCGCCATCCAGGCGACCGACCCCACCATCAGCGGCACGGTCCGCGTGGGCAGCGTGCTGCGCGCGCTGTCGGGCACGTGGACGTCCGGTACCCAGTTCAAGTACCAGTGGAAGGCGAACGGCACGTCGATCTCCGGCGCCACCGCGTTCACCTACACGCCCAAGGCCACGGACCGGGGCAGGCAGCTCACCGTCACCATCACCGGGTCCCGCCCCGGGTACATCACCGCGAGCCGCACGAGCGGCGCGAAGTCCGTCGCCTACGGCGTCTACTCGCAGGCGACGCCGCGGATCGACGGCGCACCGGCCTCCGGGTACACGGTCACGGCAGTGGTTCCGCCGGCGACGCCGTCGGCGTCGACCACGACCTACCAGTGGCGCGTGAACGGCACGAGCATCAGCGGCGCGACCGCCAGCTCCTACCGGATCCCGTCGTCGTGGAACGGGCACAAGATCTCGGTGTCGGTGACCCGTAAGGGGACCGGCTTCACGACCAAGACCGTCACCTCGGCCCAGCAGACGGTGGGCACCAAGTTCTCCAGCATGCCGACCCCGACCGTGTCCGGCTCGGCGCGGGTGGGGTCAACGGTCCGGGCGGTCCCGGGTACGTGGCGGCCCGCCGCCTCGGTCAGCTACCAGTGGTACTCGAACGGCGTGCCGATCTCCGGCGCGACCAGCTCGTCGTACACGATCCACGGCTCGCACTACGGCAAGAAGCTCGCCGTGGTCGTGACGGCCCGCAAGACCGGTTACGCGACGACGGCCAAGAGCAGCGGCTCCGTCGCGACGGTCTACCGGCCCGCAACCACGATCCCCGCCGACGAGTGGTGGGTGGTGGGTGCCAACGGGATCCCGGCGGCCACCTACATCGCCCAGGCCGGGACGGTGAACCCCTGCCTCTGGGAGCGGTACGGACCCTCGGACGAGTCGTGGGGCTTCGACGCCGGCTACCGGCAGCGCATCGCCACCGTGAAGTCAGGGGACGGCTCGTTCGCGTCGCTGGACTGCGGCACGTGGGTCAGGTACTACCCCGGCATGGTCAAGCCGAGCGCGACCACGTTCAAGGACGGCGTGTACATGCTGGGCGACCAGCTGGAGCGCGGCACCTACGTGACGCCGGGACCGGAGAAGGGCTACTCCTGCTACTACTCCTTCATCAAGGAGTTCACCGGCAAGGAGGACCGGTCCAACCTGGTGGGCCACGGCGAGCTGACCGGGCCGAAGACGATCACCATGCCCTCCACGGCGGTCGGCTTCGAGTCCGCCGGTTGCAACTGGTACCGCGTGAGCTGATCGGTGAGCTGATCGGTGAGCTGATCGGTGAGCTGATCAGTGAGCTGATCCCTCACCCGCGATAGGCGTCAGGCGTGCAGGTCACCCGGGTGACCTGCACGCCTGACCCGTACCCGGCCAGGCCGGGCGACGCGGCAGCGCGATAGCGTCGTCCGCATGACGACGACTGCCGACCGCCTCACCGCGCTCCTCGCGAAGCACCCTGTCTGGGACGGTCACAACGACCTCCCCTGGGCGCTGCGGGAGCAGTCGTTCTACGACCTCGACGCCGTCGACATCGCACAGCGGCTCAGCGCGACGCACACCGATCTGCCGCGCCTGCGCGACGGCGGCGTCGGCGCCCAGTTCTGGTCCGTCTACGTGCCAGCACAGCTCGCCGGCGGGGCGGCGGTCACCGCGACCCTCGAGCAGATCGACTGCGTGCACCGCATGGTGCGGAAGTACCCGGACACGCTCCGGCTCGCCCTGACCGCCGCCGACGTCGAGCAGGCATGGGCCGACGGGCGGATCGCCTCGCTCATGGGCGCGGAGGGCGGGCACTCCATCGACGAGTCCCTCGCCGTCCTGCGCATGCTCCACACGCTCGGAGTGCGCTACATGACCCTCACGCACAACGACAACGTGCCGTGGGCCGACTCGGCCACCGACGACGAGGTGCTGGGCGGCCTCTCGCCGTTCGGCGAGGACGTAGTGCGGGAGATGAACCGCCTCGGCATGCTCGTGGACCTCTCGCACACCTCTGCCGGCACCATGCGCCACGCGCTGCGCATCACCTCGGCCCCCGTCGTCTTCAGCCACTCCAGCGCCCGCGCAGTCTGCGACGTCCCCCGCAACGTGCCCGACGACGTCCTGACCACTCTCGCGACCAACGGCGGCGTCTGCATGGTGACGTTCGTGCCGCAGTTCGTGTCACCCGCCGTCGCCGAGTGGCGGGCGACCGGCGCGGAGGCGGCAGCGGCCCAGGGCATCAAGAACACCGACCTCGGGGCCTTCGAGCCGTTCATCGCCGAGTGGCGGTCCCGGCACCCGCAGCCCCGCACCACGCTGGCCGACGTCGTCGCGCACGTCGAGCACGTCCGCGAGGTCGCAGGCGTCGACCACGTGGGACTCGGCGGCGACTACGACGGGACCCCCACCCTCCCCGAAGGGCTGGAGGACGTGTCGGGCTACCCCCGGCTGCTCGCGGCGCTCGCGGACAACGGCTGGTCCGATGACGACCTTGGCAAGCTGACCAGCGGTAACGCACTCCGCCTGCTGCGGGACGCCGAGGCGGTGGCGGCGCGGGCCGCACGCTGACTCAGCTGGGCAGCTGCACTACCTTGCGCTGGAAGCCCAGAGCCACCTTCTGCAGGGACTCGAGCGGCTCCTGCTCGTTGTGGTAGCTGATCTGCCGCAGCATCGAGCCGGACGAGGCGAGCAGCGCGACGATCACGTCCCGCGCGTCCTCGCGGGTCTCGAGCGCCTCCTGCAGGAGGTCCTGGACGTGAGGTGACCTGAGACCGTCCTCCTCGGGATCGAGCAAGGCTGTCAGGAGCGCTATCGACAACGAGCTTCCGTGGATGCTTGCCATGGTGGTCTCCCCCCGTAGAGGCCCGGGGTCCCGGGCATCAAACATCCGCGGGCAAGCCCGCGGGGTACGCGTCCGATGCCCCCACCCCTGTGGCCTCGGTCGTGCACCCTTGTGTACCGCACGTCAGGGCGTCGCGCCTGTTGACAGGGGCGAAACAGGGTCGGCGACGGCGTGTCGCGCCGCGTGGTCGTCAGTTGGCGTGCAGGAGCAGCTGGAACAGGACGTGGTCCTGCCACTGCCCGGCGATCTTCAGGTACCCCGGCGCGAAACCGATCCGCTCGAAGCCGACACGGGTCAGCACGGCCTGGGACACCTCGTTGTGGGGGAGCGTCGCGGCCTGGAGGCGGTGCAGACCCAGCTCGTCCCGGGCGTGCTCCACCAGCGCCTCGACGGCGCGGGTCATCAGGCCCTGGCCGGTGAACCGGGCGTCCAGCCAGTAGCCGACGTGCCCGTTCTCGAAGGCGCCGTGCACGATGTCGGTGAGGTTCAGCCTGCCGACGATCTCGCCGTCCACCTCGAACGCCGTGTACAGGGCACGGCCGGTGGAGTTCTCCAGCACCAGCGCCCAGAGGTGCTCCTTGTGCCACTCCTCCGTGTAGAACGCCTCGGGGCGGACGGGGTCCCAGGGGGCGAGGTGCTCACGGTTGCGCCAGTAGGCCCGGGCGAGCGCCTCTGCGTCGTCCTTGGTCAGCTCACGGAGTGTGACGTCGTCGGTGAGGGCGATCTCGAAGGGCATGACGCCACGATAATCCTGCGTCCGCTGGGGCGGCGTCCGCGCAGGTCAGCCTGGTCCTGCACGCGGAAGGGCACCGCCGGGAACTTTCCGGTCCCGAACGAGGTTGAGCGATGTGGACTCAACTTTGCGGGTGCGGGCTTGCTTCCATGCGAGCTCCGGCTTAAGTTGAGTGCAGAAGACTCAATCTGTCGGAGGAAGGCAGTCACATGGCACGCTCAGTAGGTATCGACCTCGGCACCACGAACTCGGTGGTGACCGTCCTCGAGGGTGGAGAGCCCACCGTCATCGCCAACGCGGAGGGCTCGCGGACCACCCCGTCGGTGGTCGCGTTCTCCAAGACCGGCGAGGTGCTGGTCGGTGAGGTCGCCAAGCGTCAGGCGGTCACCAACGTCGACCGCACCATCTCGTCGGTCAAGCGCCACATGGGCACCGACTGGACGGTGAGCATCGACGACAAGGCTTACACGCCGCAGGAGATCTCGGCCCGCATCCTGGGCAAGCTCAAGCGCGACGCCGAGGAGTACCTCGGTGAGCCCGTCACGGAGGCCGTGATCACGGTCCCGGCGTACTTCAACGACGCCGAGCGCCAGGCCACGAAGGACGCCGGCCAGATCGCGGGCCTCGACGTCAAGCGCATCGTCAACGAGCCCACCGCGGCCGCTCTCGCCTACGGCCTGGACAAGGGCAAGGAGGACGAGCTCATCCTCGTCTTCGACCTCGGCGGTGGAACGTTCGACGTCTCCCTGCTCGAGGTGGGCAAGGACGAGGACGACTTCTCGACCATCCAGGTGCGCGCCACCTCCGGTGACAACCGCCTCGGTGGCGACGACTGGGACCAGCGCGTCGTGGAGTACCTCATCAAGCAGGTGAAGAACTCGTCGGGCGTCGACCTGTCGAAGGACAAGATCGCGCTGCAGCGGCTCCGTGAGGCGTCCGAGCAGGCCAAGAAGGAGCTCTCGTCCTCGACGAGCACCAACATCTCGATGCAGTACCTGTCGATGAGCGAGAACGGCCCCATCCACCTGGACGAGAAGCTCACGCGCGCTCAGTTCCAGCAGATGACGCAGGACCTCATCGACCGGACCAAGGCGCCGTTCCACGCCGTGATCCGCGATGCGGGCATCTCCGTCTCGGACATCGACCACGTCGTGCTCGTGGGTGGCTCCACCCGCATGCCCGCCGTGAGCGAGGTCATCAGGGAGCTCACCGGTGGCCGCGAGGCGAACAAGGGTGTCAACCCGGACGAGGTCGTCGCCGTCGGCGCCGCCCTGCAGGCCGGCGTCATCACCGGTGACCGCAAGGACGTCCTGCTGATCGACGTCACCCCGCTGTCCCTCGGCATCGAGACCAAGGGTGGCGTGATGACCAAGCTCATCGAGCGCAACACGGCCATCCCGACCAAGCGCAGCGAGGTCTTCTCCACCGCTGACGACAACCAGCCGTCCGTGGCGATCCAGGTGTTCCAGGGCGAGCGTGAGTTCACGCGCGACAACAAGCCGCTGGGTGTCTTCGAGCTCACCGGTATCGCGCCCGCCCCGCGTGGCGTGCCGCAGATCGAGGTCACGTTCGACATCGACGCCAACGGCATCGTGCACGTGTCCGCCAAGGACCGCGGCACGGGCATGGAGCAGTCGATGAAGATCACCGGCGGTTCGGCCCTGCCCAAGGACGACATCGACCGCATGGTCAAGGACGCGGAGCTGCACGCCGAGGAGGACAAGAAGCGTCGCGAGGATGCGGACACCCGCAACCAGGCCGAGGCCTTCGCGTACTCCATGGAGAAGCAGATCGCGGACAACCGCGACAAGCTCCCCGCGGAGGTCGTCACCGAGGTCGAGGCGGACATCGCAGCGGTCAAGTCCGCGCTCGAGGGCGAGGACGCCGAGGCGGTCAAGACGTCGTACGAGAAGCTCGGCGCCTCCTCGCAGAAGATCGGCGAGGCGCTGTACGCGTCCGAGCAGGCGGCGCCGCAGAGCGCCGACGGCGCACCGCAGGCGAACGCCCAGTCCGCCGCTGACGAGGACGTCGTCGACGCCGAGATCGTGGACGACGAGGAAGAGCGCAAGTGACCGAAGAGAACCCGCAGGGGACCCCTGAGCCCGACGGCTCGGAGGAGCACCCCTTCCACTTCACGGACAAGCGCAAGGTGAACAACTCCGGCGAGCAGAGCCGTCCGGCGGAACCGTCGGACGAGGCTGCCTCGGTGGACGGGCCTGCCTCGGATGACGAGACCGCCCCGGTGGCCGAGCCTGCCGAGACCGACGGCGACCCGCTGGAAGGGCTCGACTTCGAGCCGTCCGGTGAGGCGGCAGAGGCCTCCGAGGTCCTCAAGGCGAAGGCCGAGGCCGCGGAGCACCTGGACGCGCTGCAGCGCGAGCGGGCCAGCTTCACGAACTACCGCAACCGGGCGCTGCGCGACCAGGAGGCCGCGCGGAACCGGGGTGTGCAGGACGTGCTGGCCGCGCTGCTGCCCGTGCTCGACGACGTCGAGCGCGCGAAGCAGCACGGCGAGCTGAGCGGCACCATGGCGGCGATCGCGGAGAAGCTCGACCAGAGCCTGCAGAAGTTCGGTGTCGAGCGGTTCGGCAAGGTGGGGGAGGAGTTCGACCCCAACCTGCACGAAGCGCTCATGCACTCGACCGATGCGGACGCGACGGCCTCCACGGTGAACCTCGTGGTGGAGCCCGGGTACAAGATCGGCGACAAGGTGGTCCGGGCGGCACGCGTGGGCGTCGTCGGACCTGAGTGATCTACCGGTGGTCGTGCTCGTCGGGACGCAGGTCCTGACGAGCACGACCACCGGTTCGACCCGGAAGACGCGGAAGGAGGTGCCATGACCGGTCAGGACTGGATGGAGAAGGACTTCTACGCCGTGCTGGGCGTACCCAAGGACGCCGACGACGCGGCCATCAAGAAGGCCTACCGCAAGCTGGCACGCCAGCACCACCCCGACCAGAACCAGGGCAACGCGGCCGCGGAGACCAAGTTCAAGGAGATCGGCGAGGCCTACGCGGTCCTGTCCGACCCGGAGCAGCGTCGGCAGTACAACGCGGTGCGCGCGATGGCCGGCGGCGCTCGGTTCTCCGCAGGGCCCGGCGGTGCCGGGGCGGGCGGCTTCGAGGACATCATGGGTGCCATGTTCGGCGGTGGGCAGGGTCCCGCCGGCCGAGGCGGGCCGCGGGTCCGCTATTCGCAGGGCGGTGGCGCCGCCCCGGGCTTCGAGGACATCCTCGGTTCGATGTTCGGCGCCGGGGGCAGGTCCGCCTACGGTTCGGCCGGCCCCACGGGGTTCGGCGCGCCGACCAAGGGGACCGACGCCGTCGCGCAGGTCACGCTGCCGTTCCGTGCGGCCGTGGAGGGCACGACCGCCGAGCTGGACGTCAACGGCCGCACCATCACCGCCCGGATCCCGGCGGGGATCAACGACGGCAAGAAGATCCGGCTGCGCGGCAAGGGCAAGCCTGGCGTCGCCGGTGGCCCCGCGGGTGACCTGGTGGTCACGGTGCATGTGGCGGCCCACCCGGTCTGGACGCTGGACGGGCTCGACCTGCGCATGACCGTGCCCGTCACGTTCGCCGAGGCGGCGCTCGGGACCACGCTCGAGGTGCCGACCCTCGACGGCCCGCCCGTGCGGCTGAAGGTGCCTGCGGGGACCCCGTCGGGGCGGTCGCTGCGCGTCAAGGGGCGCGGCGTGCGAACGGCGACAGCGAACGGCGACCTGCTCGTCAGCGTCCAGGTGGTCGTGCCGCAGAAGCTGAGCAAGAAGGCCAAGCAGGCGATCGAGACGTTCGCCGCGGAGAGCGACGGCGAGGACGTGCGCGCCGGGCTGGCCGAGCGGGCGGTGGAATGACGTCCGGCGCGGTGGGGCACGGTCCCCACCGCGCCGCGGTCGGTTAACCTGCCCGCACGCAGTTCCGAGCGAACGAGACAGGGAGGGGCGCATGGTCGACGACGACGCACCCGTGCTCACCGTCTCCAAGGCAGCGGAGCTGGCGGGTATGCACCCGCAGACGCTGCGCCAGTACGACCGGCTCGGCCTGGTGGTACCCCGGCGCACCCGTGGCCGCGGCCGCCGCTACTCGCGCCGGGATGTGGCGCGTCTTCTGCAGGTACAACGTCTCGCGCAGGTCGAGGGCATCAACCTGGCCGGTATCAAGCGCATCCTCGCCCTCGAGGCGCACGTCTCGGCCCTGGAGGAACGCCTCGGTGACCTGCTGATGCGGGTCCAGGAGGAGGGGCGCGTGTTCGCCGCGGGTCCGGACGCCGGGGACGTCGTGGTCGTGCAGCGCGGCCAGCGGGTCCGGAGTGCGGCGATGCGCGTCGACCTCGAGCATCGCGGCGTCGGCGGTGGAGCAGTGGTGCTCTGGCGGCCGGCACCTCGGCGCGAGGGCTGAGCGCTCCGACTGCTGGGCAATTTCGGTAAGGCAATTCTTTCGTTAATCAAGAATGCGCCCGAAAAGATAGGTAAGGCATTCCTTCCTCTACGCGTTCTGCATTTCCGGAATATGATCGAGGTATTCCGGAGGTTCCAGCGCACCAACGAGGAGTGAGTCATGAGCACGCTGATGGAAATGCCCGAGGTCGCCGAGTGCTCGATCGACGGCTGCGGCTACAACCACGACCACGGCTGCCACGCCGGCGCCGTCACCATCGCAGGTCACGAAGGTGACGCCTCCTGTGCGACGTTCATCCCGCTGAGCACCAAGGGCGGCCTCGACAAGGTCATCGCGCACGTCGGAGCCTGCCAGCGCGGCGAGTGCGTGCACAACGACCACCTGGAGTGCGGCGCCTCGTCGATCCGCGTGGGCGCCGGCCCCGAGCAGCCGGGGCACGCCGACTGCCTCACCTTCCAGGAGCGCCGACCGGCTCTGTAGAAAGCGACAGGACTAGAACGAAGGCAGAGACAGAACAAGGCATAACGAGACAGAGCGCCCGCTCGACGGTGAGCGGGCGCTCTTGCTTTCGTTGATGTCCGCGGTTCGGCGGCTCAGCGAGCCAGGTGGTCCAGCAGGAGCAGCGCGTCGTCGTGCGTCCCCGGCAGGCGCTCCACCCAGACCCGGGTCGGCCGGCGCACCTCGGTGGTGAGGCCGAGCACCTCGGCGTTGCGCTCCACCACGCGGCGCAGCGACTGACCCAGCTCCGCGGTGGCGGGGCCGCGCTCGCACAGCACCACGAAGGTGCCGTCACCGACGGCGGCCATCGGATGGCCCTCACCGAAGACCTGGTGCAGGGTGCGGCCGATCGCCGCCGATCGTGCGAGCCGCTGCCAGGTGTCGAGGCTGTCGAGGCCGACGTCGAGCACCAGCAGGCAGTGGGTGGTTCCGGCGGTGGAGCCGCCGCGTTGCGCGGTGCCGTAGGTCTCGCGGAGGCGCTCGCCCAGGTACTCGCCGGTCGGCAGGCCTGTCGACGGGTCGTGCGTGGCCACCTGGTAGGGGACCCGCTCGCGCTCTCCTACCCAGCCGATCGCCGCGGCACGCAGCGCACCGACGTCGGTGGGGCGGCCGAACGCGGCGTACAGACAGGCGACGTCGTCCAGCGCCTCGGTGATGCCGGCGCCGACGGCGGCCCGCGCGGCACCAAGACGCTCCGCGGGCGCTATCACTCCGCGGCCCTCGGCCAATGCCTCTGCCAGCGCTTCGGCGGCGGGATGCTCCCAGTCGTTCGGCCGGATCCAGACCGACGCCAGACTCGTAGCGCGCCACCGCTCACGCAGGTCATGCACACGCACCCGCGCCTCCTGCTGTGACTCACTCATGATGAAGGGACCCTCACGGTGATACATCATGACGCACCTTCGGCAGTGGTGTACCGCACTTCACCCGAACCTGATGCCAGAAATGTATTTTCCACCCCTAAATCGCTGACGGGGCTCTATAGTCAGGGACAGGACACAGCCGAGAGTCTGGGTAGACGTGAAGCAAGCCGAGAGCAGCACGGGGGGCACCCCGAGTGACGCG
The DNA here is from genome assembly GCF_040639635.1 of Promicromonospora sp. NPDC023805. Classification (NCBI taxonomy): domain Bacteria; kingdom Bacillati; phylum Actinomycetota; class Actinomycetes; order Micrococcales; family Promicromonosporaceae; genus Promicromonospora; species Promicromonospora sp. NPDC023805. The sequence goes on along the minus strand of NZ_JBFAAH010000019.1, from coordinate 55,286 downwards.
GAACTGATCCTGCAGGTCAGGTCAGGTGACCGTGAAGCATTTGGCGTGCTCTACGAGCGCCACGCGGGGGCCGCGCGAGCGCTCGCGCGCCAGTACGTCTCGCCCGCTGACGCCGACGATGTCGTCGCGGACGCCTTCAGCAAGCTTTTCGAGATGCTTCGTCGCGGCGCGGGCCCCGACGCAGGGTTCCGTCCCTACCTGTACACGGTGGTCCGTCACCGGTCGTTCGACGTGTCCCGCGGTGCCGCGCGTACGCGCCCCAGCACCGACGACGAGATCGAGTCGGTGGTCGGCCGGGTCGCGTCCGACGAGGACCCCGCGCTCGCCGGCTTCGAGCGCAGCGTCGTCTCCAAGGCCTACTTCGACCTCCCCGAGCGCTGGCGCGAGGTGCTCTGGTACGTCCTGGTCGACGACCTGAAGCCCGCGCAGGTGGCGCCGGTGCTGGGGCTCAGCCCCAACGGTGTCTCCGCCCTGCTCTACCGGGCCAAGGAAGCGCTGCGCGCCGGCTACCTGCAGCAGCACCTGACGCACGCCCCGTCGGACACGTGCCGCTCCGTGAACCCGCTGCTCGGCGGGTACGTGCGGGACAGCCTGTCCAAGCGTGAGACCACGAAGATCGCCGACCACCTGGAGACCTGCGGCACCTGCAGCGCCCTGGTGCTCGAGCTGCACGACGTCGCACACGGCATGAAGACGGTCATCGCCCCGCTGGTGCTCGGTGCGGGCGGTCTGGCTCTCGTCGGCGCGGGTGCGCCGATCGGTGGCATCGTCGTCGCGGCCAAGGCCGGCGCGGGCGCGGCCGTCGGAAGCGCGCCGGCGGCGACGGCGACCGTCGGGGCGGCCTCTACCGGCACGTTCTCGGGTGCGGTGTCGTCCGCGGTCTCCGCCACCGCCAGCGCGTTCGCCGCGGCGACGGGCGGCAGCGTGGCGGCCGGCGCGATCGCCGTCGCCGCCGTCAGCATGGTCGCGGCACTGCAGATCGCGGGACCCAGCGACCCCGAGCCGGTGGCCGCCGACAGGGTGATCAGCACCGAGGACGGCCGTGGACTGCCCGGCGCCGAGGAGATGAACGGCAAGCCGGTGGCGCCGTCCGACAACAACCTCGAGCCGGACCCGAGCACACAAGCAGTTCTTCGCGTCGGCTACACCGACGCCTCGGACCCGTTGGCTCCCCGCGAGCACCAGATCCTGGGGTTCACCATCACGAACGCGGGCGAGGTCGCCGCGACGGGTACGCAGCTGGAGCTCACGCTTCCCCACGGTCTGACCATGACGCCGGACGAAGGACCGTTCGGCACGGGTGTGGGAGGACGGCTGGTTCGGGATACCGCGGAGCCGACCGAAGGCACCAACGACGCCGGGGCCTCGACGCCCGACGCCGGCTCGGGCGAGAACAGCGCCGACGGCACGGATCCGGATCCCGAGAGCGCGTCCGACGGCGAGACGCAGGCCGAGCCGAGTGCGTCGCCCAGCGCGCCTGCGACGGTGGGGCCGCTCCCGAACGAGGGCCCTATCGCCTGTAACCCGACCGAGCAGGCGAACGTGCTGCTCTGCACGCTCGGCGAGGTCGCACCGGGACAGGCGCACCGTGTCGACGTGCCCGTCCGGGCCAACGCCGGTGGTGACTACCCCATCGGCGCCGAGGTGTGGGCCGACGGTCTCGACCACGTGACGATCGATCTCGCGGACCGCACGGTCGCGCCGTTCGGTCCGGAGCTGTCCGCGTCGTCCGACAACGTCTCGCTGGGCAGCCCGGGGACCGCCGCGCTGCCGATCCGCGTCAACAGCACCGGCGACCGCCCGGTCCCCGCGGACTGGGGTGTCGAGGTGTCGCTGCCCGACGGCGTCATGCCCACCGGGACGCAGCCCGAGCTGTCCTGCACGGCCACGGAGTCGCCGAACGCCTGGTTCTGTGCCCCGCACGCGGGCACCGACGCCGCGACGGCGGTCGCACCCGGTGACGATCGCGCCGTAGCGCTGAACGTCACGTCCGTGGTCGAGGCTTCGTCGGCGGAGGCCACGGAGCTCGGCGTCGCCAACATCCGCCCGGTCGTCACCGGGGGTTACGCGTACCCCACCACCGCGACGGTGACCGTGACGTCCGCCTGGGCGAATGCCACGGACGGAGTGGGCGCGGTCACGGCCTCCTGCCTCGCCGAGGGTGGACCTGGTACCGCCGACGCCGTGGTGACCAGCAAGTACACCAACACGACCCAGCGCGCGGTGCGGGTGGCCCTCCAGGCGGCCGGCACCAGTGCTTCCACGGGTAAGAGCCTCGCACCCGGGGAGTCCATCGAGCTGACGGTGCATGACGGTCTGCGGCTCCCGGCGGGTCAGGCGGTCTTCGTCCTGGCCACCGACGTGGACGGCCGGAGCTACAAGACGCCTGTGCCGGCGGGTGACTACCAGGCCGCCGACTGCTACACGCCGAAGTGGTCGACCGAGGTGAGTGCGCAGACGATCAACACCGGCGGCACCGTAACGGTCGAGGGCAAGGTGACCAACACATCGGACGAGACCATGACGGTCGACATGGTGGTCTCGGTCGGCGACACGGCCATGAAGTCGGTGTCGCTCCCCGTCACGCCGGGCGGAACTCAGACACTTACGGTCGACACCGGTAGCGCGGCAGTGCCCGAGGGCGAGGCGGTCTTCCGCCTCTCACGGGACGGCAAGGACGAGGACGGCGACGCGCCTGCCCAGGCCGTCGTGGCCAAGGACAGCCCGACGGCGCACTACGACGCCGCGGTCATCGCCCCGGCGCTGGGCGACCGGCCCGTGATGGTAGGAGCCTGCGAGTTCGACGTTGCCCAGGACCGCTCGGTGCAGAAGTTCGCGTTCACCGCCGACAACACGGCGTCGACACTGCCCGTCCGGTTCCACGTGGGGGACGTGACCAGGACCGTGGAGGCCGGACAGACCCAGGTGATCGAGTACCCGGTCGCCTGGGGCACCGAGACCTCCGAGATAACGGCCGCGGGCAAGGTGCTGGACACGACGAACGTATCGTTCGAGTCGTGCGCCGCGCTCACGTGGCCCGGCGACGCGGTGACGGTCGGCACCGAGACGGCGTGCTCCGCCGACTCCCAGGTGCAGCTCACGGCGACGGTGGACAACCGGACCGGCCGCGACTGGATGGGCATGCTGGTCCGCGAGAGCAGCAACGACATCGGATCCGACCAGTCGGTGCCCGCGGGGCAGACCACCGCACTGACGCTCACCCGGCAGACCCCCATCAGCACCGAGGGCTCCGTCACCGTGCGGCTCTACCGTGACCTCGAGGGTACGACCCACGAGGTGGAGTGGTCGTACGGCGTCCAGGGCAAGAACTGCATCGTCGGCGACGTCGAGTGCGAACCGGCCCAGAACGTGAACCCGGCAGCCCTGGGCAGGGACGAGACCCCGCGGTGGCCCTGGCAGGGCTTCGACACCTGCATCGACCAGCCCGGCGACCAGGCGTGACGCCCGACCGTCAGTAACGCCTGGTCGTCAGACGATGCCGTACAGGCGGTCGCCCGCGTCGCCCAGTCCGGGCACGATGTAGGCCTTCTCGTTGAGCCGCTCGTCCACCGCTGCCACGACGACGGTCAGGTTCGCCCGGTCGCCCACGTGCTCCTCGAGCAGCTGGATACCCTCGGGGGCCGCCAGCAGGCAGACCGCCGTCACCTCGCGGGCGCCGCGCTCCAGCACGTAGTCGATGGCTGCGACCAGGGTGCCGCCGGTGGCGAGCATCGGGTCGATCAGGAACACGTGCCGGCCGGTGAGGTCGTCGGGCAGGCGGTTCGCGTACGTGACGGCCTTGAACGTCTCCTCGTCGCGCACGAGGCCGAGGAACCCGACCTCCGCCGTCGGGAGCAGGCGGCTCATGCCGTCGAGCATGCCCAGTCCGGCGCGCAGGATCGGCACCACGAGCGGCGGCGGTGACGCCAGGCGGGTGCCCGTCATGGTGGTGACCGGAGTCTTGACCTCGTGCGGCTCGGTGGCGATGTCCCGCGTGGCCTCGTAGGCCAGGAGCGTGACGAGCTCGTCGACGAGCAGGCGGAAGGTGGGCGAAGCAGTTGTCTCGTCCCGCAGGACGGTCAGCTTGTGGGCGACCAGGGGGTGATCGACGACGTGGAGGCGCATAGCCCCACGCTACCGGGCAGTTGCGCGCCAGGACCGCGTGGAGGCCCTGAACGTTGCCAGGCCCACACCGCGCGTCGGCCACACCGGGTCGACGGACGTGCGGGTCACTAGGGTGACTTCTGTGTCGGAGACGTCGGAGGGCCTGAGCGCGATGAGCGTCGCCGAGCGCCGCGCGCACTGGGAGAGCTGGATGGGCGCCGCGCTCGACGAGGCGCGCCGCGCCCTCGACACCGGCGACGTACCGGTCGGCGCCCTGGTGCTCGACGAGGCGGGACGGGTCATCGGCGTCGGGCACAACGAGCGGGAGGCGACGGGGGACCCGACAGCTCATGCCGAGGTGCTCGCGATGCGAGCCGCCGCCGCGGCGCGCGGCGAGTGGCGCCTGACCGGCTGCACGCTGGTGGTGACGCTCGAACCGTGCCCGATGTGTGCGGGCGCGCTGGTGCAGGCAAGGGTGCGACGCCTGGTGCTGGGGGCGTGGGACCCGAAGGCGGGCGCCACCGGCTCCGTCTGGGACCTCGTGCGTGACCAGCGTGCGCTGCACGAGGTGGAGGTGCTCGGCGGCGTGCGCGAGGGGGAGTGCGGGGCGCTGCTCCGCGAGTTCTTCGAGGCGCGGCGCGGCTGAGCCTGGTGCGAAATGGAACACAAGGCGCCGCCGTCGGACCTCTCCCGGCATACCCTCGTAAGCGTGTTCCCTCAAGCCCGACCCACCACCTGGCAGCCGGAGCCCGTCGAGGTCGCCCGCACCACGGTGGACGACGCCGTCGAAGTGCTCGCCGGCCTGCGGTTCACCGCGCTGACGGGCGCCGGAGTCTCTACCGACTCAGGCATCCCCGACTACCGCGGCCCCGACTCCCCGCCCCGCAACCCGATGACCTACCAGCAGTTCGTGGGCGACGAGGAGTTCCGCCGCCACTACTGGGCGCGCAACCACGTGGGCTGGAAGCACGTGAACCGGACGGTGCCGAACGCCGGGCACCGGGCACTGGTCCGGCTGGAGGAGCGCGACCTCCTCGCCGGGATCATCACGCAGAACGTGGATCTGCTGCACGAGGACGCGGGCTCGCGCAACGTCATCGACCTGCACGGACGCTACGACCGGGTGATCTGCCTGTCCTGCGGCCGGGTCATCTCGCGCACGCACCTCGCCGAGCGCCTCGACGCCCTCAACCCGGACTTCCTCGAGTCGATCGGCGACGTCGCGGACATCGAGATCGCGCCCGACGCCGACGCCGTGATCGAGTCGACCGCCCACTTCCGGCCGGCGCCCTGCGAGTTCTGCGGCGGGGTGCTCAAGCCGGAGATCGTCTACTTCGGCGAGAACGTGCCGCGCGAGCGCGTGGACCGCGCGTTCGCGATGGTGGACTCCGCCGACGCGCTGCTCGTCGCGGGCTCGTCCCTGACCGTGATGAGCGGGCTCCGGTTCGTGCGGCATGCGGCGGGCGAGGGCAAGCCGGTGGTGATCGTGAACCGCGGCATCACCCGCGGCGACAAGTACGCGACGGTGAAGATCGAGGCGGGCACGAGCGACGTCCTGCAGGAGCTGGTAGCCCGCCTCTGACCCTGCTTTGTCGTGGGCGTGACCGCGCGAGTCACGCCCACGACAGAAGTCAGTGGGCGGAGAGGTCCGTGATGCCCTTGTGGCCAGTGGGGGAGATCGTGAGCACGCGTTCGCCCGGGTGCAGCCGCACGTCCTCGCGGTAGAGCTCGGCGAGCTGGTCGGCGGCCTCCTGGTCCCCTGCGTCGGCGGCGACGAGCAGGTACGCGAGCTCGTCGACGACGGCGTCCAGCTCGGCGTCGGACACGTCGGCACCCGGCAGCCCGGTCTCCTGGACCCAGGCCTCTGCGCGACCGTTCCCCGCCTCGCGGACCACCGGGTTCCGGAGCCGCGATCCCCACAGGTCCCAGAGCAGCAGCTCGTCGCGGTGCCGGTGCGCCACCTCGAGCAGCACGTAGTCGCGCACGAAGTCCCGGCCGCTCAGCCCTGGTAGGTCCGGGTCCACGCCGTAGGTGGCGGGGTCGGCGGTGCCGGCCCGGATCGCCAGCCACGACTCGGCAGCCGTCGGGAACGGGGACTCCGGTCCGGTCGGCATGTCGTGGACGTCGAAGTCGAAGTCCTCCTGGCCGAGCTCCGGGTCGAATCGCACCCAACGGGTGCCGTCCCAGCGCTCGCCCACCACGTGGTCGGCGTTCCAGCCGGGTACGAAGTACGTGGCGAAGCCGATCCGGGACCGCGCGGGGACGCCGTGCGTGCGCAGCACGCCGAGCGCCAGGAGCGTGTGGTCACGGCAGCAGCCGGCCACCTGCTGGGCCTGCGAGCGCGGCCCGTCGAGTGGTGCGCGCATCTCGGCGGCGTCCAGGATCGAGGTCAGCCAGCGACGGTCCGGGTCGGACTTCTGGGCCTCGGTCAGCTGCGGGCCACCGGCCCGGTAGTGAATGACGGCGGAGCAGACGAACTTGTGCAGGTCGGCTGGAGCGGTGCTCTGCTCGGTGAAGAGTCCTGTGTGATTTCCGGGGTTCGAGTACGGACTGTGGTCCGAGTAGTCGAAGAGCGTGGGCGCGGGCATCGGTGTCCTCCCTCGGCGGTGTCGGAAGGCTACCGCGCAGGGTGCGAGATTTGACAGCCCGTTTTGCCGCCCGCTCCGGCGGTCGGGTCCGGGGCCCCGGGAACACTGATCTCGGCTGCCACTTGACGCGCCAATTCACCCGCCTCACACTGTTCTACAACCTTGTAAAAGCCGGAGCGACGACGGTCCGGACTTCGATTGTGAGCGCTCACAATCGGGCCTTCGTCGTGGCCGGTACCTTCCGGACGGAGGCAAAGATGCATCAGTTCCGAGCACGATCCGCCAGCAGAGCCCGACGTCGACAGGTGGCCGTCGCGCTGCTCGTCGCCGCGGGGCTCGCGATCAGCCCTGCCGCGTCGATGGCGGCACCCAGCGCGGTGGCGGCCTATCCCAACCCGGGGGCCGTCACGGGGAGCACCGGCGTGCACGACCCGGAGGTCGCCAAGACGCCCAGCGGCACCTATCTGCTCGCCCACACGGGCGCCGGGATCACCCTGAAGACGTCCACGGACCGCACCCGGTGGAACGACGCCGGGGCCGCGTTCCCGAACGGCGTCCCGTGGGCGCACGGGTACACGAACAACAGCAACGACGTCTGGGCGCCGGACATCACCTACGTCAACGGCCGCTACTACATGTACTACTCGGCCTCGACGTTCGGCTCGAACCGTTCGGCGATCTTCCTCGCCACGAGCACCACCGGTGCGCAGGGTTCGTGGACCAACCAGGGCCTCGTCGTCGAGTCGCGGACGTCGGACAACTGGAACGCCATCGACCCCAACCTCGTCATCGACCAGTCCGGCCGCTGGTACCTGAGCTTCGGCTCGTTCTGGTCGGGTCTGAAGATGATCAGGCTCGACGCCGCGACGGGCAAGCGGTCCGGGACCGAGTTCCACAGCATCGCCGGCCGCGGCGGCGGCGCCATCGAGGCCCCGACCATCCACTACCGAGGCGGCTACTACTACCTGTTCGTCTCGTTCGACGCCTGCTGCCAGGGCGCAAACAGCACCTACCGCGTGATGGTGGGCCGCTCGACGTCGGTCACCGGTCCGTACGTCGACCGCGCAGGGACCGCCATGAACTCCGGCGGCGGGACGGAGATCCTGGCGGGCCACGGGAGCATCCACGGCCCCGGCCACCAGGCGGTGCTCGCCGACAACGACGCCGACGCGTTCTTCTACCACTACTACACGGACAGCGGGGCGTCCCGCCTGGGCATCAACCTGCTCGGCTACGACTCGGCAGGCTGGCCGTACGTCTACTGAACCTGTTGAGTGCTGGGTATTTGTGGGTTCTGACGTTCAGAACCCACAAATACCCAGCACTCAGCGTTGTCGGTCAGGGGCGGACGGTCATTCCGATGCCTTCCGGGGTGTCACCCGCCGTGACCGTCGCTATCTCCGAGCCGTCCGCCTGGATCGTGTACTCCTCGCCGCTCGTCACGGCCGATGACGCAAGGACCAGCGCCTGCACGTCCTTGGTCAGCGTCACCTCGGCAACCGTGTCGCCCGACGCGTCGACCACCACCAGGTCCGCACCGGCGCTCAGGGTGTCGAACGTTGCCGCCACCCAGCCCTCCGAACCGTCGCCCGGCGTTTGCAGCATGCCCGAGGTCCCGACCGCGAGCAGCGTCCCGCCGTCTACGGTGATCGCCCCGGCGCCGTCGAGGGTGCCGTTGCCGCCGTCCGTCGGTCCGAAGACCGTGACGTCCCCGCCCGAGACCGTCAACGTCCCGTTCGAGTCCAGGCCGTCACCACCGGCGTCGACCGTGACCGTCCCGCCGGTGATCACCAGCGAGAAGTCGCCGGCGGCCTCGCCGGGCATACCGCCGCCGCCCTGGGGCGGCCCACCCTCCGGCATGGTGCCCGACGCCGGGGGTTCGCCCTTCGCCGCGGTCTCCGGCGCGGTCTCCGCAGTCTCCGCCGTGCCCGTGCCGCCCGCCGCGTTGAAGCCGTCGTCCGACGAGGTGACGTCGACCGTGCCGCCCGCCACGAGGATGTGCGCCGCCTCCAGGCCCTCCACCGACTCGGACACGGTGACCGTTGCGCCGTCCACCAGAAGGTCGCTCTCGGCGTGCACGCCGTCGTCGCCGGACGCGACGGTGATCTCGCCGCCGAGGAGCGCCGCGTAGCCGACGGTCTCGCCGTCGTCGTTGGTGCCGTCCTCGTTGTCCGCCTTGAGGCCGTCGCCGGTCGCGTCGACGTCGAGGGCGCCTCCCGTGACGACCAGGAAGTCCTTGCCGCGTACGCCGTCGTCCACCGCGGTGACGGTGATGTCGCCGCTCGCGATCACCAGGCCGTCCTTCGAAGCGATGCCGTCGTTGGAGCGGCCCGTCACGTTCAGCGCGCCAGTACCGGAGATCACCATCGAGTCCGACGAGAAGAGCGCGGCATTCGGCGCGTCCTCGCTGGTGTCCTCGTACGTCGAGGCGTCGGTAAGGCTGTTGGACGAACCGTCTGCCAGGACCACCGAGACGTCGTCCGCCTGGGTGACCGCGATGGCGGAGCCGGTCGAGCTGGTGATGTCGGCGCCGTCGAGCACGAGCCGGACCAGGCCGTCGGCCTCCGAGCCGACGATCACCTGGCCGTCGTCCAGGGTGCCGCTGATGCGGTACGTGCCGGGCGCCGAGATGGTCACCGTGGTGCCGTCTGCGGTGGCACCGTCCCCCGAGACGGTCACGCCGTCGCCGTCGAGCGCGACGGCGGTCTCGTTCGTGGTGTCCCAGGTCTCGTCCGCGAGGGCGGCGAGCTCTGTGTAGTCCTCGTTGTCGGCAAGGGCGTCGTCGACAGAGGTGGCAACATCCGAGATCGCGACCGTCGACGTGGTGTCGGTGGGCGTGGCCGCAGCAGTGCTGCAACCGGCGAGCGCACCGACCACGAGGGCTCCGGTGAGCGTGGCGGTCAGGAAGCGGTTGGGTCGGCGGATTGTCATGAGGGGGTCCTCTCGCTGGTCAGCTGGGTGGTGGGGGCAGGACGGACGTCGAGACGGCGCCGGACGAGGCGCCGCCAGGGCGCGTCGGGCAGGTCCGGCACGAGCACGGCCAGCCCGGTGGCGTACTTCGAGATGCGGTCCGGGCGGTGTCCAGCCCGCCAGAGCAGGCGGTCCACCGACGACGGCCCGGAGCCGGCGGCGGTCTTGGTCTCGACCACCACGCGGTCGCCGATCGCGGCGCTGCGCGGTTCATCAGGGCCGACGCCGTCGGAGGCCAGCAGTTCCCAGACCAGGCCGGTGTCGAGCGTGACCCGGGCGTCGTCGAGCAGGAGCGTGGTGCGGTGGTACCTCGACCGCAGGGTCGGGGTCAGCACCGGCGCGGGCGGGGCGCCGGCGTCGGCCAGGCGGGCCGAGACGAAGGTGCGTGCCCCGCCGAGGTGACCGGCGTCGTCGTGCGGCTGCCGCTCCTTGACCGTGGTGCCGCGGCCCGCTCGGGTCTTGACCTCGACGAAGCACGACCCGGAGTCGACGTACGTCCGCGTGCGGACCTTGAACCGACGACGACGACGCTTCGCTGCCAAGCGATAGGCGTCGAGGTCGGGGGTGTCGAAGTAGGTGGAGTCGTAGGCGAACGAGCGTGCGTCGTCGATCTCGAGCACCCGCGCCGACGGGAGCGCGGACAGCAGGTCGGCCAGCTCATCCGGGGTCAGGACGTACTTGCGGTCGCGGCGCGTCTGCAGCGCGGCGGCGTCGTTGAGCTCGTCGAGATCGACCGGGGTGAGCGTGTCGATCATCGGGCTGCCACCAGTTCCGAGCGGCCGGCGCCTGCCGTCCCCTCGTGCACGGTGGTGGGGGCGCCCGTGCCGTCGTCGGTCACGATGGGCAGGCGACGTGCCTCCGAGTAGCGAACGTCCACCCACGTGGAGTCGTTCACGAGATCCAGGCGCTGCACGGAGAGGGCATTGACCCGTGCCCCCAGGAGCTGCTCCAGGTGGACCACCAGCTCCTCCTGGTCCGTGATCGCGCGATCAAGCACGACCAGCTGGCTGTGATGCCGCGCGAACAGGCGCGGATGATCGGCAAGGGCCATAACCAGCAGGATCAGCGCACTGCCCGCGATCCCGAGCCAGCCCGTGCTCGTCCCGAGCCCGCCGAGCAGGCCCAGCGCGAGCGACGCGAAGTAGTAGGCGACCTCGTGCTGCGACAGCTCGGTCGAACGCAGCCGGATGATCGACAGCACGCCGAACAGGCCAAGCCCCAGGCCTGCTGCGACGGCGCTCGCGGAGAGCGTCGCGGCGACCGCGAGCACGCCCACGTTGACGCCCAGATAGGCGACGAGGAGGTCGCGCCGTCGGTGCCGTGGAAAGTACAGGGCGAAGGTGAGGATGGTGACGGCGACGAGGTCGACCGCGTAGAGCACGAACTGGTTCATCGGTTCTCCGGGGTTTGCGTGGTGATGAACTGCAGGTAAACGCATGGACCCGGGGGCGCCCTGTGGTGGGGCTGGGGTAAGCCTGGAACCGGCTGGGAATCGCCTGGGCCTGCTCGGCTGACGCTGTTGCTCTGCGGCCGGTCGGAGGAAAATTGTTGAACAACCTAGATACTTGTGTCGGACGCCGCTAGCCTGGTTGTGCAGCGATATCTGCCCGCTCACGCCGGAGGATGACCGACATGGCCGAACCGACAGTGCAGCAGCCCGTGGGGCATCGGTTCGGCCTGCTGGTCCGCGCGGTGCCTCTGCTCCGGCGCAGGGCGCGGGTGGGTGCGGGCGTCCTGCACCTGCACCTGGACCTCGCCGTCACTGACGACGCCGATGCCGCGGCTGCTCTTGAGCGCATCCTCGGTGTGCTGGGTCCGGGGGACCGGGTCTACGTCGTCGGCCCGCCTGATGTGGCGGAGCCGCGGGTGGACGACCGGCCGTTCACCATCTGGGCCTGACCGTGCCCGGCCTGGGCTGGCTGGTCGAGCGGCACGTGACCGTTGCGCGTGCCACCGTCGCGACGGTCACCTACGTGCTGCTGGCCACCGCCTTTGTGCTGGGCGTGCTGTGGTTCGCGCTTCCCGGAGAGCCGCGCTGGGAGCCGGCGGTCAACTCGCTGACCCTCATCGCGGGTATGACGGGGCTGATCGTGGAGCGGCTGAGCAGCGAGGCGGAACGGCATGCTCAGGTGCTCGCGGCGATCCGGCGCGAGCTGGAGCGCAACCGGGCGGTGCTCGCGGACAACGAGTTCGCGCGGACGACGGACGACCGGCCGCGAGCCGTCTTCGCGCGGCTCGCGGTCTCCGCCGTCGACGCCGCGCTCGTCTCGGGGGCGCTCGACCGGCGCCGGGACACCGTGCTGGTGACCGCGCTGCACCGCTGGCGTGACACGGTCCAAGGCTTCAACCGGCGGCTGGACCTCACCGAGAACATGAGCGTGCTGGAGCGGCAGTCGTCGGGGGAGCGTGAGGTGTGGGACGCGGCGATGCGGCTGCGGGGCGGCTATGTCGCCAACACGAGAGCGCAGCTCGAGGAGCTGCTGGCGGTGCTGCCGGTGCGGTGAGCCAGTGTGGCGTGGGCCGTTGGCGGTGGTGGTGCGGCATCTGCTGGGCGCTCCGGGGAAACTGGTACCGAGCGGGATGTGTTGCTCTCAGTCGACAATGTGCACTCTGAGTGACACGTCTGGTCGCCGAGGTGTCAGGCCGGGTCGCCCGGTGCGCGCCGGGAGTACGCGGCCGCGACGGTCCGCTCCGACTGGACGAGGTACTCGTCGAGCTCTGCGGCCGCCGCCGCGCTCTCCCCGGCGAGCGTCATCTCCAGGATGCGCGCGTTGCGCGCCACGTAGGGGGCGTGCAGATACTCGGGGTTGGCGAGCAGGCCGAACGCGAGGCGCAGCTCGGCGGAGACGGTGGCGTAGAGCCGGTCGAGGTGCTCGCTGTCGCAGAGCGCGACGATCCCTCGGTGGAACTCCATGTTCGCCGTGCCTGCGGTGCGCCAGTCCTTCTCGTCGCGGGCCCGTTCCGCGCTCTCGACGGCCTTGCGCATGATCTCGGTGGCCGGGTGCCCGGGCAGCGCGCCTCGCAGGGCCTGGCCCTCGATCATGCGGCGTACACGGTAGATGTCGAGGATAGACGCCAGCGTAGGGACGGCAACCATGACGCCGGCATGCGGGCGTCGGACGAGCAGGTTCTCGTGGGTGAGCACCCGGAAGGCCTCGCGAAGCGTGTTGCGCGAGACCGCGAGGGTCTCGGCGACCGCCTTCTCCGAGAGGCGCTCGCCCGGGCGGGCCTTGCCCGTGATGATCCAGGTGCGGATCGAGGCCGCCGTGCGCTCGACGAGATCGCCCACCTTGGCGTCTGACGGGTCGCCCGCAGTGTCCGCCGCAGCGCCTGCCGCAGTGTCGGAAAGAGGTTCTGCGTCAGCGGTCGTCGCCATGAGGCCACTCTACGGTCGGGTCCGGGTCGCCGGATGATGCGACGCGTCCGGAGGAACTGGCGGTTCTGGTCGTCGGACAGTCGTGAGCCGGGGGAGACGCTCGTCACTGTGTGCCTGAGGCGCCGAAGCCGATTCGTGGAACCGGGCTTCGACCAGGTATCCTGCTACGGCCCGCTCCTCTTGCGGCGGGCAAAGGTAGCGTGTCCGAGCGGCCTAAGGAGCACGCCTCGAAAGCGTGTGTGGGTGAAAGTCCACCGTGAGTTCGAATCTCACCGCTACCGCACCCTGAAGGCCCCCAACCGCAGAATCATGCGGATCTGGGGGCCTTCGTCATGCCGGGCACTCCGCTTTCACTCCGAGTGGGGTTCCGTAGCGCCTTCCGTCACACCGGTGCCCTCCAGAGCCTCCTTCAACCGTTCGCGCATGCGGCCGGTAGAGCGCGGAGTTCCTTCCGTCGAGGGGAACACCAGGCGATCCGGCCCGCCGTCGAACCCGAGCGCCAGTGCTTCCCGAAGCGCATCGACCACGAACGGCGGCAACGTCACCGTGCGGCGCGACGAGTTCGACTTCGGCTTGGCCTGACGGACGAGCTGCCGCCTCGCTTCTTCTCCTTCAGACGCTGCCTTCACTGCGACCCGAACGACGGTTCCATCCACCGTCAATGTCGGCACGTCACCGTCGAGGTCCAGATCCGCCTCACGGGCACAGGCCTGCGCCCAAGCACGTTCGCGATACCTCTACTGGCGCTCCGAGCGCACGGGTGAAGTCCAGGTGGACGCCGTCGGTTTGCCCGGAACGCCTGGCACGATCTAGCAATGCACAAGGTCGTGGAGTGGCTAAAACACTGGTGTATAGCACTCGCTGCCGTAGTGGTTGGGGGCGTCGTGCTTGGTCTCTCCTGGATCGTCGGCGACACGTTCAACAGTGAAGATGGCACTTGGTGGGAATCTGTACTGGCCAATGTCGGAGCCGCGATCCTGCTTGTCGCTCCGATTGCGTGGGCCAGCGACAGATTGACTCGGCAGGTTGAAGGCGTGCGCGAGAACGTAGAGGAGGTTCGTGTCGAATCGGCCGAGACGCGAGCGGACGTTCGTCGTGTCCGCAAGGAGACCTCCGACACGATCGACCTATTGCGCCGGGAGGTTGCATCGCTCCGCGATCTCGGCGAGCAGGTGAGCGCTCGACGTACTGCCGATGAAGAACGAGAGGTCGCCCTATACCGGCGACTCGGCCTTGACGGCACGGCCCCTGATCGCGACGACGTGGTCAAAGCGCTTCGTGTCGCCCGGGAGACCGGAGTCGTGAATGACCGCCACGGACCACGGGCGGAACTCGTGCCATACCATCGCGACTTTCTCGGGCTTTCGTACGAGCCCAACGACTTCGGCGAAGGTAGCCTCTTCTTCGTTGTTCCGCGGAACTCGGCAGTAAGCGAGTACGTGACCTGGGACGTCGGGGTTTCGACAGCGGATGCCGTGCTCATGGTGACCAAGGCGTTACGCAGCAGCGGTGTCAACCCTAGGTTCGACGCGGGGGACTGGTTCCGTCGAATTTCCGAGACCTTGGTAGTCGCAGCATCACACATCGAGCGTCACCGGATCATCCAGTTGTGCGCGCCACAATGGGTAGTCACGAGCGATGGGATCGTGCCTTATCCAGACCGCGCGCTCGAAGGCCTGGGGCCAACAGAGATTCGCAGCGATCACGCGACCACGGAACTCAAGAAGAAGGAATGGGTCGACGCGGACTCCTTTGACAACGCCGTCTTTACTTGGAGGACGATCTTCGGTCACACGGATCCCTGGGGGGCCGTCGGGCAGCCGGTCTAGCCCTTACGGCGTCCATCGAGGTGTCCACCGGCGATGGCCCGTGAGAACTTTCTCTACTGGCTCAAGGCGGGGCTCCACCGCGCTGGGCCGTGCGACCGGCGGGGGCCCGCCTTGGGCCCCGCGCTCCGACGGCCTACCGGACCCAGACATGACGAAGGCGGCCCCGAAAGCAAGCTCGGGACCGCCTTCAGTCGGAGGAATCTGTGTCGCGCTTCCGGTTGGCCTGATCATCGCGGAAGCGTCGAGCCTCGCGTAGCCCCACGATCAGCGTCACCGCAACCGTGAGCACCCCGAACACGAGTGCGCCCACCCAGTCAGTCCAGGTTCCGAGGTCCATCATGGCCAGATGCTATGTGCTCGGGCACAGCCTCCGGCGAGCACCCGGGAATCAAGAGGATCGAGGGGACTGCGGCGTCCCTGATCCTCCGTCATCCATTGGCTTGACCGGGACCCTGACAGCGAACCCGCCGCCAGCGCAACAGGTCCCGCCGACACCCAGCACCACCGCACCAGAGCTGACGGGCGGGACCTGTTGCACTACCGGCAGAACCGATGTTCGAGACGCGCCCCGCGCCAACGGATGACGGAAAATCAGGGACCTCGAGCCGGGAGAATGACGGGTCACAGACCCACAAGGCTGGGAGCGCGACGTCACCCGTATGGGTGACAGTGTCACCCGATCGGGTGACAGTGTCACCCATATGGGGTTCCCTGGGACCATGAAGTCTGTCATTGTGGATGTCATGAGCGAGACAACGACCATCACCATTGCACGCGCCACGAGGCAGCGGCTCGCCCACGTCAAGTTCAACGGCAAGCCGCTCAAGACTGCGGACGAGACCGTGGCGGCCCTCATCGAGGAGCACGAGCGCCGCCAGTTCTGGGAGGCGATGGATGCCATCGACCCGGACGAGTACGAGGCCCAGACCCGCGAAGAGGGCGCCTGGCCGACCGAGGGTGAGTACGCCGCCGAAGAGCAGATGATCCGTGCCCAGGAGACCACCGCGTGATCGTTCAGCGCGGGGATGTCATCTGGCTGTCCATGGACCCCACTGTTGGTCGTGAGCAGGCCCACCACCGGCCACACCTGGTCTTGTCGAATACTCGTCAGCACCGGGCTATGCGACTGGCGATCGTGGTCCCGATGACCTCCACTGACAAGCCCTGGCCGACCCGCGTCGAGGTAGCACCCGGCTCCTACGCGATCTGCGAGCAGCCCTGCACCGTCTCCCTGGAACGCGTCACTCGACACGACCCCACAGGGCACGACACGACCGCCGTCGCCGCCATCCTCCACACCCTGATCGACCCCTCCTAGCCCGAGTTGTCGACGCGGAAACGGCTCGCGGTGATGGCCAGAATCCATGATCGATCCATCACTTTCAGATCGGGCACCGACCAACGAGGGCCGACGCCATACAACCGTGTCGGGTGAACATGCAGGTCAGCGGGTTTGTGATCCAACTGCACCTCACGTGGAACAAACGGCTGTGCTGAGCCCATTGTTACCGCACCCTGAAGGCCCCCCAACCGCTAAATCATGCGGATCTGGGGGCCTTCGTCATGCCGGGCACCCCGTTTGCAGTTCTTCGTCAGCCCGATGGGATCGACGAGAACCGCTAGGAGCGAAGTGACCGCAGCCATGTTCTCGCTGCTCTGCCGAAGGGTTCTGCCTCCATCTGCACGAGAGGCAGCAACGATTGTGCGACCTCGGTTGCGGTCGCTACCTGGCTGTCGGTGAGGTGCCCGGACAGAGCCAGCGCGTCGAACTCGTCCTGGTCGACGATGCCGGCGCGACCATCGGCGCTGCGAAACAGGTCCAGCTCCAGGTCGACGAAGGACCACACTCCTCCATCGAGCCTCGGCGGCGTGCAGATGTCGATAGTGAGGTCGGTCGATTCGGTGAACCAGAAGGCGGGCAGGAACCATGCGCCCTCCGCGACAAGCCAGACAGCATCGTGTTCCTGAGCTTCTTCGCGGCGGCCGTCGGGCTGACGGACCGGGTTCCCGCGCCGCGCGCCAAGCCACGTGCCGTGCTCATCCTGGCCGAGGTGTTCGACCGGCCAGCTGAACCGCTCCGCGCACGTCCCGTCGACCACCGACATCTTTTCCTTGGACATCCTCAACATGGGATCCAGTCCGCCCTTCCTCCGTTGATTCGGGATGCCTCTCGTGCTCAAACGTCAGTCAGGACGCGTCGGAGATCGCCCGCCCGATGCTGCGAAAGAGCCACATAACGCCACGGACGATGTTGACGACCACGCTGACCAGGTCCAGAGCATCCAGCACTCGGCCGATACCGCGACCGAGCGCTCGGAACGGTCGCCCGACTTGGTGCCAGAAGCCCTTCCTAGGGGTGTCGGCCGTCGTCATAACCGCACACTCCCACTCGACGCTTCGGCGAACAATGAATATCTGGGTCAATTCTGGGGAACGAGGGTGCAGTCAAGGCGGCCAGGCCGGTCTCAGGAGCTGGCTGCGGACGACGGTCGGTGGGCGCCGTCGTCCATCTGCTGGGGGCGCGCTCGGCCTCGACGGAGCGTGCCCAGTCGAGCATGCGCTGCTCGTACCCGGCTGCGGGAAAGGTGCCGTCGAGCGAGGTGTCCTCGATGGTCACCGTGGCCGCCGTCGAGCGCGGCGGCGGTGGGTCGAAGGCGCTCCACGGGCGCGCCCCGTGCCGGTTCGCGTGCACCAGGCCCGCCTGGAGCGCGTTCATGGCGTCCAACCCGTCGGCGAGGAACAACGTGACCATGTGCCAATGCCCGTCCAGCGCCGAGGCGGGGGTGCGCGACGGGTGCTGCAAGAGGTAGCACGCGACGTTGAGGCCGTGGAACCGGCCCAACGACTGCAGGCGCTGGAGGTCGAGGGCGAGCAGCGCGTCGAACAGCTCGGCGCACGTCCCCAGGCGCCCGCTGCCGCCGCATTCTGCGCACACCGTGGGCTCGTCGGTCATGCTCGCGACCCTAGAGGTTGACGCTACGGAAACCGCAAGTCGCGGCGGTAACCGTATGCGAGGTGGGCCAGGATCACCCGCGACGTCAGACGCTATGTGCGTCCACTTACGGCATGCTGGTCGAGCCCGACCTCATCGCACGGGAGTCTGATATCTCATGACTGACGACAGCGCGCGTAACGCCGACCACGACGCCATGACCGACCACTGGTGGTGGCGTCCGGGCTGGCGGGTCGGAACCAGGTTCTACGCGTGGCACATCACCCAGGACGACCAGCCGGAGGTGCGCGACCTCGCGCAGGGCTACCGAGCTGCCGTGAGCGCGATCGAGACCCTCGACCCGATCCCGGACGAGTGGCTGCACATGACCATGCAGGGTGTCGGCCACGTCCAGGACATCAATATCGCGGCCCTCGATTTCGTGACCCTTCGAGTGGCCGACCGGCTGCGCGCGCTCGCCCCGATCACGACGTCGTACCAGCGCGCCGACATCACGAGCGAAGCACTGATCCTGACGCCGGACGATCCCGAGGCGTTCGCCGAGGTGCGCAGAGCCATCCGAGCGGGCATCACCGACGCGCTCGGCGCGTGCCCGGAATCCGAGGACGGGTTCCGAGCCCATGTCTCGGTCGCGTACGGCAACGCAGATGCCGACGTCGCGCCGATCCGCGAGGCCCTTGACCGAGCGGAGCCGGCAGCGCCGTCGACCGTGATGTACACGAAGATCTCGCTGATCCGGATGCACCGGGACCAGCGGATGTACGAGTGGGACGTGATCCGTGAGGTCCCGCTCGGCGAGTGACCGGCTCTAGCGGACGACCCGATGGAGGTGTGCCTCGACATCCGTCAGCAAGAGGTCGCACCTGGCTACGGTGGCCGGGCTGTCTCCGAGGTCGTTCCGGTCCAGGGTCTCCCGAGCCGTCACGACGGATCCGGGCGGGAACTGCTGCCAGGTCAGGTCGAGCGCGACCGTCGCGTTCCCGACCTTGAGCTCGCACCAGAAGTGGATCTCGTGCCGGACGCCGGTCCACACGGTTCCCTTGACGATCTCGCTCGTGGGCAGGGAGTGCTGCACCACGCGCGCCGTCGGATAGCACTGGCCGAGTGCGGGATTGCCCTCCTCCCATACCCCGCCGTACGACGTCTTCGCACTCCACGACGCCTCCAGGGCTTCGCGGAGGGTTATGAGATCCACAGGGCTTGTGGACGACGCATCGGGTTCGGGCACGCGGGCAGGTTAGCGGCCCGACGACGTCGTCGGCCCGGTAAGGTCCCGCGCATGTCGCGACTCGCTCAGCCTCGGTCCACCATGGTTCGGCCGCGGAGGCTCGAACCCGACGACGTCATCGCGCTCGTCTCGCCGGCCAGCTGGAGCGACGAGCCGTGGGTGGCGGAGAGCGTCGCGACCGTCGAGTCCTGGGGATTCAGGGCGCGCGTCGGGCGTCACGCCACCGACCGGCTCGGGTACCTTGCCGGCGGCGATCGTGAGCGAGCCGCAGATCTCAACGCCGCGATCCGTGACCCGGAGGTCAGAGCCATCGTGTGCCTGCGAGGCGGTTGTGGCAGCTTCCGGCTGCTCGCCGACGTCGATACGGGCGCCCTTCGCGCGGACCCGAAGCCGGTCATCGGGTTCAGCGACATCACCGCGCTGCACCAGGTGTGGCACCTGGCCGGCGTTCCGTCGGTCCATGGCGCCGTCGCCGGGACTCGCGCGGAGACCGTCCGGCGGCTGCTGGTCGGTGAGCGTGGCGAACCGGTGCGGAGCGACGGCGGCCGGTTCGGTGCCGAGCTCACCACCAGCGGCACGGCTTCCGGGCCGTTGTTCGGCGGCAATCTGGAGATGCTGGCTCGCGGTGTCGGCGTCGTTGACAACGACCTCGCGGGCCATGTCCTGCTGCTGGAGACCCACCGGGAGGTCGGCCTCGGGATGGTCGACCGGGCGCTGACCCAGCTGCTGATGTCCGGCGCTCTCGACGGGATCTCAGGTGTCGCGGTGGGCGCCCTGGAGGGATTCGAGGACTACGAGGACCGCGAGTGGACGGTCCTGGACGTACTTCGCGACCGGCTCGGCTCGCTCGGAGTGCCCATCCTGGCCGGGCTGCCGCTCGGGCACCTCGAGAATCCGGTGTCTGTCCCGCTCGGGGTTGAGTGCGAGCTCGACGCCGATGCGGGGACCTTGACGGTCGCGCCGCTGAGCGCCTGAGGTCGGAACCTTGACAACCGGTACGAGCGCCGACCAGGGACCCGCCATCGCCGCAGCGGTCATCGTCCAGGACGGTCGCCTCCTGCTGGTCCAGCGGCGGATCTCCGAAGGCTCGCTGTCGTGGCAGCTCCCGGCCGGCGCCGTCGAACATCGCGAGACCTTCGCACAGGCTGCCGTGCGCGAGACGGCGGAGGAGACGGGCCTCGTGGTCGCGGCCGTCGCGACACTGGGGGAGCGCGTGCACCCGGATACCGGCCGGCTCATCGGCTACGTGGCCTGCCGCGTGCAGGACGGCACCGCCCGCGTCGCCGATACCGACGAGCTCCGGGACATCGCATGGGTCTCGCACGGCGAGCTCAGCAGCTACGTGCCGCACGGCTTCGCGCCGGCCGTGCAGGACTACCTGGCCTCGTAGGGTCAAGCCATGTCCGAGACGGCCGACCACACGAGTATCCGGGCGGCGACCCTCGCCGGAGCCTCGAACAACCAGGACCGCTATGTCGTCGGCGACGGGTTCGCTGCGGTATTCGACGGCGCGACCTCGGTCGCCGGTGACCGTTCCCATGATCCCGGCTGGTACGCGGAACGGCTGGCCCAAGCCATCAGCGAGACGATGCCCCGCCGCGGGCCGATCGCCGACGCCGTGGCCGACGCGATCCGCGTGGTCCGGGACGCGCACGGCTTCACTCCCGACACGAGCCCGACCAGCACCGTCGCCATAGCGCGCTGGTCGGACGACGTCGTGGAGACCTACGCGCTGGGCGACAGCTACGTCGTCGTACTTCGTGCCGACGGCACCGAGTCGGTCCACACCGACGACCGCCTGGACGCTGTCGGCGCACCCGAGCGTGCCGCCTACCGAACGCGCCTGGCGGCCGGCCACGGATACGACGTCGGACACCGCGAGCTGCTCCTTGCACTCCAGGCCGAGCAGGCCCAGCACCGCAACCAGCCCGGTGGCTACTGGATCGCCGGGGCGGAACCCGAGGCCGGGCACCAGGGGATCGCCGCCACCGAGAGCCGCTCGGGCATCACCGCACTCCTGCTCGCCAGCGACGGCGTCGATCCGGAATGTTATCCACAGGCTGTGGACTGGCGAGGTCTCGCAGACGACGCGCACAGGTACGGCGAGGCGCGGGTGCTCCAGGACATCCACGACGCCGAAGCCGTCGACCTGGACGGGCGTCGCTGGCCGCGATCGAAGCCGCACGACGACAAGACGCTGGTGACCGTCCGCTTCTGACGGGCGGCCTCAACCAGCCTCGGCCGGACGCCCCAGCCACCGCAGCGCGTCCGGCAGCAGGACCCCCGTGTGGTTGGGGTTGTGCCCGCCGTCGCCGAGCACGAGCCGGAAGTCGTAGTCGGCCTCCGCGAGGGCCGCGGCGACCCGTAGGTTCTCCGCGAGCCAGTTGTGGTCCGGCTGGTTCCAGCGCAGGTCCCGGTGCCCGGCCTGCATGAAGATCCGGAGGGGCTTGCGGGGCATCAGGTGGATCAGCGCCGGATAGTTGTTGCCGCCCGGCAGCTGCGAGAAGCTGGACAGGAAGCCGGCGACCCGCCGAAACCGGTCAGGGTAGTGCCAGGCCACGGTCAGGGCGCAGTTCCCGCCGCTGCTGCCTCCGACGATGGTCCAGCGTTCCGGGTCGTCGGTGATCGCGAACCGCCGTCGGACCTCCGGGACGATCTCCTCGAGGAGGAAGGCGCCGTACCAGCCGTTGAAGGCGTCGTACTCGGCGTTGCGGTTCTTGCGCTGGACGGGATCCTCGATGTCCGCGAAGACCCCCGGGTCGACGAACACGCCGATCGTGACGGGGATGTCGCCGCTGTGGACGAGGTTGTCCAGGACTATCCCGCCCCGGACCTCGCCGTCGGGGTCGAGGTACCACCAGCCGTCCTGGAAGACGGCGATCCCGGCGGGCTCGGCCGGGTTGTAGGCGGCGGGCACATGGATCCAGACCTTCCGCGTGGTCCCGGGGTATGCCGCGCTCTCCCAGAGCAGCTCGACGGTGAAGCCGTGCGGCACGCCTGGCCTGCGTGCCGAGTCAGGACCGTGCTCGTACCGGACGTCCTCCTGATCGAGAGGTAGCGGAGCAAAGGGTACGTATGCGGTCACACGGCAAGCGTAGGTCGACTGTCACGCGTGGGGACAGCAGCAGCCCGGGCCCGACGCCGCCTGCGGGCGACCGGGTGAAAGAAAGCACTGTTGACCTGCGCAGATGTCTTGCGCTACGGCCTGGTCATGGGCTGGACTTGGGCCGCGCCCACCGGCGCATGCTCCTGCATCAACAATCGAGCCCACGTCACCCGTGCCGGCAGCTCAGAGAGAGAAGGACGATGACCAAGAACGATGCGGTGCGTGCGGAACGATTCGCGTCCGGCAAGAGGGTCCTCGACTCCGTCCATGACGCCCCCGGTCACAACGTCATCGACTCCCTGGCGGACATCGCCCCCGAGCTCGGGCACCAGATCGTCGCGTGGGGTTACGGGGACATCTATGCCCGGCCCGGGCTGAAGCCCAAGCAGCGGCAGCTGGTGACCCTCGGGATCCTCACCGCCCTCGGCGGCAGCGAGGCGCAGCTCGAGGTGCACGTCGGTGCGTCGCTCAACGTCGGGCTCACCCCGGAGCAGATCATCGAGGTCTTCCTGCACAGCTCCGTCTACTGCGGGTTCCCGCGGGCACTGAACGCTGTCGGCGTCGCGAGGAAGGTGTTCACCGAGCGCGGGCTGCTGCCGCTGGCGTGAACGCCGCCCGACGGCGGGATCGGTCGCCTCGGCCCGCGGATCAGGCTGCGGACCGGAGGCGCCGACGATAGGCCTTCTGGCGGCACGCCGCGCTGCAGAACCGGGCAGGACGGCCTGTCCCGGAGGGCATCAACGGCTCGCCACAGACCTCGCATGCGGGCCGTTCCGGGGCCGGGATGCTCGCGTTACGTTGCTCGGCCGCGGTGGGTCTTTCATCACGGAACTTGTCAGCCGCTTCGGCTTTCGTCACGGTCGGGGTGGCCACCATCGCGTCGATGACGAGTGCCGTCATCGGTGCCAGCTCCCTGGAGTCGGACTGCAGGCGCTGCATGGCGACACAACCGGTGAAGAGCGCCTGCACGCCCGCGACGTCCAGGTCCGGCCGGACGGCGCCGGCTTGCTGCGCTGCGGCAAGCAGCTGCTCGAGTGCCGTGGCGAACCGCTGGCCCGAGGTCAGCAGCACTGCGCGCGGCCAACCGTCCTTCGACTCGAGCAGTTCGCAGAAGTCCCGGTTCACCGGGGTCGAGGTGACCACCTCGATGACGAAGTCGACGAAGGCCGTGCCGGGATCCGGGGCGCGGCTGTGGTCGGCAGCGAGGCGTGCGAGGCGCTCGACCCGCTGTGACAGGACTGCCTCCAGCAGAGCCTCCTTGGTGGGGAAGTGCCGGTAGACCGTGCCCGCACCGACCCCTGCCCGGCGGGCGATCTCGCCGAGCGACACCGACAGACCTTCCCGTGCGAAGGCGCGCTGGGCCGCGTCCAGGACATTGGCCCGGTTGCGGCGGGCGTCGGCGCGCGAGGCCTCTGGGGCAGTCGTCGAGCTCGGCACGTGACGAAACCTCGATTCCAAGGGCTTGATGGCCGTACCTGGCGCACGTACGTTCGCCAACCGGGTTCAGCAACCCGATTCTAGTCACCTCGGAAAGGTCACCATGACTCAGCACGACAAGACCATCCTGGTCACCGGTGCCACCGGCAAGCAGGGCGGCACCACGGCGCGGCGGCTCCTCGACGACGGCTGGCCGGTGCGCGCGCTCGTCCGCGACCCGGAATCCGCATCGGCCCGAGAACTTGCCTCGCACGGCGCCACCCTGGTTCGCGGCGACCTCGACGCGCCCGACACACTCGCGGGAGCAGTGGCAGACGTCTACGGCGTCTTCGCCGTCTCACCTGCTGCCTTCGGGCCGCAAGGCTGGGATGTCGACCTCGAATACTCGCGAGGGCGGGAACTGGTCGACGCCGCGGCGTCCGCAGGCGTGCGGCACTTCGTCTTCACCTCGATCGCGACTGCCTCTGGGCCGGGGCTGTCCGGCTCGGACGGCAAGGTGCGAATCGAGGAACGCATCCGCGACAGCGGCATGCGCTGGACGGTGCTGCGGCCCGTGCGGTTCATGGAGAACTATCTGCTGCGCGGGTCGCCGGTTGACGGCATCCGCGACGGCGTGCACCGCCACCTGTTCCACCCGCTGATGCCGATGCAGATCATCGCGCTCGAGGACATCGCGGTATTCGCGGCGCTGGCTTTCGGGGATCCGGACCGCTACGACGGTAGGGCGCTGGAGCTGGCCGGCGACGAGCCGACGCCAGAGGAGGCGGCTGCGGCGATCAGCGGCGCGATCGGTCGTCCGGTCCGATACCGGCGGATCGAGCTGGCGGAGGCGGAGGCGTTCGGCGCCGAGATCGCACAGACCTGGCAGCTGTGGGAGGACGGGAACACCTGGCAAGCAGACCTCGCCGAGCTCCGGCGGCTTCACCCAGGTCTCAAGACCCTTGACGACTGGCTGACCGACCCGGCCGTGGACCACGTCCGACAGCTTCTCGACGACTAGGAAGACGTCACGCGGGTCGAGGCCGAGACGCTCAGACGCGCGAGGTCACCGCCGCCCGATCGTCACGGCCGCGGCAGCGCCGCGGCGTCAGCGTGCTCGACCAGGTCCGACCGCTCCCGCCGGAGCCGCTCGACACCCCAGGCTCCGAGCGGGGCGAGGGCGGCGTTGAGCGTCCGGCCGTGCTCGGTGAGGGAGTACTCGACGCGCGGCGGCACCTCCGCGTAGACCTGACGGCGGACGAGTCCGTCTGCCTCCATCTCGCGCAGGTGCTGCGTGAGCATCTTCTCGCTGACGCCGGGCAGGCCGCGCCGCAGCTCGGCGAACCGGCGCACGCCGTGCTCGTCGAGCTCCCAGAGGATCAGGCCCTTCCACTTGCCGCTGACGACGTCGAGCCCGGCGTCGATGCCGCAGATGTAGGGGCCGTTACGCGGTGACTTCGCCATCGGGCGCTCCTCGTGAGGGTGTGGGACCGGGTACGCACCAATTGGTAAGTACCCCAGTAATTAGTGGGTACTTCCACGATCGTACGTCCCTCGCCGAGCATGGTCGCGTACCGACCTACCGAGGAGATCTTTGATGACCGAACCTCAAGGCACCGGCGTCACGGTGCTGGGCCTGGGCGCGATGGGCAGCGCTCTCGCCACCACCCTGCTCGACGCCGGCCACGCCGTGACCGTCTGGAACCGCACCCCCGCCCGCGTCGTCGGCCTGAGCGCGCGGGGCGCCGAGGCGGCGTCGGCGATCAGTGCGGCCGTCACGGCCAACGAGCTGATCATCGCCTGCCTGTTCGACCACGCTTCGGTGCACGAGACCCTCGACCCGGTCGTCGCCGAGCTGCGGGGGCGCACGCTGGTGAACCTGACGACCACGACGCCGAACGAGGCACGCGAGCTGGCCACCTGGGCGGCCGGGCACGGCGTCGAGTACCTCGACGGCGCGATCATGGCGACCCCGCACATGATCGGTGCCCCGGAGGCATCGATCCTGTACAGCGGCAGCCGCGAGGTCTTCGACGCCGTCCGGCCGGTGATCGACCGGTGGGCGACGAGCACCTACGACGGCGAGGATGCCGGCCTGGCCTCGCTGTTCGACCTGGCGCTGCTCTCTGGCATGTACACGATGTTCGCCGGGTTCCTCCACGGCGCCGCGATGGCCGGTTCCGCGGGCATGAGCGCCACGGACTTCGCGGCGCGCGCGACGCCGTTCCTCAGCGCGATGACGTTCGGCTTCGCCTCCGACGCCCGCGTGATCGACGGCGGCGACTACACCGTCGCCGGTCAGCAGAGCCTGGACTTCTCCGACCTCAGCCACATAGTGCGCGCGAGCGAGGAGCAGGGCGTCGAACCGACACCCATCGCCGCGGTACAGGAGCTGATCAGCAAGCAGATCGCCCAGGGCCACGGCGCCGAGGCCTTCGCCAGGATCTACGAGAGCCTCCGGGCCGACCGCACCGACGGCGCGGACCACACCCGCAGCCCGGACAGCACCGAACTCACGGAGGCCCACCGATGAACGCACCAGTCACCCTGATCGGCCTCGGCCCGATGGGTCAGGCGATGGTCCACGCCCTGCTGCGCGCGGGGCACCCGGTCACCGTCTGGAACCGGACCCCGAGCCGCGCCGCCGACGTCGTCGCGGCCGGCGCCACCCTTGCCGCCACACCCGCCGACGCCCTCGCGGCGAGCAAGCTCGTCATCCTGAGCCTCACCGACTACCAGGCGATGCACGACATCCTGGGACCCGCGACGGAGGCGCTCGCGGGCCGCACGATCGTGAACCTCAGCTCCGACTCGCCGGACCGCACCCGCGAGGGTGCCGCATGGGCCGAGGAGCACGGTGCGCGCTTCCTGACCGGCGGTGTCATGACGCCGGCACCGATGGTCGGCACCGAGGCGGCATACGTCTACTACAGCGGCCCGAGCGACCTCATGGAGGCCCACCGGGAGGCGCTCGCGACGATCGGCAGGCCGCGTTATCTCGGGGAGGACCTGGGGCTGGCGCAGCTCATGTACCTGGCCAACCTCGACGTGTTCCTGACCTCTCTCGCGTCGCTCATGCACGCCACGGCGCTGCTGGAGTCGAGCGGGGTCACCGCCTCGGCGGCGATGGAGGAGCTGATGCTCACGCTGGTCGGGGTCGGGGAGATGCTCGCGGTCGGCGGCAGCCCCGGCGCGCAGATCGACGCCGGCGAGCACCCCGGCGACCTGAGCACGGCCACCATGATGGGCGCGACGGCGGACCACGTGGTCGCCGCGAGCGAGGCGGTCGGCGTCGACACGGCCCTCCCGGCGGCCGTCCAGGCGTACTACACCTGGGTCCGCGACAACGGTCACGGGGGCGACAACTGGACCCGGATCATCGACGCGATGCGGCCGCGGAACGGGACACCTGCGGCCTGAGGCCCTCGGGCGAGAACGGGGTTGTGTCCGCGACGGGCGACGTCGCGTGCACGACCCCGTTCTCACACCTGGTGCTGGGACGGCTCCAGGCGGGCCAGCTCGGGGAGCACGGGGTCAGGCTTCAGGTCGAAAGCCCTGCGGGAGTGCAGCTCGAGCATCGCGTCGCCGGTTGCACTCCACGGGAACAGCTCCGCGCGCGCTCGGGCGGCCTTGCGGCGTCCGGGCACGTCGCGGTCCAGCACCTCGTGCAGCGCGAGGGCGAGCGCGGCGGCGTCCGGCGGTGCGGCGGCACCGGCAGTACCGACCACCTCGGGCAGGGCGCTCGACGAGCTGCAGACGACCGGCGTCCCGGACGCCAGCGCCTCGAGCGCCGCGAGCCCGAACGTCTCGATCGGCCCGGGGGCGATGACGACGTCGGCGCAGGTCAGCAATGTTGCGAGCCGGTCGCGGTCCGGGACGAACGACAGGAACCGGTGCGGCAGCCCCGCGGCCTCGGCCCGGCGACGCATCTTCGGCAGGAGCGGACCGGCGCCCGCGACGACGAGCCGCACGGGCCGGCCGTCCCGCACGAGCTGCGCGGCGGCGTCGATCGCGAGGTCCGGGCGCTTCTCCGCGGACTGGCGGCTCGCGAGCACGATGAGCGCGGTGCCGGGCGGTGCGTACAGCGCGCGGGCCTCGTCGGAGTACCGGTCGGGCCGGAACCGTTCCAGGTCGACGCCGAGGGGTACCCGGTAGAGCGGCGGGAGCGCGGCGGACCGGTTGCGGTCGGCCAGGCGTTCCACCTCGCCGGCCGCGAAGTGGGTGGTGGCCACCAGGAGGTCGAACCGGGTGAGCGTGGCGAGGTTGTACCGGTCGGCCAGGACCGGCGCCGCGGCCGCACCCAGCGTGGCCGCCCGACCGCCTGCCGCGGCACCGGGGATCCAGGAGCGCAGCACCCCGTCGACCCGCTCGTGCAGCATCATCAGCGACGGGATCCCGGCCTCACGGGCCCAGTCGCCCAGCCCCGCGAGGGTGGTGCGGTCGCTCACCTCGAGCCGGTCGGGCGCGAGGGTCTCGAGCAGCCCCCGCATCTTGCCCGGCTGCACCACCGCGCGGTAGCCGCCGGAGAACGGCACGCGCGGTGCGGCGAGGGTGACCACCCGGATGCCGTCCACGAGCGATACCCCGTCCCGCTTGCCCGGCACGACGAGCACAGGTTCGTGCCCCCGGGACAGGTACTGCCCGGCCATGGCGTGCATAGCGGTTCGGATACCCCCGGAACGGGGGCTGTAGAAGTTCGCGACGTGGACGATTCGCAAGTCAGACCTCCGCTGAGCCGGCTCTCGCGTGCACCCGGACCGCGTCCTCGTAGTGGCCCATGAGCTCGGAGCAGATGTCGTGCCACGTGCGGCCCTCGGCGCGTTCGCGAGCGGAGGTGCCGAAGGCGCGCCGCTTGCGTTCGTCGCCCACCAGGTCGACGACGCGGGCGCGGAGCGTCTCGTGGTCACCTGGAGGGTACAGCCAGCCGTCGTGGGAGTGCCGCACGATGTCCAGCGGGCCGCCGGCGGCGGGTGCCACCACCGGAACCCCGCTGGCGTGCGCCTCCTGCAGCGTCTGGCCGAAGGTCTCGAGCTCGCCCGGGTGCACGAACACGTCGAGGCTGGCCATCGCCCGCGACAGCTCGGCCCCGCGCAGCAGGCCCGTGAAGTGGGCCTCCGGGAGAACCTGCTGCAGGTGCTCCCGCTCGGGCCCGTCGCCGACTATCACGAGCCGCACGCCAGGCAGGTTCTGCACCACACGCAGCGCCTCGACCTGCTTCTCGGCGGCGAGCCTGCCCACGTAGCCCACGAGGATGTCGCGTCCGGCGCCGATCTTGCGGCGCCACGCCTCGTCCCGGAACCGCGGGTGGAACACCTCCGTGTCGACCCCGCGGCCCCAGAGCCGCAGGTTGGGGATGCCGTGCTCCTCGAGCTGCCGCATGGTCGCGGTGGACGGCGCGAGCGTCATCGTCGCGCGGTCGTGGATGTCCTTCACCCGCTTCCACAGCAGCGGCTCGAAGCCACCCAGCCCATAGCGCGCCGCATAACCGGGCACCTCGGTCTGATAGACGGCGACGCTCGGCAGCCGCAGACGCTCGGCGGCCAGGATGCCGCGCCACCCGAGGATGAACGGTGACGCGAGGTGGACGACGTCGGGCGCGAAGGTCGCCAGCGTGCGCTCGGTGCGCCACTTCTTGCCGACCACGAGCCGCACGTCGGGGTACCCGGGAAAGCCGATGGAGCCGAGCTCGACGACCGGGGCGCCGCTGACGAAGGGAGGGACATGACCGATCGAGGCGTCCGCATCGGGCGCGAGGACCATTGCCTGGTCCCCCCGCTCATGCAGGTGCTCGAGAACCCGCAGGACGGAATTCGTGACCCCGTTGACCTGCGGGAGAAAACTCTCCGCAACGATGGCTACTCGCACGTTACGAACCTGCCGGTCGCCGGTGTCCGGACGGAGTCTGCAGTGCGGCGATCCGAGGAACGGGTGGCGTCGAGACGGTAACCGCTACACACGATGTCACGTTCCCGACCGTAGCCGAGCCATCACGCAACTGGCACGGCGAACCCCTTGACCGACCCCTTAACCCGTTCTGGAGACCGCCCGACGCGACCAGGCGACCTGAACCAGCCGGATGATCGCCCCGATCATCAGGGCGACGAGGAGCACGTTGCGCAGGGCTCCGATGCTCGTGGCCAGCGGGAATCCGCCCAGGAACTCGCCGTACTGGAGCGGGTAGATCTCCATGGTGAGCCGGGCGACCACGATGGTGCCGAGAGCGGGCAGGAACCAGGTGCGGCGGGTGCCCTGGCTGCGGGTACCGAGCGCGATCGCCGCGGCGATGGGCGGCCCGATCCACGCGATGAACTGCGGGGAACCCACCTTGTTGAAGACGATGAGGGCCAGCAGCTCCGCGGTGGCACCGATCAGCAGCACGTCGCCGACGCGGTCGGGCCGGCGTCGTGCCGCCCACCAGACGAGCGCCGCGATCAGCAGCGCGGCGACGGGGAGCGCGAGGTCGAGCGCCTGCGCGACCGCGTCGGCCTGGGCGCCCTGCACCTCGTACGTGTAGATGACGTTGTCGTACTCGACCCGGATCGAGGGGTCCCAGAGCCGTGCCACCGTGAACGGGGTCGCGCCGACCGCCTCGACCTGCAGCTGGCGCTCGCCCTGCTCCCCGAACACGTCGAGCACGTTGTCCTGCCCGCCACCCGCTACGGCGACACCGGCGACCACCGCGCACACAGCGGCGCCCGGCAGCACCACGTTCCGGAGGAGCCCCTTGGCGCCCGACGCCGTCGCGGCCAGCGCGAGGGCCACCGCACCCGGGGCGATCTTGATCCAGGCGCCGATGGTGGCCAGCGCCATCGCGAGCGCCGGACGCTTGGCCGCGACGAGCAGCGCCACGAGGATGATCGGGGCGAGCAGGCCGTCGAGCCTGCCGATCCAGATCGGCCCGAGCGCCATGAGGAAGGCGAGCCAGAACCAGACGGCGACCCTTCCGCGCGGGCGTGCCCGGCCGAGCACCAGCACCGCGCCGGCGTTCGCGACGGTGACGAGGCCCATCCACACCCAGTCGTAGCCCTGCGTGGACTCGGTCAGCAGTGCGGGGACCACCATGGGCGCGAGAGCGCCGAGCGGATAGACCCAGTCGTAGTCGAAGACCGGCCACGACCCGGTACTCATCCCGTTGCGGACCCACCACTCGTACAGGCCCACGTCGCCGAGGATCTGCGGTTCGAAGACCCAGGCCTGCAGGATGATCCAGGCGTGGGCCAGCACGAAGCCGATCCACAGGGCCGGCCACGAGGTGAGCACATGGTTGGCGGACCGCAGGACGTCCTTGCCCACGGCCTTGGGCGTTGGCGAAATGTCTGACGCGCTCGGCACGGCCACATCCTTGCACGTGCTGGATGACCGACCTGTCCGCGGCTACCTGTCGAGGTAGGCCACGTCGCCGTTGGAGCTGCGGATCTCGACCGTGCGCTCGGCGTCGGGGTCGGTGGATCCTTCGATGATCTGGTCGCCGTTCGACGTGTCGATCGTCAGGGCTACGGGCTCGCCGTCGCCGACGACCGTGACCTCGCCGTTGCTGGACACGCCGTAGACGTCGCCGTCGACCGCTGAGATCTCCACCGAACCGTTGCTGGTGTCCGCGGAGGCGTCGCCGGTCACCGAGCTGATCGTGATCTCGCCGTTGCTGCTGTCGGTGGTGACCGTGCCGTCGATGTCGGCGACCGAGATCTCGCCGTTCGACGTCGAGGCGTCCACGTCGGCCTGGGAGTCGCTGACGTCGATGTCGCCGTTGCTTGAACGGGCGTTCAGCGGGCCGGTGAGCCCGGTGGCCTCGACGTCGCCGTTGCTCGTGTCCAGGGACAGGTCACCGGCCAGGCCGGTCGCCACGATGTCACCGTTCTCCGTGCGGATCACTACCTCGGTGCCGGCAGGCAGCTCGACGTCGAGCTCGCCCGAGCAGCGCGGCAGGGCGATGAACCAGCCGCACCGGTGCGTGAGCTCGAGCCGGCTCGCGGACTCGTCGGTCGAGTACGTGGGCTCCCGCAGGCCGCTGTGGGCTATGACGTCGACCTCGATGTCGCCCTCGGCGGCGGTGACGGTGACGTCGCCGTCGGCCACGAGCTCGACGGTGTCCACGGCGTCGTAGGACTGGTGGGTGGTGCGGGTCTCCGACATCATCAGGTCGGTCAGGAACAGTGCGCCCAGGACGATCGCGGCGAGGGCGAGAGCGATGCCTGCGGCCGACAGGACGCGGCCGGTGGCGCCGCGCTGCGGCGGCTCCGGTGCGTCGGCGAGGACCGGGGCGTCCTGGGGATATGGCTGGTTCATGAGCGGGATCCGTTCTGGTCGAGCCAGCGCAGCACGGCGAGCACACGGCGGTGGTCGTCGGGGGCCGGCGGGAGGCCGAGCTTGTTCAGGATGTTGGTGACGTGCTTCTCCACCGCGGCCAGCCCCACGACGAGGCGGTCCGCGATGGCGGCGTTGGAGCGGCCCTCGGCCATGAGCGCGAGCACCTCGCGCTCCCGCCGGGTCAGTACGTCGAGGTCGGATCCGGGGTGCCGCGCGATGATCTGCGTGACCACCTCGGGGTCGACGACGGTGCCGCCGCCGGACACCCGGGCTACCGCGTCGAGGAACTCGTCGACGTCGGCGACGCGGTCCTTGAGCACGTACCCCAGGCCGCGGGCACCACGCGCGAACAGCTCCGTCGCGTAGCTCTGCTCCACGTACTGCGACAGCACGAGGACCGGCAGATCAGGGTGCAGGCTGCGCAGGTGCACGGCGGCGCGCAGCCCCTCGTCGGTGTGCGACGGCGGCATCCGGACGTCGGTGACGATCAGGTCCGGCAGCTCGACGTCGGGCGTGGAGAGCGCGCGGACGAGCGCGTCCGCCGTGCCGTGCCCCGTCACGGTGTGCCCCTCGGCGGCGAGCAGCCGGGTGAGGCCGTCCAGGAGGAGGACGGAGTCCTCAGCGATCACGATGCGCACGGGACCTCCACGGTCAGGCGGGTGCCCGCACCGGGCGGGCTGTCGAGCTCGAACGTGCCGTCGAGGGCCAGGACACGGCCACGCAGGCCTTCGAGGCCGCTGCCGTGGGACAGCTCGGCGCCGCCGCGGCCGTCGTCGTGCACGGTGATGCGCAGGCGCACCGGGTCGTCGTCGGGCACGAGGACCGCTACTACCCGGACGGAGTCCGCGCCCGCGTGCTTGGCGACGTTGGTCAGGGCCTCGGCGACCACGAAGTAGGCGGCGGCCTGCGCGGCGGCGCTCGCGGGCGACAGGTCACCGGTGACCTCGACGCGTACGGGCACCGGGCTGCGCCCCGCGAGGGCGGAGAGCGCGGCGTCGAGCCCGCGGTCGGAGAGGACCGCGGGGTGGATGCCGCGCACCAGGTCGCGCAGCTCGGCGAGCGTCTCCTTGATCTCGCGGTGCGCGAGCTCCAGGGCCGCTACCGCGTGCTCAGGATTCTTGTCGGCCAGCCGGCGGGCCACACCGAGCTCGACGCCGAGGGCGACGAGCCGCTGCTGGGCGCCGTCGTGCAGGTCGCGTTCGATGCGACGGCGTTCGGTGTCGGCCGCCGAGACGACCGCGGTGCGCGACTCGGTGAGGACCACCGCCCGTTCCCTGGCGGTGTGTGCGGACGCCTCGGCGAGGCGCGTCTCCTGCTCGGCGGCGGCGGCGCGGGCGTGGGCGATGTCCGCGGCGGACGGTCCGAGCAGGAACGTCGCGAGGCGCAGGACGAGGTACGACCCGTACTGCGCGAGGGCGGCAGCGGCCCACACGAGCAGGACGGCGCCGGAGAGCGCACCGACGACCGCTGCGGGCCACGACAGGCCAGACCAGTCCGCGAGGGCGCTGTCCCTGCCGAGTGCCACGAACACGAGCGCGGCGGCGGCCCCGCCGACCAGCGCCGCGGCGACCGAGAAGAGGAAGGAGCCGACCAGCATCGCGAGGAAGGAGTAGAGGGTGGCGGCCCACGCCCGGTTGTCGCGGACCGGCGCCCACAGCGTCGACCCGAGCCTGCGCCGGGCGGGAACCCGGAGCGGCGGCGGGGCGGGGATCGTGATCCCCGTCTGGATGGCGATGCGGGCGCGCTCGACGCCGCCGAACCACCGTGCGCCGATCAGGGAGGCGGCGAGGAGCGGCAACCCGACGCCGAGCGCCGGGACGAGGCCGGCGGACACCACGACGAGGACCCACAGGACCAGCCCGCCCGTCAGGTGCCAGAGCGAGCCGACGGCGAGGGCGGCGAAGGCTCGCCAGGTGGCTGCGTCGTACGGCGCCCGGAAGAACGCGGGGGCCGAGACGAGTGCGGGCGCGACGCGGTCCTCGAGGGTGCGGGGCTGGGGCGGCGTCGGGCCGTCATCGCTGGTCATGTGCATGACACTAGGCCGACGCGCGGCGCCGCGACATGCTGCCGCCCCACGGCACGAGGGTGGGGTTTCCCCTACCCCCGGCCCGTTGGCGGAGCGATCAGGCGAACGCGCTGGTGCCCGTGATCTCGCGGCCGATGATCAGTGCCTGCACGCTCTCGGTGCCCTCGTAGGTGTGCAGGGCCTCGATGTCGGTGAAGTGCCGGGCCACGCGGTTCTCCAGCAGGATGCCGTTGCCGCCGAGCAGGTCGCGGGCGATGGCCGCGATCTCGCGGGCGCCGCGCGTGCAGGTGTACTTGGCGAGCGAGGCCTGCGGGCCCGTGAGCTGCTCGGCCTCGTCGAGCCGCGTCATCTGCTTCACGAGCAGCTGGATCTGCGTGAGGATCGACAGCATCTTGGTGAGGCGCTCCTGCACCATCTGGCTCGCGGCCAGCGGGCGGCCGAACTGCGTGCGCTGCTTCGAGTAGGCCACTGCCGACTCGTAGCACGCGACGGCCTGGCCGACTGCCTGCCAGGCGACGCCGAGGCGGGTCGCGAACAGCACGCGCCCGGTGTCCTTGAAGGTGCGGGCCTTGGGCAGGAGGTTCCCGGCCGGGACGAACACGTCGTTCAGCACGATGTGCGCCTGGTGGATGGCGCGCAGCGAGACCTTGCCCTCGATGGTCGTCGCCTCGTACCCGGGGGCGTCCTGCGGCACGATGTAGCCGTGCACCTGGCCGTCCTCGCCACGCGCCCACACGACAGAGATGTCGCCGATCGAGCCCAGACCGATCCACTTCTTCTCGCCGTTGATGACGTAGCCCTCTACGCCGTCCCGCGTCTCTGGCACTGCCGACGTCTCCAGACCCACCGAGTCCGAGCCGTGCGTGGGCTCGGTCAGCGCGAAGGCGCCCAGGATCTCGCCGCGGGCCATGGGGCCCGCGTACTTCTCGATCTGCTCGTCGGAGCCGAGCATCACTATCGAGCGCAGCGCGAGGCCGCCCTGCACACCGCAGATGGTGGAGACCGAGCCGTCGCCGCGCGACATCTCCATCGCGGCCAGGCCCTCGGCCATCTTGGAGATCTTCGGGTAGCCGGGCACGTCCACGCCGTCGCGCAGGAAGTCCAGCTCGGCCATGCGCTTGACCAGGTCCAGCGGGACCTCGTACCGCTCCCAGTACCCGTCGATGACCGGCAGGACCTCGTCCTGCACGAACTGGCGGACGGCGAGCTGGTGTGCCCGCTCCTCCTCCGTCACGTCGGCGAAGGCGCCGGCGAAGTCGATGTCGAGCGGTTGCGAGACGTCGTAGTCGGGCGCCGTCACACCTGGGGTCTGAGTCATGGTTCCATGGTGCTCCGGTACTGGATCTCAGGTCAAACGATACTAGGTCTCACATCTGGGCCTGGTCGGCATGGCGGCAGGCCCGCCCGTCGGCCCACGGCTGCGGCTGGGTCCGCACTCGTTCGCCCGACGCCGCCGCGCGCCGCACCTCGAGCTGGAGGTACTGGTCCTGCGCGGCCTCGGCCACCGAGTACGGCGACGGCGCCCCGAGCAGGACGTGGTCAGCCATGTCGGCGACGATGCGCGCGATCGACAGCTCGTCGTCCGGCAGGCGGGCCGGGCGGAAGGCGTTGCGGTACAGCCAGTCGCCGTCGAGCGTGTAGCCGCGCAGGAACAGGCCCTCGTGGCTGCCAGCCCCGCCCGCGGCCACCCGCTCCAGCGTGGAGCGCCGGGGGAGCCCGTCGGCGCCGACGTGCCGCACGACGTCGTCGCGCAGCTCGCCGCGCTCACCGCGGACCAGCAACGCGGGGGAGCGGACCCAGGAGCGGTACTGGACGTCGTCGAACTCGTAGGTGCCGAGCCTGCCGTCGAAGTCCAGCCATGCGGTCGCGTGCACCGTGTCGACGAGGTCCAGGTCCTCGGGATCGCCCGCGCGGCTGGGGCTCGGCAGCACGCGGCGCGCATCGCGCCGGGCCGTGATCGTCGCGTCCTCGAACGTGACGCCCAGGGCCCGGCGCAGCACGCTGACGCCGTGGTAGTCGTGCGCCACGGCGACGTGCGCGTCAGTCACCGGCCCCAGCAGCCCCGAGCCGGCGACCGCGAGCTGCGCCCCGACCAGCGGCTCCAGGCGGTACTGCTCGGCGACGTGCACGCAGGCGCCGTCGTCCACGAGTCGCTGCAGCGCCGTCAGCTCCTCGACCGTGCCCGCCGCGGGTGTCTCCGTCAGGACGGGGACGCCCGCGGCGGCGAGGTCGCGGATCACCGGCTGGGCGGCGCCCGCCGGCAGGGTCAGCAGGACGACGTCGGGCCGGCCGCCGGCGAGCAGCTCGGGCACCGAGGCGTAGGCGGGCGCGGGAAGCCCGGGCAGGCCCGCGGCGGAAAGGCCGCGGGCCGCCAGCTCCGCGCGGTCCGCCGCGTTGCGGGTGGCAATGCCGACCACCTCGAAGTGGTCGGGCAGCGCATGCAGCACCCGCAGCATGGTCCGGGCCCGGAAGCCCGAGCCGACGATCC
Organism: Promicromonospora sp. NPDC023805; assembly: GCF_040639635.1. Taxonomy (NCBI): domain Bacteria; kingdom Bacillati; phylum Actinomycetota; class Actinomycetes; order Micrococcales; family Promicromonosporaceae; genus Promicromonospora; species Promicromonospora sp. NPDC023805. The sequence goes on along the minus strand of NZ_JBFAAH010000019.1, from coordinate 18,895 downwards.
CGATCCTGGCCGTGCGGTCCCGTGAGGTCACGGAGCCCGACGCTACGCCCTCAGGCGGTGGCGACCGCTGGCTCGTCCGGCTCCGCGCTCTCACGGCGGCTGATGCGCCACCACGCGAAGAACCCGAACAGCGTGAACAGGCCGTAGACGAGGTACATCAGGGCGGTCGCCCAGTACCCGGCGGAGAACAGCAGCGGGACGCCGACCAGGTCGACGGCCACCCAGACCAGCCAGAACTCGACCCAGCCCTTGGCCATGCCGTAGGTCGCGAGCACGGAGCCCATGAAGATCCAGGCGTCGGCCCAGACCGGCTCGTACGAGCCGAGGGTGCGGAAGAGCGGGGTGAGGAGCAGCGTGCCGGCGAACATGCCGGTCACCAGGCCCACGCGGGCCTGCCAGGAGGCCCAGCGGGGGTGCACCGCCACCGTGCCGACGCCGCCCAGTCGCTGGGTCTGGCGCCAGCGGTACCAGCCGTAGATCGACACGGCGATGAACATGATCTGCCGGCCGGCCTGGCCCAGCATGTCCGCTCGCGTCGCGTCGCCGAACCAGGAACCCATGAACACCGTGAAGAGCAGGATGTTGCCCACGATGCCCACCGGCCAGGCCCACACCTTGCGGCGCAGGCCGCCGAGCGCCGACGCCAGGCCGAACAGGTTGCCGATCACCTCGCGCCAGTAGATCTGCTGGTCGGCGACCAGGAACGTCGCATCGTAGGCGGCGCGGAACCAGTCCATGTCTCTTCCCTCTCCGAAGGTCCGCACACGGGGACTCCGGGGTGAGGGTCGGCGCGCCACAAGGACACCGACGACGGCGCGAGACGGCACCCCGAGGGGTGGCGGCGCGCGCCGCACGTGCTTCCTCCCATCCGGACTTTAACCGTCGGTCCCGGAGTTTCACCAGGTCAACCGAGCCTCTCCCGAAGGAGCGACGCGGGTCGCGGACTGTCACCGCCGGCTCGGAATTTCACCGACCCCGGAGCACGTGTGCATCTGCTGCACTTTGAGCTACTTCACTGCTGCTAGCGGAACACAGGATGCCACGACCCCATTCCCGCGCGGAAGATCCGGCGCGAGCGGGCTAGGCCAGGGCTTCCCGGACCGCGCGAGCCACCTCGTCCGGCCCGGCACCCCCCGAGACGACGGTCACGACCACACGGCGGCCCGACGGCGCGCCGCCGCCGCCCGCCGGAGCGTGGCCCGCGGCGCCGAGGACGGCGGCCCGCCGCAGGTCGGCGAACGCCTCCTCGAGCTCGGGCCGCAGCTCGAGCGACGGCGTGCGCAGCCAGCGCCGCAGTATCGCGTTGTGCACCGCGACGACGGACGCCGCGAACGCTATCGACGCCGTGGACGTCGACCGCTCCGGCGGCAGCGTGTCGCGCAGGTAGTGCGTGAACGCCCGCTCGTAGCGGTGCGTGGTGATGAGCTCGCGGTCGCGCAGGGCAGGGACCTGCTGCAGCAGGGCGTACCGGGCGAGCGACGTCTCGCGCTGGCCCACGTGGTGGTCGAACACCATGCGTGCCGCGCGGCACACCTCAAGGTATGGGTCGATGTCGGGGTCCCAGGCGCGGCCGAGGTCGTGCCCGGACTCCTCGCTGGTGCGGGCGTCGGGGCGGGTGGCGGCCAGCATCACCACCACCTCCTCGAGCAGGAGCTCGTGGTCGGCGAAGACCACGTCCTCCTTCGAGCGGTACCGGCGGAAGAACGTGGCCCGGCTGACCTTTGCGGCGTCGGCGATCTCCTCGACGGTGGTCCCCTCGTACCCCTGCCGGGTGAACAGGTCCACCGCGACGTCTACTGCCTGCGCATGCGTGTGGGTACGGACGGCGGTCATGCCAGGCAGGCTACCGCGTACCCCTCGGGGCGCGGGAAAAATCCTTGAGCGATACGTGGTGGTCAAGGCGCTAGTTTTCCGGGTTCGAGATCTTGCCGGACCGGAGTCTGTGCAGGTAGCGCACCTCGCGCACGGCCATAAGGAGGCCGAGGCCACCGGGTACCGCCGACCACGGATGACCCAGTACAACTCCGACAAGGCACACCAGAAAGATCACCCCACCGCCGACGACGGTGGCGAGACTCGCCCAACGGATCCCGGTCACGCAGTGAGCGTAGTCTGCTGCGCGTGACCGAGATCGCTGCCAAGCCCGTCGTCGACGTCTACGTCGACCCCATGTGCCCCTTCGCCTGGATCACGTCGCGCTGGGCCCTCGAGGTGGCGCAGCTCCGCGACGTCGACCTGACCTTCAAGCTGATGAGCCTGTACCTGCTGAACAAGGACAGGGACATCCCGGAGAGCTACCGGACGCGCATCGAGACGTCCCGCGGCATCGGCCGCATCGCCGCGGCCGTCCAGACCGACCACGGCCCCGAGGCGTTCTCCGCGTTCTACACCGCCGCGGGCACCCGGATCCACAACCAGCAGAACAAGGACTTCGACGCGGTGGCGGTCGAGGCCCTCGCCGAGGCCGGCCTGCCCGCCGACCTCGTCGCGGCAGCGACGTCCACCGACTACGACGAGGCGCTCGCGGCCTCCCACGAGGCCGGCATGAAGCCCGTCGGCGACGACGTCGGCACGCCCACGATCCACGTCGACGGCGTCGCGTTCTTCGGCCCGGTGCTCACGCGCATCCCGCGCGGCGAGGAGGCGGCCGCCCTGTTCGACGCCTCCGTGACGCTCGCGCGGTACCCGTACTTCTACGAGATCAAGCGCTCCCGCACGACGGACCCCGCCTTCGACTGAGCCCCTTGGTCGCTCGCGGCCGATGTCGGTGGGGCGTGGCATCGTTGAGGCCATGACTCTTGACCTGCGTATCTTCACCGAGCCCCAGCAGGGTGCGACGTACGACGACCAGCTTGCTGTCGCCCAGGCGACCGAGCGCCTCGGGTTCAGCGCGTTCTTCCGGTCTGACCACTACCTCGCCATGGGTGACGGCGACGGCCTGCCCGGCCCCACCGACTCCTGGATCACGCTCGCGGGTCTCGCCCGCGACACGTCCACCGTGCGGCTCGGCACGCTGGTGTCCTCGGCGACGTTCCGCCACCCCGGCGTCCTCGCCATCCAGGTGGCGCAGGTGGACCAGATGTCCGGCGGCCGCGTGGAGCTCGGCCTCGGCACCGGCTGGTTCGGGGCCGAGCACAGCGCGTACGGCATCCCGTTCCCGGACAAGCGGTTCGACATCCTCGAGGAGCAGCTCGCGGTCATCACCGGTCTGTGGGGCACCCCGGTGGGCGAGAAGTTCTCGTTCTCCGGCGAGCACTACGAGATCGTCGACTCGCCGGCCCTGCCGAAGCCCCTGCAGTCCAGGATCCCCGTGCTCATCGGTGGCGGCGGCCCGCGCCGGACGCCCGCCCTCGCGGCGCGGTACGGCGACGAGTACAACCAGGCGTTCCCGGAGATCGACGCGGTCGGCCCGCGCATCGAGGTCATCAACAAGGCACTGGCCGACGCCGGGCGCGCGCCCGGGTCGCTGGTCCAGTCCGTCGCGCTGGTCGCCGTCGTCGGCCAGGACGAGGCCGAGTTCACCAAGCGTGCGGCGGCGATCGGCCGCGAGCCCGCTGAGCTGCGCGAGCACGGCATCGCCGGGACGGTCACCGAGGTCGTGGACCGGCTCAAGGCGCTGGAGGCCGCGGGGATCCAGCGCGTCTACCTGCAGATCATGGACCTGGCCGACCTGGACCACCTCGACCTGATCGCGCGCGAGGTGCGCCCGCAGCTGGGCTGACGTGCACCGTCCGCCTCTGGTCCGAAATTACGGCTAGCGCAGGCCGGGCGGAGAGTTTCTTCTTATGGTCGTCTCGGCCGTGCTTGCCGCGACACACATCGGAGAACTCAATGCAGAGCTTTTCTCGTGCCGTCCGAGCCGCTCTCGCGGCGACCACGCTCGTCGCAGGAACCCTCGTAGCAGTGCCCTCCGCCGTCGCCGACGACAGCTATCAGCGCGGACCCGACCCGACAGTGGAGAGCATCGAGACGGCCCGGGGCGCCTTCGAGATCGGGACAGCAGTCGTCACGCGTGCCGCCGCCGAGGGTTTCGGCGGCGGCACGGTGTACTACCCCGTCGACACCTCCGAGGGCACCTTCGGCGCGGTGGCGGTGTCGCCGGGCTACCGGTCCTCGCAGGCCGCGGTCGCCTGGCTGGGTCCGCGCCTCGCGTCGCAGGGTTTTGTGGTGATCACGATCGACACGCTCCGCCTGTCCGACTCGCCCGACCGACGCGGTGACCAGCTGCTCGCCGCGCTGGACCACCTGCAGCGCACCGAGCTCGCGGACCGGATCGACCCCGGCCGGCTCGCCGTGATGGGCCACTCGATGGGTGGAGGTGGCAGCCTGGAGGCCGCCAAGGACTACCCGGCGCTGCAGGCGGCGATCCCGCTGGCGCCGTGGAACACCGACAAGTCCTTCCCCGAGGTCACCACGCCGACCCTGATCATCGGCGCCGAGGACGACAACATCGCGCCGGTGCGGTCGCACTCCGAACGGTTCTACGAGTCGCTGCCGGCGGACGGCGACAAGGCGTACCTGGAGCTGCGTGACGCTTCACACTCCGTGCCAACTACCGACAGCACGACCATCGCCAGGTACAGCCTGTCCTGGCTCAAGCGTTACGTGGACGACGACGAGCGGTACACGCAGTTCCTCTGCCCGCCCCCCGTCCCGGACCAGCTGATCGGTGAGTACCGCAGTACCTGCGGCTAAGATCCGCGCGACACCCCCGTTGCGAGATCAAGGACAACACCATGCGACTCGGCTGGAAGCTGCACGGCGACGGCGCCCGCATCACCCCCGGTGAGGTGGTCGCCCCCGACGAGCGGCTGAGCTGGCCGCGCACCATCGGGATCGGTCTGCAGCACATCGTCGCGATGTTCGGCGCCACGTTCCTGGTGCCGGTCATCACGAAGTTCGACCCGGCGACCACGCTGTTCTTCTCGGCGATCGGCACCATCGCCTTCCTGCTGATCACGGGGAACAAGCTGCCGAGCTATCTCGGGTCCAGCTTCGCGTTCATCGTGCCGATCGGGGCGGCGACGGCGTCCGGCGGGCAGTCGGTGGCGCTCGGTGGCATCGTCGCCACAGGCGTGCTGCTGGCGCTCGTCGGCGTGGTGGTGCACTTCGCGGGGCCGCGCTGGATCCAGATCGCGATGCCGCCCGTGGTGACGGGTGTGATCGTGGCCCTGATCGGCCTCAACCTGGCGCATGTGGCGTGGGAGAACTTCCAGGTCTCTCCGGTGACGGCGGTGATCACCCTGGCCTCGATCATCCTGATCCAGGTCCTGTTCCGTGGTCTCGTCGGTCGGCTGGCGATCCTGCTCGGCGTTGTCATCGGGTACGTCGTCGCCTCGTTGCGCGGCGAGGTCGACCTCTCGGAAGTGCGGAAGGCTGACTGGTTGGGTCTGCCCGACTTCGTCGCGCCGTCGTTCGACCTGAACGTGCTCGGCCTGTTCCTCCCGGTGGTGCTGGTGCTCATCGCCGAGAACGTCGGCCACGTGAAGTCGGTGGCCGCGATGACCGGCCGCAACTACGACCCGCTGACCGGGCGTGCGCTCCTGGCCGACGGCGTCGCCACGACCCTCGCCGGCCTCGGCGGCGGCTCCGGCACCACCACGTATGCCGAGAACATCGGCGTCATGGCGGCGTCCCGGGTGTACTCCACGGCGGCGTACTGGGTCGCCGCGTTCGGCGCGCTGCTGCTCAGCCTCTCGCCGAAGTTTGGTGAGCTGATCGCGAGCGTCCCCGAGGGCGTGCTCGGCGGGGTCACGACCATGCTCTACGGCATGATCGGCATCCTGGGCGCACGCATCTGGGTGCAGGCAAAGGTCAACTTCTCGGACCCGGTCAACCTGACGACGGCAGCCGTGCCGCTCGTCATCGGCATCGCGGGCTTCACGTGGACCGTAGGCGACCTGGAGTTCGGCGGCATCGCCCTCGGCACCGCCGCTGCCCTGGTGATCTACCACGTCATGGGCGCCATCGGGCGCTGGCGAGGCACCGCCCAGGGCTGACCACGCGGGTCTCAGGCGCACGGATCGCACCCGGTGATCCGTGCGCCTGACTCATGTCTGGACACCGGACTGAACGCGTGGTTAGCATGTTGAACATGCGTTCAGCCAGTGCCGCAGAAGCGGGCAGCGGAGAGTCGAGCACGAGCGACCTCACCGCGCGCGCCCGGATCCGCGACGCCGCGATCAACCGGTTCGCGGTGGAGGGCTTCGGCGCCTCGGTGCGCGCCATCGCGTCCGACGCGGGCGTGAGCGCGGGCCTCGTCATGCACCACTTCGGATCGAAGGACAAGCTGCGCGCCGAGTGCGACGCGCACCTGCTGGCCACGATCGGCAGGCTCAAGCGCGAGAACGTCGCCGAGGCCGCCGCGGGCCACAGCTTCTTCCACAAGTTCGCGGCCGTCGACGAGAACGCGCCCATCGTCGGCTACGTGCTGCGGTCCATGCAGGACGGCAGCGCCCTCGCCCAGGACTTCATCGGCCACATGGTCGACGACGCGGTGGGTTACACCAAGGACGGCGTAGCGGCGGGCGTGATCGTGCCCAGCCGGGACGAGGCCGCGCGGGCCCGCTACCTCACTCTCTCGTCACTCGGTGCGCTGCTGCTCGAGGTGACGCTCAACCCGCCGTCGGACCCGAGCGACCTCGCGGGGATTGTCCGCGGCTACTTCACGAACAGCTACCTGCCGATGATGGAGCTGTTCACCGAGGGCTTCCTCACGTCGCGCCGCATGCTCGACGAGTACCTGATGTACGTGCCGGACCCGCCGTCGGGGGAGGAGTAGCGCCTGCCCATCCCCTTCCGACGTCCGAGAGCGAGCGAGCCATGACCGCGGCACCAGCGATCGAGATCCACGACCTGCGCAAGTCCTTCGGTACGGTCCAGGCCCTCGACGGCCTGGACCTGACCGTCCAGCCCGGCGAGATCCGGGGGTTCCTCGGCCCCAACGGGGCGGGCAAGTCCACCACCATCCGCGTCCTGCTGGGCCTCCTGCGCACCGACTCCGGCTCCGCCCGCCTGTTCGGCGGAGACGTGTGGCGCGACGCCGTCGAGCTGCACAAGCGCATCACCTACGTGCCCGGCGACGTGAGCCTGTGGCCCAACCTGACCGGCGGCGAGTGCATCGACTACCTCGCCCGGCTCAGCGGCCGCCACGACAAGAAGCGGCTCGCGGCGCGCAAGGCCGAGCTGCTGGAACGCTTCGAGCTGGACCCGCGCAAGAAGTCGCGCACCTACTCCAAGGGCAACCGGCAGAAGGTCGCCCTGGTCGCGGCCTTCCTGACCGACGCGGAGCTGTACGTGCTGGACGAGCCGACGTCGGGCCTTGACCCGCTCATGGAGGCCGTGTTCACCGAGTACGTCCGCGAGGCCAAGGCGGCGGGCCGGTCGGTGCTGCTCAGCAGCCACATCCTGTCCGAGGTCGAGAAGGTCTGCGACACGGTAACGATCATCCGCAACGGGACCGACGTCGAGTCGGGCACGCTGGACGAGCTGCGGCACCTCACCCGCACGAGCGTGACCGCGGTGGTGGCGGGCGACCCGTCGTCCGTCATGCGGCTGGACGGCGTCCACGACCTGGTCACCACGCCGGCCGACGGCGGCACGCGGGCCACGTTCGACGTCGACAACGCGCAGATCGGCGCCGTGCTGTCCGCCGTCGCCGCGCTCGACGTGCACAGCCTCACCGCGACCCCGCCGTCGCTGGAGGAGCTGTTCATGCGCCACTACGGCGACGCACCGGCGGACGCACGATGACCGCCCTCGCTACCGCGCCGGCCGCACCGGCCGCCGTGCGCGGACCGGCCTTGGGCTCCACGCTCGCGGGCACTGGCCGCCTGCTGCGCGTCATGCTGCGCCGGGACCGGCTGCGGCTGCTCGTCTGGCCGCTGGGTGTCGCGCTGCTCTACGCGGGTGCGCTCGGCGAGTACGTGATCCTGGGCGACGATCCTGAGGCCATGTCGGTCCGGGCAACCCTCATGCGGACCCCCGCCATGATCTCCATGGCCGGCCCCGGCTACGGCGTGGACGACTACACGCCAGGTGCGGCCGTGGCGAACGAGCTGATCCTGTGGCTGGTGCTCACGCTCGCCGTGATGAGCATCCTCCAGGTCGTGCGCCACACGCGCGCCGAGGAGGAGAGCAGCCGGTCCGAGCTGGTGCGTGCCGGCGCGGTAGGCCGCCACGCGTCGTCCGTGGCCGCGCTGCTGCAGGTGGTGATCGCCAACGTGCTCGTCGCCGTCGTCTCGGGCCTGGTGCTGGTGGCCTATGACTTCGACGCGGCCGAGTCGTTCACCATGACGTTCTCGGTAGCTCTGGGCGCGCTCGTGTTCGGCGCCGTCGCGCTGGTGGCCGCGCAGGCCATGGAGCACGGGCGTGGAGCCACGGGAATCTCGCTCGCCGTGCTCGGCGGGGCCTACTCGCTCCGGGCCATCGGCGACATCCAGGAGGAGCACGGGAGCTGGCTGTCCTGGCTGTCCCCGATCGGTTGGGTACAGCAGACCCGGGTCTTCGTGGACATGCGCTGGTGGCCGCTCGGCCTGTGCGCGGCAGCGATCGTCCTCCTCATCACGCTGGCCGCCGTGCTCGGGTCGCGCCGCGACTTCGGCGCGGGTCTGGTCGCCGTCCGAGCGGGCCGGTCCGACGCCGACCCCGCGCTGACCGGGCCCTTCGCCCTGGCCGGGGTCCAGCAGCGGATGGCCCTGCTGTGGACCAGCCTCGGGCTCGGCCTCATGTGGTTCGCCTCCGGCGGGGTGGTCGAGGCGGTGCCCGACCTCGTCGAGTCCGTCGCCGACAACCCCGTGTACTCCGCGATCCTGGGCGAGGGCGACGACCTGATCCGGACGTTCCTCGGGGTGTTCGGCCTGTACGCCGGCTCCGGCGCAGCGGCATTCGGGGTGGCCATGGCGCTCCGGGCCAAGGGGGAGGAGGAGAGCGGCCGTGCCGAGCTCGCCCTCACCAAGCCGGTGAGCCGTGCGCGGTGGTTCGCCTCCGGCCTGGTCCTCGCACTGGCCGGTGCGGCCGTCGTGCAGGTGACCGGTGTGCTGGCCCTGTGGGCGGGCGCCGCGTCGTCGGGCCTCGACGAGCCCGGCTTCGATGCCTACCTGGAGCTCGCCCTCGCCTACCTGCCCGGTCTCGCGGTGATCGTCGCGTTCGCGGCCGCGCTCTACGCCTGGGTGCCGAAGGCCACCGGCCTCGCCTGGGTGCTGTTCGGCTACGTGTTCGTGGTGGGGATGTTCGCGGACCTGTTCGGCCTGCCGGACTGGGCGCGGGGGATCTCGCCCTTCTGGTGGGTGGGCAACCCGATGGTCGACGGCGTCGATGCGGCTCACCTGTGGGGGCTGTGCGGCGTCGCCGCCCTGCTGCTCCTGCTCGCCTTCACCGGTTTCCGGCGGCGTGACCTGCAGAACGGCTGACCTTCCGGGCGGGGTGTGCCGGTGTCTTCCGTACGCTCCGTCCGGTAGGGTTCGAGGCGCCGTTCGGCGTCAGCAGGCAGGTTCTCACCGCCGCTCCCGGACCGTGCCCCGCCGAGTCCAGTGAGGATGGGCCGATGATCTTCAAGGCCGTAGGTGACGGCCGCCCGTACCCCGAGCACGGGCGCTCGCGCACACGTGACTGGGTAGACGTGCCGCCACGCCAGGTGCGGCTCGACGAGCTCGTGACCACCAAGCGCACGCTCGACCTCGATACGCTGCTCGCCGAGGACTCCACGTTCTACGGTGACCTGTTCGCGCACGTCGTCGAGTACGAGGGCACCCTGTATCTCGAGGACGGCCTGCACCGCGCGGTGCGCGCCGCACTGCAACAACGTCCAGTACTGCACGCTCGCGTGCTCACCATCCGCTGACCTCAGGTAGGTTCCAAGAGTGACAACCCCCGGGCACGACCAGGCGCGTGTGGAGCGCCGTCGCCGAGAGCACGAGCGCCAGGCAGTGGTCTTCGGCGTGCTCATCGCGTTCCTGGCGGTCTGCGGCATCTTCGCGCTCGCGGTCTACTCGGGCGCCATCAGCTCGCCGTTCAACCGTCCGTTCAACACGGTGGGCGTGGCGGAGCAGGAGACCTTCCCTGTGCCGTGCCTCCCTGCGGTGGAGGGCCAGCCGGACGGCGCCCTGCCGATCGCGTACTCGAGCGTCCAGGTCCGGGTGCTGAACGCCTCGGGCGAGGGCGTCGACGGCATCGGCCAGACCGGCCTCGGTGGCGCGTACGGGAACACGCTCACGGAGCGGGGCTTCGAGGTCATCGACGTGACCAACGCCGAGCAGAACGTCACGTACTCCGAGCTGCGGTTCGGCAAGGGCGGGATCGTCGCCGCGTACACCATCGCGGCGCACTTCCCGGATGTCCGGCTCGTCCTGGACGATCGGAAGGACAACGACCGTACGGTCGATCTGCTGATCGGGGCGGAGTACGAAGCCCCTCTGGACATCGCTGACGTCGGCATCTCGGCGGATACGCCGCTCACCAATGCCGAGGGATGTGTGCCGGCCGCCGAGATCGACCCGCAGCCCAGGATCAGTATTCGGAAGTCCACCGGCGACGAGCCGGCCACGCCTGCTCGCTGATCGAGCTCCGTGAACCCGTCCGCAGGCGCCGTGGGCCTCGGCCGTGCGCTCCTGTGAACCGGGGGACCGTCGGGCTGCTCGTGCCACCCGCCGCACCCGAAGGAACAAGAACATGACTCGTTTCAGCATGCCTGCCCGCCGCGCCCTCGCGGCAGTCCCCGCAACCGCCGTCCTGGTGCTGCTGCCCACCGTGGCCTACGCCCACGTGACGGTGAACCCCGACACGACCGCCGCCGAGAGCTACGCGAGCCTCACGTTCCGCGTGCCGACGGAGTCGGACAGCGCGTCGACCGAGAAGCTCGTGGTCGATCTGCCCACCGACACCCCGTTCCTCAGCGTCACGCCGCGTTCCCTGCCCGGCTGGGACGTGGAGGTCGAGGTACGGCCCCTCGACGAGCCGTTCGAGGTAGAGGGCGCGACGGTCGACGAGGCGCCGGCACGGATCACCTGGACTGCCGAGAAGGGCAACGAGGTTCCGCCGCACGAGTACCAGGAGTTCGCCGTCCGGGTCGGGGCGCTGCCGGAGGAGGGCACCGAGATAGTGCTCCCCGCCCACCAGACGTACACCGACGGCACTGTCGTCGACTGGGACGACCTGGTCACGGACGACGGCAAGGAGCCGGAGGCCCCCGCACCCGTGTTCACGACGACCGCCGCCGAGGCGGAGGGCGGGCACCACCACGGGTCTGCGGCAGGGAAGCCCGAAGATGCGGAAGAGGGTGACGCCTCCGGTCACGCTGCCGTCGCGGACGACGCCCCGGCCGTGGACCCCGTGGGCCGCTGGCTCGGCGTGGCCGGCATCGTGGTCGGCGCGGCGGGCATCGGCGCGGCGCTGTTCACCCGCCGTCGGGCCTGATATCCCGACGTAGAGACCTCAGATCTTCAGCAGCGCCTGGACCGGGGTGTGGTCGCTCGGGTACCGGCCGCCGCGGGTCCACGTGTTGATCGCCGCCGCACGAACCTCGACGCCGGGTGACGTGAGGATCCAGTCGATGCGCGCGCCGTCGGGGTTCGGCGTCCCGTAGTTGGGGAACGTGCCCGCGTACGGGGTGAGCTGCCGGTCGGCGTCGAGCCAGGTGTCCCGGAGGCCGCCGTCGGTCACCAGGACGTCGTACGGCGCCGAGCCCTCGGCCGCTGCGTTGCAGTCGGCGGTGAAGACGACGGGTAGGTTGGTTGCCGCCACCTGGTCGCGGACGACCTGCGCGCTGCGCACCCGTGCGTTCTCCGCCTGATGGTCGAAGTGCGAGTTGATGTGCAGGAAGTCGCGGCCGGTCACGCTGTCGTGCAGCTCGGCCCAGTTGACGATCCGGGTGACGGTGTTGCCCCAGGTGGCGGAGCCGATGACCTTCGGGGTGTCGGACAGCCAGAACTGGTCCCACCACTTCACGGTCAGACGGCGTGCGTCGTAGAAGATGCCCGAGTACTCGCCGGCCGCCCCGCCGTCGCGCCCGAAGCCCACCATCTTGTAGTGCTTCCCCAACCCTTCCTCGATGGCGGGGAGCTGGTTGAACTCCACCTCCTGGACCCCCAGGACGGTCGGCTGCTCCAGCCGCAGGAACTCCGTGGTGAGCGGTGCGCGCTCCGGCCAGTAGTCGGGTTCGCCGGGCCGGGTCTGGCCCTCGTGGTCGTAGCGGACGTTGAAGCTCATGGCGTGGAGCAGCTCGCCTCTTGCACGGCCGATCACTGGCCGGCCGGCCCCTGCGGTCTGGGCGGAGGCCGGGCCGGCCAGTGCGGTGGAGGCGCCGAGGGCGCCTGCTGCGGCTGCACCTGCGGCCGTCAACATCGTGCGGCGTGAGACTCCGGCAGTGCCAGGAGTGGTGGACATGGGCGCTCCTCCAGGTCAGGGAACTGGTGCCCGCTCACCCGACCAGACAGAGGTGAGCACGTCCACAACGCCGTGTGACGGGTTGGCGAACTGCCAGGCTCAGGCCGACGTCGCCTGCGCGCGCCGGGTCGTCACCGCACGCCCGACCAGGTGGTCCACGCTCCAGGCACCGGGCCCGGTGGCTGCCAGGAGGAGCGCGCCGGCGCCGAGCGCGGCCACCAGCTCGAAGCCGCCCTCGTCGACGAACACGCCGTTGCCGAGGTGCACGAGCACGAGCGCCCCGAGCATGTTCAGGACCGCCAGGATGCCCGCGATCGAGGTCGCGGCGCCGAGGATCAGCGCGGCACCGCCGACGAGCTCGACCACTGCCGCGAACAGGGCGGCGGCCTGGGGAGCGGGGATGCCCATGCCGGCGAAGGAGTCGCCGGTGCCGGCGATCCCGTACGTGAAGAACTTCTGGGCGCCGTGCGCGACGAGCACCACCCCGATCGCTACGCGGGCGACGAGTACTGCGAGGTCCTTGGTCCACTGAAACTTCATGGGCATCTCCCTGTGCTTGTGCTGGCTTGCTGGCTGATGAGCAACGGGGCTGGGGGTGAATCAAGTTGACGCTTCAACTTCCGTGGCACGCTAACACGGTGTGAGTTGAAGCTTCAACCGTCCCGTGGGAACCTGGCGGCGTGGACGACACCCGGTGGCTCGACCGCCGTCAGATGGCGGCGTGGGTCCGGTTCGTAGCGGTGCTCGAGCTGGTTCCCGGGGTGCTCGACAGTCAGCTGCGGCGCGACTCCGGCGTCACGCACTTCGAGTACTTCGTCATGGCAGAGCTGTCCGAGGCGCCCGCCGGGACCATGCGGATGACCGAGCTGGCCGGCGCGGCGAACGCGACGCTGTCGCGGCTCTCGCACGTGGTGGCGCGCCTGGAGGGCCGGGGGTGCGTCGAGCGTTCACCATGTCCCGAGAACGGCAGGGCCACCAATGCGCGGCTCACCGAGGGCGGTCGGGAGAAGATGCGTGCCGCCGCGCCGGGCCACGTGGCCACGGTCCGGCGGCATGTGATCGACGTGCTCACCCCGGAGCAGGTGACGCAGCTCACGGCGATCAGCGACGCGATCCTCGGGAGCATCGCCCCGGTGGGGCCGATGGCGGAGAGCTACCGGCGCTACGACGAGCCTGTTGACGAATCGTCCTGAGACGACGATGACGGCTCCGTGCCCGGGAGCGCGTGGAAGGATCGGCGGCATGACCATCACCGAGTTTCTGACTGCACGACTGGACGAGGACGAGTCGATCGCACGAACGGCCGACAGTGCCACTTCGCATCCGGGTGAGGCCCATGGCGAGCCCGCGGTGGCCGCCCCGTTCCTTCCGGAGCAGCGGCACATCGACCGCTGGAGCCCGACCCAGGTCCTCGTCGACATCGCGGCCAAGCGGACCATCGTGGAGACGTACGAGGAGCTTGGCCGGGTCCTGGCCAAGGCGTTGGACAGCGGAAGCGCGGACGAAGTCGCAGTGACCAGGAACCTGTTCGCCGGACTCCAGGTCGCAGTCCTGGCCCACGCCATGGTGTTCGCCGACCACCCGGACTACCGCGCGGAATGGCGGTCGTGACGTAGTCGATCGTCTGGGAGCGGCCCCCGCCGGACATGACGAAGGGCTCGGAACCGTTGGAATTCCAACAGTTCCGAGCCCTTGCGCACTGCGGAGGATGGGGGATTCGAACCCCCGAGGGCGTTAACCCAACACGCTTTCCAAGCGTGCGCCATAGGCCACTAGGCGAATCCTCCTCGCGCTTCGCCGAGGCGGCGCGCGGCCACAGGACCGAAGTCTGGCGCGGCCTGACGAGGATACCGGACGCCGTGCTCGGACAACGAATCGGAGCGCGCGGCGCGGCTGTGAGGTGGCGTACAGCGGGTTCCGGCTGGTTGGGCCGGGGTGCCCGGATCGGTTAGGCTGGGGGCAGACCCCTCGTACGGCATCACCTCGCCGAACTCCCCCAGGGCCGGAAGGCAGCAAGGGTAAGTGAGCTCTGGTGGGTGTGCGAGGGGTCCTTTAGCGCCCGGAATCCAGCGGTCCATCCACTATGTGGATGGCTTTCGTTTCGCATCGTGGGATTTGCCCGAGGCGATTCGCCTCGACGTCGTGCAGTGCCGCACGATGTCCGTATGACCCGCACCTGTACCGCAGCAACGACGTCGCGCACCTGTCGCGACGCCATGTGTCGCGCTCACGTGCGCGGCGAGCGAATGTGCGAGCGCTGAGAGCGCCGCTCTGTCCCGCGGCCCGCTGAGGGCTGTTCGAACTCCTCCGAGCTCGCCACGTTGCTGATGGCCGTGGCCCGCCGTCACATCTCGGCCTGCGCCAGGCGCAGACCCCACGCATCCTGAGCACAGGCATACCCGCGCCAGTGCGCCCTTGAGAGGACCACCCATGTCTCGCTTCACCTCTGTCCTGGCCACCGGCCTCGCTGCCGCCACAGCCCTCGCGCTGAGTGCCTGCGGCGCCGGGGACGACGCCACGGCCGCCGCCGGCACCGCCGAGGACCCGGTACGCATCGGCGTCGTCAACTCCGGCGACGACTACTGGGACACCTTCAGCAACCTGGCCGAGGAGGAGGGCATCACCGTCGAGCTCGTGAACTTCAGCGACTACCAGCTGCCCAACCAGGGCCTGACCGACGGCGACCTCGACCTCAACCAGTTCCAGCACCTGCAGTTCCTCGCGGGCTACAACACGGCCTCGGGGCAGGACCTCACGCCGATCGGTGCGACCGCCGTCTACCCGCTGGGCCTGTACTCCCAGAAGCACGACAGCGTCGAAGCGATCCCCGACGGCGGCGAGGTCGCCATCCCCAACGACGCCACCAACCAGGCCCGGGCGCTGCTCGTGCTCCAGGAGGCCGGGCTGGTCGCCCTGCGTGACGGCGGCAGCGCGTTCTCCACGCCGGCCGACATCCTCGAGGACGAGTCGCGCGTGACCGTCACCCCGGTCGACGCCGCGCAGACGGCGCTCGCGCTGCAGGACGTCGATGCCTCGATCATCAACAACGACTTCGTGGGCGACGCCGACCTGACCGCCGAGGACGCCATCTTCTCTGACGACCCGGACTCGTCCGCGGCCGAGCCGTACATCAACGTGTGGGTGGCGCGGGCGGCCGACGCCGACAACGAGGTGTTCCAGCAGCTCATCGAGATCTACCACTCCCCGGAGGTCGAGGAGGGCGTGCTCGAGGCCTCAGGCGGCACCGGCGTCATCAAGGACAACCCGGCCTCCGAGCTCCAGGAGATCCTGGCCGGTATCGAGGCGGACGCCTCCTGATGTCTGCCGCGACCGGAGCTGCCGCCGGCAGCATCGTGCGGTTCGATGGCGCCTCCAAGGTGTTCCCGGGCCGCGGGCGGGGCGCCGAGGTGCGCGCCGTCGACGATGTCACCCTCGATATCCGCGAGGGCGAGATCTTCGGCGTCATCGGTCAGTCGGGTGCCGGCAAGTCCACCCTGGTCCGGCTGATCAACGCGCTGGAGCGCACCACCGGGGGCGACGTCGTGGTCGACGGCGTCGCGCTCGGTGCCCTGAACGAGGCCCGGCTGCGTCCCGTGCGGGCCGGGATCGGGATGGTGTTCCAGCAGTTCAACCTGCTCGCCTCCCGGACCGTCGCGGGGAACGTCGCCTATCCGCTCGAGGTGGCCGGCTGGCCGCGTTTGCGGCGGGAGGCCCGGGTGGCCGAGCTGCTGGACTTCGTCGGACTCTCGGAGAAGGCGGGTGTGTACCCGTCCGCGCTGTCGGGCGGGCAGAAGCAGCGCGTCGGTATCGCGCGAGCCCTCGCCACGAACCCGCGCATCCTGCTGGCGGACGAGGCGACGTCGGCCCTCGACCCCGAGACCACGCGCGATGTGCTGGACCTGCTCCAGCGTGTCAACCGGGAGCTCGGCGTCACCGTTGTCGTCATCACGCACGAGATGGACGTCGTGCGCTCGATCTGTCACCGCGTCGCCGTGATGGATCGCGGTCGGGTCGTCGAGGTGGGCGAGGTGTACCAGGTGTTCAGCGCGCCCGCCCACGACGTGACCCGGCGGTTCGTCGCTACCGCGCTGCGTGACCGGCCGTCGCCGGAGGTGCTGGCACGCCTGCGTACCCGGCATGCCGGGCACATCGTGACGGTGGGCGTGGACGAGGTAGCGGGCTCGTCGGCGGGACTCACGCGCACGCTGCGTGAGCACGGCGTCGACGGGACCGTCGTCTTCGGTGGTATCACCGAGGTCGCCGAGCGGCCGTACGGGTCGCTGACCGTCGAGCTCGTCGGTGACGCGGCCGCGGTGGAGGCCGCCGTGGCCGCGCTGCGCTATGTCACCTGGGTGGACGACCACGGGAGGGCGGCCGCATGAGCTGGGATCAACTGACGCCGCTGCTCTGGCAGGCCGCGGGCCAGACCGCGTACATGGTGCTGATCACGCTGCTCGTGGGCGGCTTCCTCGGGCTTGCCCTCGGCCTCGGGCTGTACCTGACCCGACCCGGGAACCTGCTCGGTAACGGGGTGGTGTTCGCGGTGCTGAACGTCGCCGTCAACGTGGTGCGGCCCATACCCTTCATCATCTTCCTGGTGGCGCTCGGGCCGCTGACCCGTGCCGTCATCGGCTCGACGATCGGCATCGAGGCGTTCACCTTCGCGATGTGCTTCATGGCGACGTTCGTCTTCGCGCGACTCGTGGAGCAGAACCTCGTCTCGATCGACCCGGGAGTGGTCGAGGCCGCTCGGGCCATGGGGGCCTCACCGTTCCGAATCGTGCGGACGGTGCTGGTTCCCGAGGCGCTCGCGCCCCTGATCCTCGGCTACACGTTCCTGTTCGTGGGCGTCCTCGACATGTCCGCGATCGGTGGGTACATCGGTGCCGGTGGGCTGGGTGACTTCGCAATTGTTCATGGCTACCAGCAGTACGACTGGGCGGTGACCGCCGTCGTCGTGGTGATCATCGTGGTGATCGTCCAGGCCGTGCAGTGGCTGGGGAACGGGCTGGCGCGGCGGGCGCTCAGACGGTGAGGCGGTGGCTGCTGGTCCGTGAGGTGGTAGAAGTACACCCATGACGGATCAGCAGCCAGGCCCTTACTACGCACAGACGCCGGGTGCCCCGCAGGGGTACGCGCCACCGCAGGCCCGCGAGATCACGGTCTCCTACCGGCGATGGGCAAACATCCTGGTCTGGGGTGCTGCGGTCATCGCGGTGTTCGTGGTGGTCGCGTCAGTGGTGAGCGTCGTGTTCCTCGTCCAGGCGGACGCCGACTCGTCCAAGTCCGCGCTCGGTTACCTCGCCATCGTCCTCTGGGTCGGGATCATGGCGGCCATCCCGGTCCTGCTGGGAGTCGGCATCCCCGGGCTGATCATGAAGCTGCGCGTGCGGCGATGGAAGCAGGCTCAGGCGTCCGACGGCGCTGCGGCGAGGCCGTAGCGGTCAGCCTCCGCAGCGAGATTGGTCGCGAGAAGCGTGGCCAGCCCGGGCACGTCCTCGGCATCGAGCATCGTGATGTAGCTGGATCGCTGGTCGACGCGGACGATTGCCGGGAAGCCGTACTTCCGGACCGTCTGGTAGGCGATGACCGCCCGGCCGGTCCGGCCGTTGCCGTCGCTGAACGGGTGGATGCGTTCGAACGTGATGTGACTCTGTGCGATCGCCTCCAGGAGTGGAGGGCCGTCGAGATTCGCGGTCTGCCACTCGGTCTGGTCGACCCACTGCTGCATGAGTTGCGGCACCTGCGACGGTTCTGCCGGACGCCAGGATGCCCCCGTGATGCGGTTGCTCGACGTCTTGTACTGCCCATGGTCATGTGCCAGGTGGTCCATGAGAAGGCCGTGCAGCTCGGTGACGAGCTGAGCGGTCAGCGGCTCGGCGTCTGCCACGGCACGCAGGATGCGTGTGATCGCCCCGCGGTGGTTCGACACCTCGTAGAGCTCGCGTACTGGAGTCCCGGCCCTGGGTGTCCGTTCGTCGACGAGGAGGGTGATCGTGTCGGCAAGGGTGAGCGTATTGCCCTCTATGGCCGATGAGTTGTACGCGAGGCGAGCGAGGACGTCGTCCGCGTAGTCCGGTTCGAAGATGGCCGTGGCCTGGATCTCCTCGTGGAACTTCGCGTGATCCAGCGTCACCGTCGGGTCCGCCGTTTGTCCAGGATCGAAGAGAGCTCGTCGAGGTTCATGCCCTCGTACTTGTTCACGGCGCGCAGCTCAAGAACTCCGCCGCGCACCGTAACCTCAACAGGGTCGCCGACGCCGATGCCCAGCTCCTGCAGGTCGGCAGGGCTGATCGTGACGCCGGCGGAGTTGCCGATGGTGACGATCTTCTTTCGCATACGAACATGGTAGCGCCGCGTACGAACAAGTGCGAGGGCTCGGCCGGATGCCGAAGCGGGTGTTGACGGCCGTCCTCCCAGTGATGCTCCTATCTCGTGTCAAGCGGTCAGGAGCCAGTCGCGGTAGGCGTTGGCGAGGTCGTCGTTGCGGCTCTTGCCGCGTTCGATGGTGGAG
>NZ_JBFAAH010000018.1:0-134314 GCF_040639635.1 Promicromonospora sp. NPDC023805 | reverse complement strand
CTCCACCATCGAACGCGGCAAGAGCCGCAACGACGACCTCGCCAACGCCTACCGCGACTGGCTCCTGACCGCTTGACACGAGATAGGAGCATCACACGGCCGTCGCGGCCCGCCCGGCCCGCGCGGTCACCGCTGCCCCTGACCGGCACACGACGCCGGATGCGCGAGCGGAGCTGTGATATCCCGCGTCACGGCCGCCCACCTAATCTCAGCGCATGACGAAGCACAGCGCGGTGTTCCGTGTACTGGCCCTCGCCCTCGCCACCTCGTTCACCACTACGTGCCTCGCGGTCGGGGTGGCTCCGCCGTCGCAGGCCGAGGAGGCCGGCGCGGTCACCGCGCTACCGGGCTCCGTGCCCCGCTACGAGGAGTACGTCGCCCTCGGCGACTCCTGGACCGCCGACGTCGTGCTGCTCGACAGCCGCGGCGTCCCGGACACCCGCTACACGCCGCTCGGCTGCGCACAGTCCAAGGTCAACTATCCCAAGCTCGTCGAGCAGACGATCCGGCCCTCGACGTTCCGCGACGCCTCGTGCGGGGCCGCGACCACCGAGCACTTCGCGAACAGCCAGAGTGTGCTGCTCGGCACCAACGAGCCGCAGTTCGCGCGCCTCACGGCGACCACCGACCTCGTCACCGTGGGCATCGGCGGGAACGACGCCGGTATCGCGGCCGCGGGCCTCGACTGCCTCGGTCTCGTGCCGCTCACGCCGATCACCGACATCGGCATCGGCCTCCCGCTGGGCGGCTGCAAGGCCAAGTACACCCGCGGCGGCGTGGACCAGCTCAGCCAGCAGATCAGCGCGTCGGAGGACAAGCTCGTCGCCGCGTTCGAGGGCATCCGGGCGATCTCTCCGAACGCACGCATCCTCGCGGTCAACTACATGGACGTCGTGCCCGACCACGGCTGCTTTCCCCGGCTCGCCGCCTCCG
Organism: Promicromonospora sp. NPDC023805; assembly: GCF_040639635.1. Lineage (NCBI taxonomy): Bacteria > Bacillati > Actinomycetota > Actinomycetes > Micrococcales > Promicromonosporaceae > Promicromonospora > Promicromonospora sp. NPDC023805. The sequence goes on along the minus strand of NZ_JBFAAH010000018.1, from coordinate 133,381 downwards.
ACACCGACATGAAGTACATCTCGGGGAAGTTCCGCGAGCTCAACGCGATGATCGACCGGGCAGCCGCGCGCGCCGCTGTCGAGGTGGTCGACACATTCGCCTCGACGGGCGGCCATGACCTCTGCACCGGACCGTTCGTCCGGTACGCGGAGGCGTACGGGCTGTCGCTCAACGGGCTGGCCGTCGGCGTTCCCGCGCACCCGAACTCGGCGGGTGCCGAGGCTCAGGCACGTGCGGTGATCGCCCACCTCGAAGGGTGAGCCGGCCGGCGTCGGCGCAACCTCGGCGCCGACGCCGTTCCGGTCAAGCGTTCCGGTCGGCGAACGCACTGCGCAGCCGGGCGGGTGTCGTACCGAGCGTCACGCGCACGGTCCTGGTCAGGTGCGCCTGATCGGCGAAGCCCAGGTCCCCCGCGATGGCGGCCAGGTCGTCGTCGCCGGCCTCCAGCCGGGCCAGCACCCGGCTCACGCGTACCCGGTTGCGGAACCTGGTGAGGCTGACGCCGGTCTCGGTCACGAAGCTCCGGCTGAGGTGTCCGGGCGACACCTTCAGCGCACGGGCGAGGCTCACCAGGTCGTGCGATGCGGGTGCGTCGTCCAGGACGGCCTCGCGCGCGTGCACGACGAGCCGCGCCCGGGAAGCGCGGGCGGCGGGCGTCCGGGCGGCCCCGCCGTCGTCCGACGCCGAGGTACGAGCCGCGGCCGTCACCGTGCGGACCAGGCGTTCGGCGGGGTCCGCGGCGTCGTGCGGCGTCCGGAGCAGGAGCCGGTGGGCCAGCTCGGCGACACCGTCGACCCGCACCGTGGTGGACGTGGGCCGGTCGCCGACGATCTCGTGCCAGAGCGTGGCGCCGACCGAGACGAACGTGCACACGTCACCGCCTGAAGGATGCGCGAAACGCTGGTCCAGACCCGGGATCTGCGTGTAGCCCTGTGTGACGTCCACCGCCTGCTCGACGCCGCCGTTCACCAGCCGGAAGTACCCCCGCCGGGCGAGGACGAGGCCGAACGTCTCGACCGGCTCGGCCGCGGACCATCCGCGGTGGTCGTCCGAGCACGCCACGACCCGCACCGAGTACTCGGGTGCGGTGAGGACTGACGTGGCGCGGCGCACGACCCCACCGTAGGCGGGGTCACCGACACTCCGGCCCGACCCCGAGGCCGGTCGGGCCCAGGGCGGTCCGGGCACCGAACAAGGATCTTCAAGACTGCCGCCGCCCGCCGTCGGACCCTGGGGCCATGCGGAAGCCCCTGCTCCTCGCGGTACTTCTCACCGCCCAGACCATGGCCTCGATGGACGGCTCCATCGCCAACGTCGCGCTGCCCGCGATCCAGCGGGACCTGGGCGCGACGGGCGCGGTGCGTGGTGGCCGTGGTCGCGACCGGTGCCACACCGTGGATTCTCGCGCCGCTCCTCGTCCTGGGAGGGGCTGGTCACGCGAGCGGATACAGCCCGCTGATCGCAAGCCTGTCCGGCATGGTCCCACCGCACCGGGCGTCCGCGTTCTCCGCGCTCAACACCACTGGTCCGCTCGTTGCGCAGACGGTAGCGATCGCCGCCATCGGCGGGATCTACCTGGCAGCGGGCCTGCCCTGGGCGCTCGGTACGACGGCGGTGACGCTCCTGGTCGGAGCGGGCTGCGCGGCGGTCAGCCGGCGACCCAGCGAGCAGCGAGGCTGAGCGCCTTCTCCGCGGCGTCCGGTCCGCTGCTCGCAGTGGCGCCCAGATCTCCGGCCGCGGCCAGGCCCGCCGCGAAGCCCACCGCGTAGGTGGTGACCGGTGCGGCCGGCCGGGCGACGGCGTGCGCCGCGTCGCGCGCGAGGTCGAGCACGGCCCCGACGTCGACCGTTCCTGGAGGGAGCCCGAGCTCCGCCTCCAGCGCCTCCACCCAGCTGTCGAGGTCTGTCATCTCGGGTCCTTCCGGTAGTCGTCGGTCGCGGCGCCGAGGCGCTCCGCGTCCGCGGGGGTGTCGATGTCGTCGCTCCAGCCTGCCCGGTCCGGTACTTCCGCGCAGCGAAGCTCGCCGACCAGGCGTTTCATCGAGGCGCCGGCCGGCTCGATACCGGCGAGCGCCGACAGCAGGGCGGCACGGCGGTAGATCCCTACCAGCCACTGGGCCCGGCCCTCGCGCACCAGGTACGCGCCGTCCGTGGGTTCACGTGAAACGGCCTGCTCCAGGAGCGCGATCGCTCCCGCGGCGTGCGGCACGTCCACCGCCAGGACCAGGACCCATGGCGCACCCGCTGCGGGAAGGGCTCGCAGCCCCGCGGCGAGGCCCGCGACCGGACCGCCGAACGGCGGGTCCTCCTGGGTGAGCACTGGTCGCGGGTGGACGCCGGTCAGCGCGTCGGCGAGCTCCGGTGGCCCCACCACCACTGCTGTTCGGGCTCGGCTGCTCGCCGTGAGCGCCCGGTCGAGCAGCCGCTCACCCTCGACGACGAGCCCGGCCTTGGCGGTGTCGCCCAGCCGGTCGGTGCCGCCCAGCCTGGTAGCCCGTCCGCCGGCCAGCACGACGGCGTCGTACGTGAGCCCCGCGGACGGCTCGGTGTGCTTCGTCATCGCAGCATCAGCACCTGGACGATGTCCCCGGTACGCACCTTCTCGATGTCCGGCGGGACGAACGCCAGGCCGTCGGCGGTGGCGAGTGCGGACAGCGAGTGGTGGGATCCCGCGGGCACGACACCGACGGATCCCGGCGCGGTACCGCCGACGTCGGGCAGCGGAGCGAGCCGGACCGGGACGACGAGCAGCCGCCCGGGCGAACCGGACCAGCCGGCCGCGGCGGCGAGTGGTACCGCCCGGGGTGTGTTGCTCTGCGTAGACGTTGTCGACTCTGAGCAACACACTCCGGATGTGTGGTGTCGCCCCGGTGCCTCCGCGCCGCGGAGGCGGTCGATCGCCGGGCGTGCGAAAAGCTCGAACGATGCGTACGCGCCCACCGGGTTGCCCGGCAGCGCCAGCCACGGCACACCGCCCCAGCGCGCCAGCGCCTGCGGCTTGCCGGGGGACATGGCGACGGTGGCGACGTCGACGTCGGTCACTCCCGAGCCACCGTCCGAACCGGGAGCCGCCGCAAGGACCTCCCGGACCACATCCGCTGCGCCCGCCGACACACCCCCGGCGGTCACGATCAGATCGGCGCCCCCACCGTCGGCGTCGGCGCGTACCGCCTGGTCGAGTACCCGGCGGAGCTCCGCCGGGTCGTCTGTCACGGGCCCGAGCCGGACCACGTCGGCACCCGCCGCGCGGACCGCCGCCGCGAGCATCGGCCCGTTGGAGTCGGTGATCTGTCCCGGCCCGAGCGCACCGCCGATCGGCACCAGTTCCGACCCGGTGGAGATGACGGCGACCAGCGGCCGGCGTCGGACCGCGACGTGCACCGTGCCCGACGCCGCGAGCGCGCCCACCAGCGCAGCCGTCACCTCGGTCCCGGCATGCGCGAGTAGCTGCCCCTGGCGCACGTCCTCGCCCGCGCACCGGACGTGCGGCCGGGACTGCCTGGCGAGCGTCACCGACCCCTCCGCCCGGGGTGCACCCGCGACGAACCGGCCGGTCGAGGTGCGCTCCACGGGGACAACTGCGTCCGCACCGGGCGGAAGCGGGGCGCCGGTCATGATCCGTACCGCCTGCCCTGCGCCGACCTCGGTCGGGCCGCTCGGCCCCGCCGCGACGTCGCCGGTCACCTGGAGGGTCACCTGGCTCCCGTCGGGCGGCAGGTCGGCCAGCCGCACCGCATACCCGTCCATCGCGGCGCCGTCGAACGGCGGGACGGACACGGAGGCATACAGATCCTCGGTGAGGACCGAGCCGAGCGCGTCCTCCAGGGCCTGAGCTCCGGCGCGCAGCGGCGCGACGAGGGCGAGCACACGCTCGACGTGCTCGGTGACGCTGCGCGCCTGCGGCTCCATGGTCCGACCATAGGACAGCGGGACGCGAAGGTGGTTTCGGAGCCCGCACAACCTGTTGCCGGGAGGTGTGAGCAGCGATAATCGGGCCCATGCGCCTTCACCACGTCCAGGTTGTCTGCCCGCCCGGCGGCGAGGATGCCGCCCGACGCTTCTACGGCGAAGGCCTCGGCCTCACGGAGGTCCCGCGACCGCCGGGGCTCGCGGGCCGGGCGCTCTGCTGGTTCCGGGACTTCGACGACGAGGGCCGCACGACCGCCGAGATCCACGTGGGCGTGCAGGAGCCGTTCGAGCCCGCGCGCAAGGCCCACCCGGCTCTCGTGGCCGACTCCGTTGCGCACCTGGAGTCCATCGGCGCCCGCCTGGAGGCGCTCGGCTTCGAGCTCACCTGGAAGGACCGCCACACCTTCGACGGCTACGAGCGTTTCCACACCTTCGACGGCGCGGGCAACCGCGTGGAGGTCCTGACGCCGGTCACGTGACGTAGCCACCAGGACCGCCATGTGGATGCTTCAACACCCTCACACGGCGCGTCGGTACGCTGTGCGTTCTTCCTTACGGTCGATTAACTGCTCTTTGTCGGGCGATGAAACACCGCCTCCCTAGGTTCCTACCTGTCGGTCCGACGTCGGGCCGGCCCCGGATTCGGCGCTTGTCGGTCCGGGCGCGCCCGGCGTCGTCGGGCATTCGCCCATGCAGGAGGACAACGTGTCCACTCCGACCACGCACGACGACCAGACCTCGGCCGCGAGCGAGCCCACGAGCTCGACCGCCACCGACGCGGCGCCGAAGTCAGCAGTCCAGCGGTACACCGGACGCTGGATCGACCACTGGGATCCCGAGGACAAGACCCTCTGGGAGGACGGCGGACGCCGGACCGCCCGACGGAACCTCGCGCTCTCGATCTTCGCGGAGTTCCTCGGCTTCGGCGCCTGGGCCCTGTGGTCCATCGTCGTGCCGCAGCTGCCCGCCGCGGGCTTCGACCTCACCGTCGACCAGATGTTCTGGCTCATCTCCGTACCGGCCCTCGTCGGCGCGACGCTCCGCATCCCCTACACGTTCGCCGTCCCCGTGTTCGGCGGCCGTAACTGGACCATCGTCTCGGCGCTGCTCCTGCTGCTGCCGATCGGCGCGCTGATGCTCACCGTCAGCGATCCGACCACCCCGTTCCCCCTGCTGCTCGGCGCCGCGGCGCTCGCGGGCCTGGGCGGCGGCAACTTCGCGTCCTCGATGGCGAACATCTCGTTCTTCTTCCCCGAGAAGGAGAAGGGCGCGGCCCTCGGCTGGAACGCCGCCGGCGGCAACATCGGCACGGCGGCCGTGCAGCTCGCGGTCCCGCTCGTCATCGTGACCGGTGCGGGCGTCGCGCTCGACCGGGCCGGGCTCATCTTCATCCCGTTCATCCTGCTCGCCGCGTTCCTCGCCTGGCGCTGGATGGACAACCTCACCGAGGCGAAGGCGGACCCCCGCTCGTTCGGTGTGGCGGTCAAGAACAAGCACACGTGGATCATCAGCTTCATCTACATCGGCACGTTCGGTTCGTTCATCGGGTACGCGGGAGCCTTCCCAACGCTGCTCAAGGGCCAGTTCCCGGACGTCGCGATCCCGCTCGCGTTCATGGGCGCCCTCGTCGGCTCGATCTCCCGGCCGCTCGGCGGCATCCTCGCCGACCGCGTGGGCGGGGTGGCCGTGACCCTCGGGTCCTTCACCGTGATGGCCCTCGGTGCGATGGGTGCGATCTACGCCCTCGGCACCGGGAGCTTCGCGATGTTCTTCGGCTCGTTCCTCATCCTGTTCGTCGCGACCGGCATGGGCAACGGCTCGGTCTACCGAATGATCCCGGCGGTGTTCAAGGTGAGCGGCGCGACGGCGAAGGCGGCGGCCGGGTGCATCGGCATCGCCGGCGCGATCGGCGCCTTCGGTGGGTTCCTCATCCCGCGCGGGTTCGCGCTGTCCACCACGGTGGCCGGGTCGCTCGTGCCCGCGCTGTGGGTCTTCATCGGGGTGTACGCCGCGATGGCCTTCGTGTGCTGGTTCGTCTACGGACGCGGTGCCATGGCAGAGGCTCGGGTCTGAACATGCTTGCTTCCCCCGGAACCGCCGTCGACTCACACTGCCCCTACTGCGCGCTGCAGTGCGGGATGTCGCTGACGCGGCCCCGCACGGACGCGACGGCCGCACCAGAGGTGCAGCCCCGCGACTTCCCCACGAACCGGGGCGGGCTGTGCCAGAAGGGGTGGACGTCGGCAGCGGTGCTCGGGGTCTCGGACCGGCTCGTCACCCCGCTGGTCCGGGGTGAGTCCGGCGAGCTGGAGCCGGTGAGCTGGGATGCGGCGCTCGACCTGGTCGCGTCCCGGCTCGCCGGCCTGGCCGCCGAGCACGGCCCGGAGTCCGTAGCGGTGTTCGGCGGCGGCGGGCTGACCAACGAGAAGGCGTACGCGCTCGGCAAGTTCGCGCGGACAGTGCTGCGCACGCCGAACATCGACTACAACGGCCGGTTCTGCATGGCCTCCGCGGCAGCCGGGATGAACCGGGCCTTCGGCGTCGACCGCGGGCTGCCGTTCCCGCTGGCGGACCTCGGAGGCGCGCAGGCGGTGCTGCTCCTCGGCTCCAACCTCGCCGAGACCATGCCGCCGGCCGTGCAGCACCTCGCCGGGGCGCGGGCGGCGGGCGGGCTCGTCGTCGTCGACCCGCGGCGGTCGGCGACGGTCCGGCTGACGGGCGACCCTTCGACGGGACAGCCGGCAGAGGGCGTGCACCTCGCGCCGGTGCCGGGCACGGACCTCGCGGTGCTGCTCGGACTCCTGCACGTGGTGCTCGCGGAAGGCCTCGCCGACCGCGAGTACCTCGAGCAGCGCACCACCGGGTTCGACGACGTCGCCCGGTCGGTCGCCGGCTGGTGGCCGGAGCGCGTCGAGTCGGTCTCCGGTGTACCCGCCGACGAGCTCCGGCGCGTGGCCCGGCTGCTGGCCGCGGCCGCACCCGTCCACGGCGGCGCCGGCGCGTACGTGCTGACCGGCCGCGGCGTCGAGCAGTCGACGCAGGGCACCGCGACCGTCACGGCGTCGATCAACCTGGCGCTCGCGCTCGGCCTGCCGGGCCGGGTCGGTTCCGGCTACGGCGCCATCACCGGACAGGGCAACGGGCAGGGCGGCCGCGAGCACGGGCAGAAGGCCGACCAGCTTCCGGGCTACCGCAAGATCGACGACCCGGCGGCGCGCGAGCACGTCGCCGCAGTCTGGGGCGTCGACCCGGAGACGCTGCCCGGACCCGGCCTCCCCGCGGTGCAGCTGCTCAGGTCCCTCGGAACGCCGACGGGCCCGCGCGCGATGCTCGTGCACGGCTCCAACCTCGTGGTCAGCGCCCCCAACGCGAACCGCGTGATCGACCGCCTGAAGAGCCTCGACCTCCTTGTCGTCTGCGACTTCGTCCCGAGCGAGACGGCGCTGCTGGCCGACGTCGTGCTGCCGGTGACGCAGTGGGCCGAGGAGGAGGGCACCATGACGTCGCTCGAGGGCCGGGTCATCCGCCGTCGGGCCGTCGTGGCGCCGCCGGGCGAGGCCCGCTCGGAGCTGTGGATCCTCGCCGAGCTGGCGCGCCGGCTGGGCGCACCCGAGGACCTCGCCTTCCCGACCGACCCTGCGGTGGTGTTCGACGAGCTGGCCAGGGCCTCCGCCGGCGGCCCCGCCGACTACTCCGGGCTCTCCCACGCCCGGCTCGACGCCGACGAGGCGTCCGGCGGCCCGGGCCTGTTCTGGCCGGTCCCCGCCCTGCCCTCCGAGGTGTCAGACACACAGGTCACCGGAGTGACCCCTGCGTCTGACACGGGCGAGCACCCGGGCACGCCTCGGCTCTTCGCCGACCGGTTCGCCACGCCTGACGGGCGGGCGCGCATGGTCGCCGTCGACCACGTGGGACCGAGCGACGAGGTGCGGCCCGGTGCGCCGTTCTACCTGGTCACGGGCCGGGTGCTGCAGCACTACCAGTCCGGCGCACAGACGCACCGCGTCGCGGAGCTGGAGCGCCTCGTCGCCGAGCCGTACGTCGAGCTGCACCCGGTGCTGGGCTTCCGCATCGGCGTGCCCGACGGCGCCCGTGTGCGCCTCACCAGCTCCCGCGGCCAGGTCGAGGCCACTGCCCGCTGGACCGACGCCGTCCGCCCCGACACCGTCTTCATGCCGTTCCACTGGAGCGGCATCGGATCCGTCAACCAGGTCACCACCGACGCGACCGACCCGATCTCCGGCATGCCGGAGTTCAAGGTCTGCGCCGTGGACGTCACGCCTGTGCCCGCCGCCTTGCCGGTCGAGCCTGTCGAAACCCATCTCGACAGGCCCGACCAGCGGGGAGAGCGGGACGCCGCTCGCCGAAAGAAGGAGCTCTCGACATGAACCTACGTGTCCCCGTGAAGGTCGTGGTGGTGGGCTTCGGGATGGTCGGATCGCGGCTCGTCGACGAGCTGCTCCGGCGCGAGCCCGAGGCGTTCGACATCACCGTGCTCGGCTCCGAGCCGTACGAGCCGTACAACCGGGTGCTGCTCAGCGACGTGGTGGCCGGCCGTACCGACGTCGCAGCCATCACCATGCCCCTGCCCGACGGCGCCCGGGTCAGCGTCCTCCGGGGCGTCACCGCGACCTCGATCGACCGCGAGTCACGCGTGGTGACCGCCGACGACGGCTCGACGCACCCGTACGACCACGTCGTGCTCGCGACCGGCGCGGCGGCCCGCATCCCGCCGATCCCGGGCCTGCGCACGGCCGACGGCGGCCTGCCCGCGGGCGTGCACGCGCTGCGCACCCTCGACGACGCCCGCGAGATCGTCGCCGCCACCGTCAACTCGCCGCGTGCGGTGGTGGTCGGCGGCGGTGTGCTGGGGCTCGAAGCCGCCGTGGGGCTCGCGGGCCGCGGGCTCAGCGTGACCCTTGTCCACAACGTGCAGTCGCTCATGGAGCGTCAGCTCGACCCGGAGGCCGCCGCCGTCGTCCGGTCCGGACTGGAGGGGCAGGGCGTCACGGTACTGCCGAACTGCCTGTCCAGCGAGGTGCTCGTCGCGGGCGGCCGGGCGGTGGGGATCCGGGTCAAGGACAACGCGGACCGGGTCTCGACCGGCGACGGGGGCTCGGGCCAGCGCGACGAGGTGGTCGCCGCCCGGCTCATCATCTTCTCCGTAGGCACCATCCCCGAGACCGGCCTCGCCGCGGCGGCGGGGCTGTCGACGGACCGGGGCATCGTCGTCGGCTACGACCTCGCCAGCCCTGACGACCCGCGCGTGCACGCGATCGGCGACTGCGCGCAGCCGCCGAACGGCTCGCGCGGGCTCGTCGCCGAGGGCTGGGACCAGGCGCGTCGTCTGGCGGAGACCCTTGTGTCCCTGGTCGAGCCGGTCAACGCGCCGGTCGAGCCCGTGGGAACCCCTGCCGAGACCGTCCACCTCCGCCTGCCCCACGACGGCGCCCAGCCCAGCATGGCCGTACGCCTGGGAGCCCTGCTGACGGGCGGCGCCTCCCGCGCGCAGTCGGACCGGGGCATCGACACGCGGGGGACCGACGTCGTGAAGGTCAAGGCGGGGCCGCTCAGCGTCACCACCATGGGCGTCTGCGGGCCGTCGCGCCCGAACGGCCTGACCCAGCGGGCGGTCCGCCTGGCCGACCCGAGGGCGGGCCGGTACATCGAGGTGGTGGTGTCAGACGGGATCCTCGTGGGCGCCACCTGCGTGGGCGATCCGCGGGTCGCCGCCGACCTCACCGCCGCCTACACGCGCCGCACGCCGGTGCCGATGGACCCCGCGTTCCTCCTGCTGACGCCGGTGATGCAGACGGCGGCTCCGGCGTCGTCCCCCGAGCACATGCCGGACGACGCGGTGGTGTGCCGGTGCAACGGCGTGACCAAGGGCCATATCGCGGAGTCGTGCGGGTCGGGTGCGCACACGGTCGAGGAGGTCGTGCGCGAGACCCGGGCGACGACGGGCTGCGGGTCGTGCAAGGACGCGGTGTGCGGGCTGGTCGACTGGCTCAAGGAGAGCAAGGAGGCGGTCCCGGAGCCGGCGTGAGCTGAACCCGGAACCCGCGGATTAAAAGTCCGTTGCTCAGCGATCCGGCCCATAGCTCACGACAGGAGTGGGCCTGATCGTTGGGTGCGCGCGGAGCTTCGTCCGCCCGACCGGCAAGGCGAACTGCTTCTGACCGACAGGTTGGACCGGATCTGACCGACAGCTCGGTCCACGCCCTCGTGCATTTCTCGCGGCAGACGCTAACCTTGATGTTAGTAACTTCAATGTTACTAACATCGATGTTAGTGAGGTGGCGGATGCCGGGATACGTCGAGCGGCAGCAGCAGACTGTCGAGCTTCAGCACCTGTTCGACCAGGTGACCGGGACTACCGATCGCCCGGGCCGGGCAGTCTTGATCAGAGGGCGGCGCCGTGTCGGCAAGTCACGCCTCGTCGAGGAGTTCGTCGACTCGGCCGGGGTACCCAGCGTGTTCTTCACGGCGTCCGGTCGATCGATCAGAGATGACCTCGCGGCGTTCGCTGAGGACGTCGCAACCTCGACGTTGCCTGGCGCGGAACTCTTTGCGGGAGACCCGCCGTCGAGCTGGGACAACGCCTTCCGCCTGCTCGCAGCTGCGCTGCCGGCGGACGGGCCATCGATCGTGGTTCTGGACGAGCTCCCCTACGTGACGTCCGCAGACAACGGCTTCGAAGGAGTGCTGCAACGGCACTTTGACCGTGAGCTCAGCAGGCGACCTGTGCTCCTCATCGGGATCGGCTCCGACCTGGCGATGATGGAAGCGCTCAACGATTACGACCGGCCCTTCCATCAGAGGGCGACCGAGATGGTGGTGCCACCGCTGTCGCCTTCCGAGGTTGGGCGGATGCTCTCCCTCACAGCCGGTGACGCTCTGGACGCCTATCTCGTGACCGGTGGCTTCCCCTTGATCTGTCGTGACTGGGGGCAGGGCAACGACCTGTGGTCATTTCTCGAGTCAGCCCTCACACACGCGACGTCGTCGCTCCTGGTGAGCGCCGAGCGTTCGCTCGCTGCTGAGTTTCCAGGCGACGTTCAGGCCCGTCGGGTGCTGGAAGCGATCGGACAGGGGCAGAGGCGCTTCGGTGATATCGGCTCGAAGGCCGGAGACATCAAGGGCACTCCACTCACCAGATCGCTGGAGCTCCTGAGGGCAAAGCGTGTGGTCACAGCTGAGCGCCCACTCTCGCTCAAGACGTCGGCCGATACGAGATATCGGATCGATGATCCCTATCTGCTGTTCTGGCTCCGATTCCTTGGGCCCCACCTCGCCGAGGTCGAACGAGGCCGCGGCGACAGGGTCCTCCAGCGGATCCGTGACGAATGGACACGATGGCGCGGTCGTGCGATCGAGCCCGTGGTCCGGGAGTCGATCGCACGGATGTCCCACGAAGGCCTGCAGGTACCCGCTGACGCCTCGATGGCGGTGGGAGGATTCTGGAATCGCACCAACACCGTCGAGGTCGACCTCGTCCTGGCGGACAAGGAACCGGTTGCGAAGGAGGTCTTCGGCGTCGGCTCGGTCAAGTGGACCGCTAAGCCGTTCGGGGCCCGAGAACTCCAGGAACTGATCGCGCATCGAAGCCAGGTGCCAGGTGCTACGGAGGAAGCTGCTCTCGTCGTCGTCAGCAGAGCCGGTGTCGACGAGCGAGTTCGCGCGTCCGGAGCCGTGGTGCTCGGCCCTGACGAGTTGCTCGCCCAGTGGTCGTAGCCCTTGCGGGTGGAGACTGTGCGGCGCGGTCACCATGGCCATCTATCCTCGGCGCATGACTGGTCGTCTGGTGCTCATGTGCGGCCCTGCGGGCTCCGGGAAGTCCACGTTCGCACGGGAGCTGGAGGAAGCGGGCTATTTTCTGCTGTCCATCGACGGACTCGCGTGGGCGGCCGGCATCACCCAGGACCACCCGCTGCCCGACGGTGTCGCGGCAGGCCTGGACGCCGACCTGCGCTCGCGCCTGGAGCCGTTGTTGCGGGACGGGCGCGACGTCGTGGTCGACAGCTCGTTCTGGTCCCGTGCGGCGCGCGACGAGTATCGGGCGATCGGCGCGGCGCACGGAGTGATCGCGGAGACCGTCTTCGTGCGCGTGCCGCGCGAGGTCGCGCTCGAGCGGGTAGCGGCGCGCGAGGGAACCGGTCCGGGCGACGTCCGGCTCACGTCCGAGATAGCGGCCGCCTACTACGACGGCTTCGAGGTTCCGACGCCGGACGAGGGCCCACTGCGGATCGTCGCCGGATTCTGACGGCCCACGACGGTCACGCCGGGCGGGTCCACTCCAGCGTGTAGCGGAAGAACAGCCGACGGCGGATCCGCGCCTCCGGCAGCACCCGGCGCGCCACTTGGGCGATCTCCGCGAACGTCTCCGCGGGGTCTCGCACCGGCAGCGGCGGGCCGGCGTCGTCCACAGGCTTCGTGACCGGCTGTGGATGTTTGACCATCCCGACCTGCGGGTTGAGCAGCGACGACGGGACGTCCCAGACGAAGTCCGCCAGGCTCTCGGCCCGCGCCAGCCCGACGACGAGCAGCCGGCCGCCGGGTGCGAGCAGCTCGGACGCGTGCCGCAGTGCGGCCTCCAGCGGCATGTGGTGCAGCACAGCGATCATCGTGATCGTGTCGAACGCGCCGTCGACCTCCTCGAACCGGGCGTGGCGCACGCTCACCGAGGGACCACCGGCGAACCGCTCCGCCGAGACGGCGGCCATGGCTGCGGCGGCGTCGACGCCCAACACCTCGTCGAAACGTCCCCGCAGCCGGCTCAGCAGAAGGCCGGCGCCGCAGCCGACGTCGAGCGCCCGCCGCCGTCGGGCCGGAAGCCGCCGCAGGATCCAGCCGTGGAAGTGGTCGTTGTGGCTCCACGGGTGCCTGTCGTTGACCCGGCGGAGCCAGCGGCCGCCCGCGCGCACCAGCGGGTTGGGTACGGTCCGGATGTCCATGCCGCCCCACGGTAGCGGGCGCGAAACTTGGAATAGGCAAGGCCCGTTAATCCAAGTTTCGCCGAAACTTGGATTAGCGTGGGGTGCATGCTCCAAGTTCCTGTGTTCCAGCACGAGGACGAATACTGGGTGGCCGAGCCCGACGGCATGACGAGTCGTGCGCGGATGGCGGAGGCTTCCGGACCGTATCGCTCGACGGTCCCGCCGCAGATCGCGGACTGGGCGCCCGACGTCGCCGCTGACCTCGCGGCTGACACGGAGGAAGCGGCTGCCGCGCTGAGCAGGTTCGACGACTACGCCCGCGCAGTCCTCGGGGAGTCGAGCCCGTCTCTGGGGCCGATGAGTTCCATCCTGCTTCGGACCGAGTCCACGTCGTCCTCGCAGATCGAGGACCTGACAGTGGGCGCAAGGCAGCTCGCGCTGGCCGAGATCGACCAGTCGACGTCGGACAACGCACGGACCGTGGTCGCGAACGTCCGCGCCATGGAAGCGGCGCTCGACCTGGCGGACAGTCTCGACTCCGCCGCCGTGCTGGAGATGCACCGGGCGCTGTTGTCGGGCCAGCGAGGCTGGGAGGAGCACGCCGGCCAGTGGCGCGACCAGCTGGTGTGGATCGGGACGAGTTCCGTGAGTCCTCGCGGAGCGTCCCACGTGGCACCGCAGGCAGCGCTCGTACCGGGGGCGATGGAGGACCTGATGGCCTTCGTCCGCAGGGACGACCTCCCCGTCGTCGTTCAGGCTGCCGTGGCGCACGCGCAGTTCGAGAACATCCACCCGTTCTCGGACGGGAACGGCAGGACGGGGCGTGCGCTCGTGCACGCGATGTTGCGCGCCAAGCGGCTGGTGACGAGCACGACGGCGCCGGTATCGGCGGGTCTGCTGAAGGACACCGATCGGTACTTCCAAGCGCTCACGGCCTACCGCGACGGGAATGCGCGGCCGATCGTCGAGCAGTTCTCCGCCGCTTCGCGGTTCGCCGCGACCGCGGGGGCACGCTTGATCGACGACCTCGCGGCACAGCTCGAGCAGTCTCGAGACCGTATGACGGGACTGCGTCCTCAGGCTTCGGCGTGGAAGGTGCTTCCGCACCTGCTCTCTCACCCGGTGCTCAATGCGAGCTATCTGTCTGCCCAGGTAGGCATGGGGGGCCAGAGCGCACAGAATGCGCTCGGCCAGCTGGCCGACGCCGGCGTCCTGGAGGAGCGAACCGGCCTGCGCCGTAACCGGGTCTGGCAGCACCCGGGCATCCTCGGAGTCCTGGACCACTTCGCGCAGAGCCTGATCCGCGCCTGACCCGACTGCACTCACCGGCCCCCTCCCGGCTCTGTGAGGAAGATGTTCGGCCCGGGTAACGACCGGCGCACCAGCGCGAAAAGCCAGCACCCTACGGTCAAGTCATGGTCAACTCGGGCAATACTCAGCACCTCGTCGTGATCGGCGGCGGCATGGTCGCGCAGCGGCTCGTCGAGGCCCTGCGCGCCCGGGACGACGCCGGTCGCTACCACGTCACCGTCTTCGCGGAAGAGCCCCGCGTGCCCTACGACCGGGTAGGTCTGACCCGCTGGTTCGAGGACGGCGCCGAGGGCGTGGCCCTGGGCGACCCGGCCCTGTGGGCGGACCCCTACGTCACCCTGCACACCGACCGCAAGATCGACTCCATCGACCGCGAGGCCAAGACGGTCACCGACCGCCTCGGCAACGTCCACGCGTACGACGAGCTCGTGCTCGCCACCGGCTCCAGCGCCGCGATGCCGCCCATCCCGGGCAACGACCTGCCGGGCGTCTTCGTGTACCGCACCATCGACGACGTCGCCGCGCTGCGCGGCTGGGTGGAGCAGAAGCGCAAGAGCTACCCCGAGGGCAAGCCGGTCCGCGGCGCCGTGATCGGTGGCGGCCTGCTCGGCCTGGAGGCAGCCGGCGCGCTCACCGCGCTGGACGCGCAGGCCACCGTCATCGAGTTCGGCACCCACCTGATGGGCGTGCAGGTCGACCTCGGCGGCGGCCAGGCGCTCAAGCGCCTCATCAACGGCAAGGGCATCGGCGTCCGCGCCGAGACCGCGACCAGCCAGATGAAGCCGCACCGCCGCACCGGCCACGTCGGCCGGCTCGACTTCGCCGACGGCGGCCGGCTCGATGTCGACGTCGTGGTGGTCGCCACCGGCGTTCGCCCCCGGGACGAGCTCGCCCGCGCCGCGGGCCTGCCGGTAGGCGAGCGCGGCGGCGCCGTCGTCGACCTCTCGTGCCGCACCGAGGACCCGCACATCTGGGCAGTGGGCGAGGTGGCCTGCATCGAGGGCCGCTGCATCGGCCTCGTCGCGCCCGGCAACACGATGGCCGAGGTGGTCGTGGACCGGCTGCTCGGCGGCCTCGCCGAGTTCCCCGGCGCCGACACCGCGACCAAGCTCAAGCTCTCGGGCGTCGACGTCGCGTCGTTCGGCGACGCGCACGCCCGCACCGAGGACGCCGTCGAGGTCGTCTGGGCCGACCCGGTGGCCGGCGTCTACAAGAAGCTTGTCCTGTCCGACGACGCCCGCACCCTCCTGGGCGGCGTCTTCGTGGGCGACGCCGGACCGTACGCCAGCCTGCGCCCGATGCTCGGCGCGGAGCTGCCCGGAAACGACCCGAGCGCGTTCCTCCTCCCCGAGGGTGGCGGCGCCCCGAACCTGGAGCTGCCGGACGAGGCGAACGTCTGCTCCTGCAACAACGTCTCCGCCGGAGCCATCCGGGGCGCGGTCACCGAGCACCAGTGCACCGACGTCCCGGGCGTGAAGGCCTGCACGCGGGCCGGCACCACCTGCGGCGCGTGCCTGCCGCTCGTGAAGAAGCTTGTCGACACCGAGCTGGAGCGCGCGGGCATCGAGGTCAGTACCGCGCTGTGCGAGCACTTCGACCTGTCCCGCGCCCAGCTGTTCGACGCCGTCCGGGTCGCCGACCTGCACTCGTTCAGCGACATCGTCGCCCGGTTCGGGCAGCCGGACAGCCGCGGCTGCGACATCTGCAAGCCGGTCGTCGCGTCGATCCTGGCAAGCCTCGGCAACGGCCACATCCTGTCCGGCGAGCAGTCCACACTGCAGGACACCAACGACCACATGCTCGCCAACCTGCAGAAGGACGGCACGTACTCGGTGGTCCCACGGATGCCCGGCGGCGAGGTGACCCCCGAGGGCCTCATCACCGTGGGCCAGGTCGCCAAGGACTTCGGGCTGTACACGAAGATCACGGGCGGCCAGCGCATCGACATGTTCGGCGCCCGCGTCGAGCAGCTCCCGGACATCTGGCGCCGCCTGGTCGACGCCGGCTTCGAGTCGGGGCACGCCTACGGCAAGTCGCTGCGCACCGTGAAGTCGTGCGTCGGCTCCACGTGGTGCCGCTACGGCGTCCAGGACTCGGTAGGCATGGCCGTCGAGCTGGAGCTGCGCTACCGCGGCCTGCGCTCGCCGCACAAGCTCAAGATGGGCGTATCGGGCTGCGCCCGCGAGTGCGCAGAGGCGCGCGGCAAGGACGTGGGCGTCATCGCCACGGACAAGGGCTGGAACATCTACGTGGGCGGCAACGGCGGCCAGACGCCGCGGCACGCGAAGCTGCTCGCGGAGGACCTGACCTCCGAGGAGCTGCTGCGGACCATCGACCGCTTCCTCATGTACTACGTCCGGACGGCCGACCGCCTGCAGCGCACCGCGCCGTGGATCGAGGAGGTCGAGGGCGGCCTGGAGGGTGTGCGCGAGGTGATCATGGAGGACTCGCTCGGCATCTGCGCCGACCTGGACTCCGCCATGGCCCGCCACGTCGAGAACTACGAGGACGAGTGGAAGGCCGTGCTGGAGGACCCGGAGAAGCTGCGCCGGTTCTCGTCGTTCGTCAACGCCCCCAAGGACGCCGACCCGTCGCTCGCCTACGTCGAGGAGCGCGGCCAGCGCCGCCCCGCGACGGCGGAGGAGCGCGCGACCGGCGTCGTCATCGCGGGCCCGAAGCTGGAGGTACGAGCATGAGCGTCAACGACGTGTCAGAAGTAGAGGTCACCGGAGTGACCTGGGAGTCTGACAACTCGGCGGTCGCCCGGTGGGAGCGGGCCTGCCTGCTCACCGACCTCTTTCCCGAGCGCGGCGCGGCAGCGCTCTTCGGTGACGTGCAGGTGGCGCTCTTCCGCCTCGCGGAGGACCCGGCCGACCCGGCGCAGGGCGGGCGGGTGTACGCCGTCCAGAACCTCGACCCGTTCTCCGCGGCGCACGTGATGTCCCGCGGGATCGTGGGCACGCGGGCCGGCGTGCCCACCGTGGCCGCCCCGGTCTACAAGCAGGTGTTCTCCCTGGTCACCGGCGAGTGCCTCGCCGCGGCGGACAAGACTCCCAAGGGTGACCTGTCGCCGGACCTCGTGACCTACCCGGTAGAGGTCCGCGACGGCGTGGTCCACGTGGGCCTCCCGTGACCTTGTCAGAAGCACAGGTCACTCCGG
This sequence comes from Promicromonospora sp. NPDC023805, assembly GCF_040639635.1. Lineage (NCBI taxonomy): Bacteria > Bacillati > Actinomycetota > Actinomycetes > Micrococcales > Promicromonosporaceae > Promicromonospora > Promicromonospora sp. NPDC023805. The sequence goes on along the minus strand of NZ_JBFAAH010000018.1, from coordinate 116,066 downwards.
TGACCCGTGTGTCTGACAAGTTGGGGCGGGTGACGCTCGTCGGGGGCGGGCCCGGGGCCGTGGATCTCCTGACCCTGCGGGCGTGGCGTGCGCTGCAGTCGGCGGACGTCGTGGTCGCGGACCGGTTGGGTCCGGTCGAGATCCTCGCCGAGCTCCCGCCGCACGTCCGCGTGGTCGACGTCGGCAAGGAGCCCGGCCGGCACCCCGTGCCGCAGGACCGCATCAACGAGATCCTCGTGGAACACGCGCTGGCGGGCGCACACGTGGTGCGGCTCAAGGGTGGCGACCCGTTCGTGCTGGGCAGGGGCGGCGAGGAGGTCATCGCGTGCGTGGCCGCCGGCGTGCCGGTCGAGGTGGTGCCCGGTGTGACGTCCGCCGTCGCCGTGCCCGGCCTGGCCGGTATCCCGCTCACCCACCGTGGGGTCACCACGGGCTTTCACGTGGTCTCCGGCCACTGCGCCGCCGGGCCGGACGGTGCGTCGGAACGGTCCGGACCGCTCGACGACGCGGCCGTGGCCTGCGTGCGCGATGCCACGGCTACTCTTGTAGTACTGATGGGGGTGCGGTCCCTCGGCGCGATAGTGGCGCAGTCCCTGGCCGCAGGCGCAGATCCCGCAACCCCGGTGGCGATCGTGGAGAACGGTTCCACCGCGGAACAGCGTGTCACCAGGGCGCGCCTCGACGAGGCGGCAGGCGTGGCAGCGGTTCGCGGGGTGCGGTCACCCGCGGTCGTCGTCATAGGCCACGTGGCAGCAGAAGGTCTCCTGGAGGGTACGAGTGAGCGACGTCTGGCAGGTGCCGGTGTCTGATGTCGTGGCGCCCGCGCACGCGCAGGCGACCCACCCGACGCTGGGCCAGGTCATGGCCGGGGCGACGGTCCTCGTCACCGCCGAACGCCGGGCCGCCGAGCTCGCGGCGGCCCTGGAGCGGCGTGGCGCCACGATCCGGCACGCGCCGGCGCTGAGCATGATCCCGCACGTCGACGACGAGACCCTGATCGGTGCGACCCGCGCCATCATCTCGGCCCCGCCGGACGTCCTGGTGGTCACCACCGGGATCGGCTTCCGTGCCTGGGTCGAGGCGGCCGACGCGCACGGTCTCGCCGAGCCGCTCCTCGAGCTGCTCGCCAGGACCCGGATCGTCGCGCGCGGCCCCAAGGCCCGCGGCGCCATCCAGGCCGCCGGCCTGCAGGCGGACTGGGTCGCCGAGTCCGAGACGTCCGCCGAGGTGGCGGAGGTGCTGCTCAGCGAGGGTGTGCAGGGTCTGCGCATCGCCATCCAGCACCACGGCGCGGGCGCCGACGGCCTGGACGAGGTGTTCGAGAAGGCCGGCGCGCAGGTCGCCAGCCTCGTGGTCTACCGGTGGGGACCGGCGCCCGATCCGGCGGCGCTGCGCGCCTCGGTGCACGCACTGGCCGACGGCGAGATCGACGCCGTCGTCTTCACCTCTGCCCCCGGCGCCGAGGCCTGGCTCCGGACCGTCGAGGAGGAGCGGCTGCTCGATCGGGTACGCGCCCGGTTCGTCGACGGCGGGACCGTCGCGGCCGCCGTCGGGCCCGTGACGGCGAAGCCGCTGGAGAGCCGGGGGATAGTGCCCCTGCAGCCCGAGCGCGGGCGGCTCGGGGCACTCGTCCGCGCGCTGGTCGGGCACTACGAGCACATCGACTCCGTGGCACTGGGCACGATCGCCGGATCGCTGGTGATCCGGGCCCGCGTCGCGGTGCTGGACGGAAAGGTGCTGCCCCTGTCGCCGACGGGTGTCGCGGTGCTGCGGCTGCTCGCCGCGGCCGAGGGCGACGTCGTACCGCGCGAGCAGGTGCTCGCCGCGCTGCCGGGCGACTCGCAGGACACACATGCCGCCGAGGTCGCGATCGCGCGCCTCCGCGAGGCGGCGGGCCGCCGCGACCTGATCCGCACGGTGGTCAAGCGGGGCTACCGCATCGAGCTGGCCTGACGCCCTCCTTCGAGGTCTAGGTTTCTCCCTTCTGAATCGGTTCAGAGCGGAGAAACCTAGACCTCGAAGGGGGGCGCGGCGCTTCCCGTCGCCCAAATTGGGGAATCATCGGTTCCGTCGACGTACGGGCTCAACGGTTCCCGGCCTCCGTCCGTTACTGGCAGCGGAACGAGAGGAGCGTCGGACATGGCGCAGTGGGAGGCGGAGCTCACCGAGCTCGTGATGCGGCGCAGCGGTGCGCTGGTGGGTTACGCGTACTCGCTGACCCGGGACAAGGCGCAGGCCGAGGACCTGGTGCAGGACGCTCTGGTCAAGGTCTACTCCCGGCTTCGCCGGCCGTCGTCCGGTGGCGCGACGCGGCTCGACCTGGACCGGCCGGAGACGTCCAACCCCGAGGGGTACGTCCGGCGGGCGATCCTGACGATCTACCTGGACGGCTACCGCCGGAGGAGCGCCTGGTCCGGCTTCAAGCACCTCCTGGCCGACGACACCGACGCCCCAGGGGCGGACCGCGTCGCCACGGCCCGGGTCGACGTCGGCGTGGCGTTGAAGCGGCTCTCGCCCCGGCAGCGCGAGACGGTGGTCATGCGCTTCTTCGACGACCTGACCGTGCCGCAGATCGCCGCGGCGCTCGGCACGACCCAGGGCACCGTCAAGCGGCACCTGTTCGACGCGACGGCGGTGCTCCGCGAAGCCCTGGCCGAGGTCTCGGTACCAGCCATGGACACGGACCTGGACGAACGGGTGGGAACGGTGGCGGGTGCGGTGCGCCGCCGTCGGACCGTGAAGGTCGGTGCGTTGGCCGGGGCGACGATGGTCCTGGCCGTTGCGCTCGCCTGGAGCGCCTACGCGATCAAGCCGTTCATCCGGTCGGAGCCGCTGCCGGCGGACGACCAGGTCGAGTACACGCAGGGGCACATGCCGGGCAACTGGCCGCGCGAAGCGGGCGTGTACTGCGGCATGCCGGTCGAGGAGTTCGACGCGCTCGACGCCGGCACCTTCGACGTCGAGATCACCGGTGACCTCACGACCGAGGCTCGGGGTGAGACCAGCTCCTGGGCGCTCCCGGTGACGGTCGAGGGAGCGGTACCCGAAGGCGTGGCAGACCGTTCGTACTTCATCACCACCCCGGTGATCGTGTGGGCCCATGACGGACGCATCGTCGACCTCACCACCGCCTGGGCCGAGTCCGACGCGGACGTCTCTCGGGCACTGTCCGAGACGGGCTCCTGGAGCGGGTCGGCGCTCGCGGGCAGCTCGTCGGCCTGCCGTGCCGACACCCTCCAGGACGGCAGCTTCCCTGAGCAGTACGACAACGTGCGGCCCGGCGCCCACTACGAGCTGCGCGTGGTGCTGGACGGCGTCAGCGGCAGCGGGGCGTCCAGCGAAGTTGCCCTGCACATCAGCGCCCCGATCACCGTGGACCTGGAGTCCGGTGCACCCCCGGCGCCGACCTTCGCCGCGCCGTCGGGCGACTGCAGCGGTGCCGCGTCTGCCGGTCAGGACATGCAGGCGCCCAACCTGGAGGAGCCGGTGCGGGCAGTCGCCAACCAGCTGCTCGAGGCGGCGACGACCTGCAACGAGGGCCGGATCGCCGAGCTCGGCGGAGGGGCGTCGATGGTGCCCTTCACGGAGCCCGGCTCGCCGACCGCGAACGACGTCTTCGCCCTTCCCGAGGCCGACGGGCGGACCCCGTACGGCACGGTCGCCCGGCTCCTGACCGAGACCCGGCCGGTCCGGATCGACAGCAAGGAGTGGACCTGGCCCCGCGTGGCCCAGATCCGCAGGTGGGGCGACGACGACGCGGCCTGGCAGGAGGCGATCGACGCGGGAGCGATCACCCCGGAGCAGGCCGCCGAGGACCGGGCGGCCGGCAGGTACACGGGCTGGCGGCTTCACATCAGCGCCATGTACAGCCCCCGCTGGGAGTCCTTCTACAAGGGGGACGACGACTACTGCCTGCGCCCGGACGCCGTGGGCTGTGACTAGCCGCGCCCGGCCCAGCGGGCGGCCCGAGGACCTTTCTCGCCGCCCCCGTCATCGTTTTGCCGCCGCCACCCGTCAGGGAGCATGAAGAGGGAGAGGGGGCGTCCGACATGGCGCAGTGGGAGATCGAGCTCGAAGAGCTCATGGCACGGCGCAGCCGAGCGCTGATCGGTTACGCGTACACGCTGACGCGTGACGTGCCGCGAGCGGAGGACCTGGTGCAGGACGCACTGGTCAAGGTGTTCTCGCGCCTGCGCCGCCCGACGGACGGGGGCGACGGCGGAAAGAGCATGCGCCTGGACCAGGACGAGCCGCGCCTGACCAACGCGGAGGCCTACGTGCGGCGTGCGATCCTGACCATCTACCTGGACGGCTACCGGCGGCAGAGCAGCTGGGCAGGCATCAAGCACCTGCTCGCCGAGGACGCCTCCGCACCCCCGGCGGAGCGCGCCGCGACAGCAAGGGTCGACGTCGGCCTGGCGCTCGCGCGGCTGTCGCCGCGGCAGCGCGAGTCGGTGGTGCTGCGGTTCTTCGAGGACATGACGGTGCCCCAGATCGCGCAGACGCTCGGGACGAGCCCCGGCACCGTCAAGCGGCACCTGTCCAACGCGATGGAGCTGCTGCGTACGTCGCTCGCGGAGATGAACGTGCCGGAGATGGAGACCTCGTTCGAGGAACGGCTGGGCGCTGTGTCGGGTTCGGTCCGACGCCGTCGCGCCGTCAAGGTCGGCGCCCTCGGTGGGGCCACGCTGGTGGTGGCGGGCCTGTTGGCCGTCGCCGCGCTGTGGTGGCCCGCCCGTCTCCTGTCGGAGCCGGTACCGCCGGCCACGCCGAGCCCCGCGGTGTCGAGCGTGCCGGTCGGCGGTTGGGTACCCGGCGGCTGGCAGGACCAGGGAGAGCAGTTCCACTGCGGTATGGAGGTGACGGACCTGATCTCGTCGTCGGACGCCGTGGGCCTGGAGCTGACCGGCGACGTCGAGCTCGTGCCTGGTGGCGACGAGCTCCCCGACGACTATCTGGCGGCGCCCATCAGGATCTCTCGGCCCGACGCCGGAGGTCCGGCTCTCGACGGTGGGTACCCGCGGCTGGTCTTCGCGCAGAACGGCCTGGTGACCGACATCGGCGGGGGCTGGAACGAGGGCGGGTACATGCTGCCCGGTGCCGGCGAGTCCGCGGTCGGCGTCGCCGAGGCGGGCGCCGCAACCGCGTGCGGTGCGTGGACGGTCTCGGACCAGGGCGAGAACTACCTGGACCAGCGACCGGCCGGCACGTACGACGTGTACGCGGTGATGTGGTGGAGCGACGGGGAAGGCGCGACCGGCCTGGCCATGAGCGACCCGGTCACCATGGAGGTCCCCGCGCTCGAGGTGCCGGACCTGCCGCCGCTGAGCGTCGGCATCCAGGACGGCAACCAGCCGACATGGCTGGAGGGAACACGGCTGGCCTGCGGGGCCCACGTGTCGGACATCCCGGGCGCCTGGACGGTGTCCTCGCAGCGCTCCGGCCTGACGCTGGAGGTCACGACCGACCTGGACGGTGGTGAGATCGGTGACGAGGTGGCGGTCACGTTCACCGAGACCGAGGGCAAGGCCGTCGACAGGACCCGGACGCCGATCACGCTCGTCTGGCTCGCCGAGGGGCGCGTGATCGGCGTCGGCCGCGACGTCTGGTCCGAACCCGTGGAGAATCTGCAGGTCGGCGCGAACGGCCTGACCTCCGTCGTCGTGCCGGTCGAGCCCGACCGGACGTGCCTCACGGACCCGGAGGCCGGGCTACCGGCAGGGATGTACGACCTGTACGCGCTCACCGAGCTCGACCCGGGTTCGGGCGGCGCGCGGCAGCTCGTGTCGGCAGGCCTGGGGTACTCGTACTTCCCTGGGAACTGACCGCCGGCGGACGACCAACGAAACCCTCTCGCGGCGCGTCATGGTGGGTGTGGAGACGATGACAGCACATACGCACCGGGGTGGTGGCCATGGCGGGGTGGGAGAGCGAGCTCGATGAACTCATGCGAGTGCGCGGCAGTGCACTTGTCCGCTACGCCTACATGCTCTCGGGCGACCGCGCGCTCGCCGAGGACCTGGTGCAGGACGCACTGGTCAAGGTCTACTCGCGGCTCCGTGGCCGGCCCGCCGTCTCCGGTGCGGTGGGGGTGACCGAGGGAAGCCGGGCGCACGACCTCGACTCCCCGTTCACGAACGCCGAGGGCTACGTGCGACGGGCGGTGCTCACCATCTACCTGGACGGCTACCGCAAGCGGCAGCGCTGGACGGGGATCAAGCACCTCCTGGCCGACGACCCCAGCACCCGTGGTGCCGACCAGGCCGCCTCGGCGCGCATCGACGTCATGGCGGCGCTCGCGCGGCTCGGCGCTCGCGAGCGGGCCTGTGTGGTGCTCCGCTATTTCGAGGATCTGACCGTGCCGCAGATCGCGGACGTCCTGGGTACCGCTCAGGGAACTGTCAAGCGGTACCTGTCTGATGCCACCAAGAACATGCAGGAGTACCTGCGCCCCGACGACTTCCGACCTGCCGAAGGGAGGGCTGCCCGATGAACATCGACCAGAACGACAGCTGGAACGACGACAACGACTTCCTGAGCGGCGCGCTCCGTGGCGCCGCCGACAAGATCCCCGGTGGGGAGGTGGACGACCTGCACATCTCATTCGGAGTGGTGCGTGACCGCGTGCGGCGCCGTCGCGCCGCCAAGATCGGCAGCCTCGCCGGCGTCAGCCTCGTGCTGGTGGGCGGGATCGCCTTCGGCGCGACCCAGACGCCGCTGCTGAGGAGCGACGATCAGGTGCTTCCGGGGCAGTCCCAGAGCGCGTTCGTGTCCCCGGACTCGTCGGGGCCCACGGCCGCGACGCAGGTGCCGGACCCGATCCCGTCAGGGCCAACGGCCGCGGGCGTCATCCGGGACGGGTACCAACCTCCCTGGATCCGGGACCTGGGTGCCGGGCTGGAGTGCGGCATGCCGGTGGCGGACATGGAGACGACGGCGGCCGGCTGGTCGGTGGCGTCGGCGGGTGACATCTACGGGCTGACCTCGGATCTAGGGGGTATGCCCTCGACGGCCTGGGGTATGCCGGCGACCTACTCCGCGGGCGAAGGATCGCTCGACGTATCCCCGATCCTCGTCTGGAGCCAGGACGGCGTGGTGGTGGACTTCGGCACGAACGTCTTCGGGGCGCAGGGTCAGATCGAACCACTTCTTGGGTCCGCTGACGGCGCCGTCGAGGCTCAGGGGGCCGCGTTCACCACGTGTGCGCCCACCGAGACGGAGACGGAGGACATCTTCGCGACGCGTCTTCCTGAGGGGAGCTACGAGGTGCGGGTGGTCGCCCTTCCGGAGGTCGCCCCCGGCCAGTGGGCGACGGTGGTGAGCCAACCGGTCGCTGTCCGCCTCGACGCCGCCGGCGCGCACACCGCGACGGGGACGCGCGGCGGTAGCGCGACGATCGAGCCGCCGGAGCCCGCCGAGGGCGAGCTCTCCCGGTTCGTGCTCGACCGGAGTACCGACTGGGTCACCGCGGAGCTGACCCGGCGCGGGTACGAGACGACCGGCACACCGTCGGTCACCGCGGAGTGCGAGAGCACCAATCCGGCGGACACGGTGACGTACGAGCTGTACACACCATCGAGCGGGGTGTTCGGGACCGGCGAGGTGCCGTGCGACGGTTCGACGTTCGAGTCGGATCCGGTGGTCGGCGGTGCCGAGGAGTCCGTGGACGTCCGCCTGACGAACGTCCCTGACGGCGTCGCCCGCCTCTGGGCGGTCCTCGCCCCGCCGCGCGACGGCGGCGACTCCGCGGCCCCGTGCTCGGCCGGCGGCCTCACCTCGGCGTACGACCCGAGCCGCTCACCGAGTGCGGGCGCGAGCGCGACCGCACAGGCGATCGTCGAAGCAGCCCTGGCCTGCGACTCCGACCGGATGGTCGAGCTGGCCACGCAGTACCCCACGGAGCTGATGGTCACCGGAGAGCCCGCCGAGGAGGTCTTCGCCCTGCCGGAGGGCGACCTGCAGCACTACCGCACGCTGGTCGCCCTGCTGACCGGCACCGGCGGCGCGTTCAACGGCGGGGACGCGGGCAACCAGACGGTCGTCTGGCCGCGGGTCGTCGCCGAGGAGTTCCGCGACTCCGACGAGGCGTGGCAGGAGGTGGTGGACGCGGGCCTGGCTACCCAGGAGCAGGCTGACGCCCAGCGCGCCGACGAGCTGATGGGCTACACCGGGATGCGCATCGCCATCGACGAGTCCGGCGCCTGGAGGTACTACTCCCCAACCCCCTGATCCAGCCCGGATCGTGTCCCAGCGTTTCCTGTGTCCCCGCTCGCACGGAGGTGAGAGCGGGGGACAGGGCCGGCTGACACGGGGTCGCTTGCAGAGGGTGATATTTACGGGAAGGGTCGAACGGGCCCTTGACCTGTTTGTCTGGCTCAGTAGGATCTGGAACGGCTGAGCGGGGTGCGACGCCAGTGATGCTCTTCTCGTCCATCACACCTCAGGCGAATTGGGGAAAGATGGGGAAGTTCTCAAGGGCGATGTCGGGGTTCTCGGCGCTGGCCCTGGCGCTTGGTGCTTTCGCCCTGACGGTGCCCCAGGCAGGTGCGGTGGAGCTTCCGACGCCTCGGGCTGGTGCGGTCGATACGGCCGAGGCGAAGAACAGCACGCCGGTGACATGGTGCACGGGCACCGGGAACTATGGCCCGAACATCAGCGTCACCTGGATCCTGCACATCCCTGACGTCTCGTCGTCGGACTGCTACCTGGTCAAAGGCCTGTCTCGACGCGACTCGGTGGAGAGCCTTCAGCGAACCCTCAACAGGTGCTACGGCGAGAACCTCGTCCCGGACGGCATCTTCGGCGATCGGACCGAGGGCGCCTTGTGGCGCGCCCAGGTCGAAGAGGGAATCACCGCTGACGGCGAATATGGGCCCCAGACGCGAGACGCTCTCGCCTGGCACGTCGTCAACGGCGGCGGATGCGTCGACCCCATCAGGCTGGTCGATTTCTAGGTTCGCCGCCGTCCTCATTGGATCGCTCGCCGTCCCAACGTTTCCTGTGCCCCGCTCGTATGTAGGTAGGAGCGGGGCACAGGGCCGCCGGCGAGGGGATGGGCATGTGATGAGGCAGGCGATCCAAGGGGATCGAGGCAGGAACGCGTGATGACCAGTCGTTGGGACGACGAGCTCACCGAGCTCGTCAAGAGCCGGGGGCGGGCCCTCGTGGGCTACGGGTACGCGCTGACCGGTGACGTACGCAAGGCGGAGGACCTGGTGCAGGACGCCCTGGTCCGCGTCTTCCGGCGGTTCCGCCGCCCCGAGGCGGCGGGCACAGAGGGCTACACGGAGTTTCCCCTGCACGACGGCGGGAGCCACGCGGGCATCGAGGCATACGTCCGCCGGACGATGCTCAACCTCTACCTCGACGAGACCCGGCGGTTCGCGCTCTGGCACAAGGCACGGCCCAAGGTGGCGACGGCGGACGAGGTGAAGGCCCCGGCGTCGGACATCACCGCCCGCGCCGACGTGACCGCCGCGCTGCGCGGCCTGAGCCCGCGCCAGCGTGCGTGCGTGGTGCTCCGCTTCTACGACGACCTGACCGTGCCTCAGATCGCGACCACGCTGGGCATCTCGCAGGGCACAATCAAGCGACACCTGGCCGACGGGATCCGCGCCCTGCGGGGCGTCCTCGTGCCGGAAGGAGGGCTCCTGTGAACGAGCACGACGATCTCGGGTCCGGCGACGACCTCGGTCCTGGCGCGGATGTCCTGCGGCAGACCATCGGCGCGCTCGTCGACGGCGCCACACCCCCCGGAGTGCCCAGCACCCCGGAGCAGAACCTCGGGTTCCTGCGGCGCCGGGTGCGGACCTGGCGCATCGCGAAGGCCGGCGTGGTCGGGTTGAGCACGGCGGCCGTCGTCGGCGCGCTCGCCTTCAGCGCGGCGCAGGCCTCGACGTGGACCCGGGCTGAGCCGCTGCCCGGCCGGCCCACCGTGCACGCCAGCGACCTCGGTCCGGTGCCGTCGGAGATCCCGACGACGCGCATGTCGCCGAAGCCGTCCAGCAGCCCGTCGGCGTCGCCGAGCCCGTCGCCGTCGGGCGCCCCGGTGGTGGAGCCGGTGCCGGATGCCGGCGCGTCGGCGGTGGCGACTGATCCGGGGGCGGACGGGTCCGAGGAACCGGAGGCACCGGAGATCGCGTGGCCGCCGTTCGAACCCTTCGACGAGGGCTACCTGTCGTGGGTACTCGAGGCCCCGCCGATCGGGTGCGGAGTGCCGATCGGGGACCTGCCCACGGAGCCCGTGCGGTTCACGCTGGAGCCGAACGACTCGCCGGCGGACCTGCGGGTCACGTCCGGGTTCACGATCACCGAGGTGGCGGGCGACTCGTACGAGCTAGCAGTCGGCGGTGAGCCGGAGTACCTGCTCTTCCAGCACGGCCGCCTGGTGAGCAACAGCTGGGGTCAGCGGGACGTGGCCTGGTGGGGCGCCACCGAGCAGCGTGAGGACGAGAAGGGCAACTCCGTCACGTACGAGGCGACTTCGCCCGGCCAGACCTGGCAGGTCGCGACCAGCCATTCGTTGGCGCTCGACGACGTCTCGACGTGCGGCGAGCGGGTCGACGTCTTCCCGGAGGAGTACCTGACTCCGTTGCCGGCGGGCGAGTACGAGGTGGTGTACGCGGCGCCCTACCGGCTGGTCGACAACGACACCTTTGAGCTCGCCTACAGCACGCCCTACCCGGTCACCCTGCCCTGACCAGCGGGTCAGGCCCTCAGGTGGTCGGGGGGCCTGACCCGTAGCTCGCCAGGATCGCGTCGCTCCGGCGTCGGCCCCAGCGGTCGAGACGTTCCCGGTCCCGCCGGGTGCGGCCCAGTACGCGGTACCGCCACGTGTTGAGCGGCAGCAGGTACGCGTGCGCCCACGGCGGACGCAGCGGCAGGCCGAGCTCGCGCATGCTGCGCACCCCGAGGAACGCCGTCAGCATCGACAGCAGTCGCTCGCGCTCGAACCCAGCCCGGAACGGCTGCCACCAGGACGGCCCGCGGTACGTCCGCTCGGCCTGCGCGGCCACCACCGCCCGGGCGAGGCGCGGCCCTGCCTCGGAGATCCCGGCCTGGGCGAGCAGCACGTGGTAGTTGAGGCGGTGCCGCTCCCACTCGCCGTCGACCAGGAAGTCCGGGTGCACGCCCAGCAGGTGTCCCACCCATCTCCACAGGTGCATCAGGGCCCGGCTGTCCGACGGCGGGACGGGTACCCCGAGCGCCCGGCACCCGAGGATCAGGGTGCCGTCGAACAGCCCGAGCGTCGCTGCCTGGTCCGCCTGGTTGATCGGCAGGCCCCAGCGCGCGGTGTCCCAACGGTCCTGCCGGTCCTGCCTGCCCTGCTGGCCCGGCTCCGCGAAGGACGCGTTCACCAGGGCGTGCATCACGCGGACGTGCACGGTGGCCCGCCAGGCGGGGGCGTACGGCCGCAGCGCTCCGGGTTCGGACAGCCCGGCCGTCCATTCCTGCGTCTCCCGGAGCCGGCTCAGCGCCTCACCGGTCAAGGCGCCGGTCGCTGCGAGCAGGTCGGTAGGGCCGCCGAACCGGTACCCGCCGACGAGGGAGAGCTGGAGCAGCACGTCGTTCGAGTTCTGCCCGAGCCGCCGCTGTACGGCTGCTCCCTCCTCGACGAGGTCCCAGTCGACCCAGCCGGGCACGGCTGTGACCTCGTCGAGGAGCTGGCGCAGGGCTAGGGGGCTGCCGATCGCGGCGCCCGCACCGTCCCCTGCGAGCGCTGCCCGGAGCTGCGCGTGGGTCACCCTCCCCGGAGCCCTTGCGGGGAGCCGCATCGCCGCTGCGAGCGCCGCCCCGGCGTCGTCCTGCTCGAGGAAGGCGCGGCCTATCCGGTCCAACAGCGCCTCGTCGACGCCGCGCACCCGCGCGAACAGCCGCAGCGGCCGGCCGATCCGGGTGCCGCGCGTCTCGGCGGAGCGGAACCGGAGCGGGTAGGACGCGGTGGGCTGCCCGACGTCGTCGGTGGTGCTGGCCATCTACCTATCCTGACCCGCCTGCTCGCGCACCGACAGGAATCCGATGTCGAACTGCCCCAACCTCATGCCGGGTTGGTTCGTCGATACGGTCAGGACAGCAGGAAGGAGCCGGCAATGGGCTGGCACGAAGACCTGGAGACGCTCGCCGCACAACGCGGCAGCGTGCTCGTCGGGTACGCGTACACGTTGTGCGGCGATGTGCGGCAGGCCGAGGACCTGGTGCAGGAGGCGTTGGTCAAGTACTGCTCCCGCCTGGTGCGGCCGGGCGGTCGGCGTGGCGCTCCGGCGTCGGGAATGCACGCGGTGCCGCTGGACGGGCAGCAGGACCGGCCCCAGCGGCAGGCCGTGGAGTTCGCCGAGGCGTACGTGCGCCGCATGGTGCTGAACCTGTACCTGGACGGCTGGCGCCGCCGGAAGAAGTGGGCGGACATCGAGCCGCGGATCGCCACCGACGACCGGGTGCGGTTTCCCGACTCGGGCATCACCGCCCGGGCCGACGTGGTGCTGGCGCTCTCGCGACTCTCGCCCCGGCAGCGGGCGTGCGTGGTGCTGCGCTACTTCGAGGACATGACGATCAACCAGGTGGCGGAGACGCTCGGGAACGCGCCGGGCACCGTCAAGCGCCACCTCCATGACGCGCTGCACGTCCTGCGGGACGTGCTTGAACCGGCTGGATCGGCCGCTGGATCGGCCACGGCAGAAGGAGCATTGCGATGAACCAGCACGACGACGGCCGAAGCCAGGACCACGGCTGGGAGGATCCGGCGGAGGCCGATCTCCTGAAGCAGACGTTCGGCGCGATGGCGGGCGGGGTGGACCCGGCGTCCCCCACGGGCCCTGCCGCGGCGATGTCGGTGATGAGCAAGCGGGTGCGACGGCGTCGGACGGCGAAGCTGGGCGGGCTCGGCGGTGGCGCTCTTGCCCTGGCGGGCGCGCTGGTGCTCGGGGCGGGGCAGCTCGCACCCCCGGACCAGGCCGAGCTCCTGCCGGGCGGCTCCTCGTCCGTGCAGGTGTCCGCGCCGGACTTCGAGGTCAAGGACGGCTACCAGCCGCCATGGCTCGCCTGGAGCGACCTGACCTGCGGCATGCCGGTGGCTGACCTGAGGTCCACGGCGCAGGGCTGGTCAGTGGCGCCGACCGGTGCCATCTACGGGCGGACGGCGGATCTCGGCGGCGAACCCACGACCTCGTGGGGCATGGCGGCGGCGCTCACGCCGGGGCAGGGCGAGCTCGACGTCGCACCGGTGCTGGTATGGAGCCAGGACGGCGTGGTGCTGGACCTGGGGCCGGATGTCTTCGGTGCGCCGGGCGAGCAGTCCGAGCCGCTCCTGGGCGGCGGCGAGGGAGCCATCGCGGCCGAGGGCAGCTCCGCCTCGACGTGCTCGCCGACGCCGACCGATATCGACCCGGTCTACGAGGCACCTCTGCCCGAGGGGGACTACGAGGTGCAGGTGGTCGTCTTCCCGGAGGTCGCCTCGGGCCGGCGGGCCACGGCGGTGAGCGAGCCGGTGCCGGTCCGCATCGACGCCGACGGCGCGCACAGCCCCGGCGAGTCCCAGGGGGAGTCGACCGCGAAGTTCCCGGCGCCGGCCGCGGGCCAGGTCTCGCAGGTCGAGCTGGACCGCACGACGGACTGGGTCACGGCGGAGATGACGTACCGCGGCCACGCGTCCGACACCAACCTGAGGGTTCACGGTCAGTGTGCGGGCGGGGACCCGGAGGCATTGCTCCCGATCGAGCTGGTGGTGCCTTCCACCGGCAAGATGGTCGGGGCCACCCAGATCTCGTGCGACGGATACGAGTCCGGTTCCGAGGTCGGTCCCCTGGCAGCAGCCGAGGGGGAGGCCATCGACATCCGCCTGCCGAGCGTGCCCGACGGCGTCGCGCGCCTCTGGGTGTCGCTCGAGCCGGCGACACCCCCGGACACCGACCCCTCGGACGACTGCTCGGCGACCCACTACGAGGCGCACTTCAACCTGGACCACTTCCTGTGGGGCGACCAGGCGGCAGCCGCCGGCAACATCGTGCTCGCGGCACAGGAGTGCGACTCCGATGCGCTGATCGCGCTGGCGAAGGAGTCGGAGGCGGAACTCCTGTCCGGCACCAAGACCCCGGAGCAGGTCTTCGCCCTGCCCGAGGATGACGCGAAGCACTACCGGACGCTCGTCGCCCTGCTGGCCAATACCCGCGGCGAGGTCGTCGGCGAGCTCCCCGGTGGCGACGCCACCGGCGACGAGACCGTCGTCTGGCCGCGGGTCGCTACGGAGGAGTTCGCCGACTCGGACGAGGCCTGGCAGGAGGTGGTGGACGCGGGCCTGCTCACCGAAGCGGAGGCCGAGGCCCAGCGGGCGGACGGCTACCAGGGCATGCGGATCGCCATGACCTTGGCCGGCACCTGGCTGTCCTACTCCGCCGGCGACTGACCACCCACCGCTGGTCGGCCCTCACCGCAACGGTGGGGGCCGACCTGCGGCAGGGCTCGATCAGCAGGGCGACATAATGGCCCGGTGACTGCCCAGACATCCCCCGCCCGGTCCGTCGACCCCGTCCAGCCCTCCGTGGTCCCGGACGCGGCCCGCGAGCACGCAGCCGACCTCGGCACCTTCGTGGCCGCGTCGCCGTCGTCCTACCACGCGGCGCAGGAGGTGGCCCGGCGCGCGCAGGCGGCGGGCTTCACCCGCGTGGCGGAGGACGCCGCCTGGGCAGTGACCCCCGGCGGACGCTACGTAGTGGTCCGTGACGGCTCGGTCATCGCCTTCACCGTGTCCGACGGCGCCGGCCCCACCACCCCGTTCACCATCGTGGGCGCCCACACCGACTCCACGGGCTTCAAGCTCAAGCCAAAGCCCACGACGCACGGCGCCGGCGGCTGGTGGCAGGTGGGCGTCGAGGTGTACGGCGGGCCCCTGCTCAACTCGTGGCTCGACCGCGAGCTCGAGCTGGCCGGGCGGATCGTCACCCACGACGGCACCGAGCACCTCGTACGCACCGGCCCGATGCTGCGCATCCCGCAGCTCGCCATCCACCTGGACCGCGGCGTCAACGACAACGGCCTCACGCTGGACAAGCAGCGCCACACACAGCCCGTCTGGGGTCTGGGGGACGCGGAGAGCGCTGACGTCCTCGCGGCGCTCGCGACGGACGCCGGCGTCGACCCGGCCGACATCGGCGGCTACGACGTGGTGCTGGCCGACACGCAGCCGGCCCGTGCCTTCGGTGCGGGCGAGGTCCTGTTCGCGTCGGCGCGGCTGGACAACCTGCTCTCCACCCACGCGGGGCTGACGGCGCTGCTCGGGGCGACCGGCGGGGCGGGTTCGATCCAGGTGTTCGCGGGGTTCGACCATGAAGAGATAGGTAGCGAGTCCCGCTCCGGCGCCGCCGGCCCCTTCCTCGAAGACGTGCTGGACCGCATCTCGGCAGCCCTTGGCGCCACGGCGGAGGACCGGGCACGGGCGTTCGCGGCGTCGCTGCACGTGTCGTCCGACGTCGGGCACGCGGTGCACCCGAACTACGCCGAGCGGCACGACCCGGCCAACCGCCCGGTGGCGGGCGGCGGCCCGATCCTCAAGATCAACGCGAACCAGCGCTATGCCACCGACGCGCACGGCGCGGCGGCGTGGAGCGTGGCCTGCGCGACGGCCGGTGTGCCCACCCAGGAGTTCGTCTCCAACAACGTTCTGCCGTGCGGATCGACGATCGGACCGATTTCCGCGACGCGTCTGGGCATCCGAACTGTGGACATCGGGGTAGCAATTTTATCGATGCACTCGGCGCGCGAGCTCACCGCCGTCGTCGATCCGTGGTACCTGGCACGTGCGATGGAGGCTGTTTTCGCACGCTGAAACGTCGAATCCTCCCGGAACGGGGCACTACCGTGGTTAATCGGAGTGACCTGGGCTTATGCATGTTTTCGTTGGTTCTGTCCCGGTCTACAATTTACTCAATTCGGGCGCTAGTTGGACGTTTGTCCAAAAAAGACCACGGCTGACCTGCGAAAACGTACGATCTTAGATGGCCGTTGGTCTGGAAGAAAATACCTAGTACCGTCCGGATGCACGGACCTCAGGGGGGTGATACCACTGTGGTCATCCGAGCCGTAACCTCGGCAAAAGAGAAATGCCGGACCCCAGGAGCCCCCGTTGCCTCGTGCCACCGTTCGCACTTGTGCCCGATGTGGTTGTGTACTCAGCCGCTACAACTCCGAAGCTCGCTGCGCCGCGTGCAGGCGCACCGAGTCAGTGCCCGTGGTCTCACTGCCCAGCGTGCCGACGCGGGTCTGGCAGGACGAAGCAGTCCGGTCAGCGCTGGCAGACTGGGACTTCGGACAGGTCAGCCGCATGGTGCGGCAGCTCGTCCCGCTTCGTCAGGAGGATGTGGCGGCCCTGACCGGGCTGAGCCAGTCCTACCTGTCGATGCTCGAGTGCGGTGACCGCCGCCTCACCGACGTCTCCCGCGTCGTCCAGTTCCTCACGGGCCTGGGCACGCCACCGGACCTGGTCCGGCTCCCCCTTCCGGGGATCAGCCCGCTGCCCGACGCCGCTGCTACCGCACGCACCGCCGCGTCCGGCCAGGCAGTAGCGGCGCCGGAGCCGGTGACGCCGACGGCTCCCGACCCGGTGCTGCCGTGGACGGCGGACCGCATGCTCACCGCACTCCGCCTGGCGCACGTCGCCGACAACACGGCGGACTGGCTGCCGACGGACGCCAACGGCCCCGTCTCGGCCACGGCGATGAGCGACGCGGCCGGGACCGACTCGCCGCGTCCGGCGTCCGGCATCGCGCTGAACTCGATGATCCAGAGCTGGGACGTCGAGCAGGCCGAGCCGCTGCGCCGCGCGACCACGGGCACCCGCGTCTCGCTCGAGCTCTGCGGCCACCTGCAGGGCACGCTCGACGAGCTGCGCGTCATGGACAAGGGCTCGGGCAGCGGGGCGGTGGCAGACCTGGCCCGCGCCCACCTCGCCCTGGTGGTCCGCGTCCTGGAGCGCAGCACGTACGACGAGGTCACGGGCCGCAAGCTCGCCGCCGTCGCGGCGGACACCGCGACGCAGGCAGGCTGGTTCGCGTTCGACGCCGGCCGCACGGACACGGCACGCGCCTACATGCTGGCCGGCCTGCGAGCCGCGCACGCCGCCGCTGACGACCGGCTCGGCGCGGGTGCACTGTCCTACCTCGCGATCCACGGCTACTCCAGCGGCGACCCGCGCGACGCGGTCCGCGCCGCGGAGGCCGGCCGGCGTCGGATCGCCCGCCTCGACGCACCCCACCTGGCGGCCACGCTGCTGACCAGGCAGGCCCGCGGTCATGCCGCGGCCGGCGAGGGCGAGGCGGCACGCCGTGCCCTCGGCGAGGCCTCGGAGCTGTGCGCCCGCGGGCGCGGCGAGGACGACCCGCACTGGCTGTACTGGATGAACGAGGGCGAGATCCACGGGCAGTCCGGCTCGGCGCACCTGGCCCTCGGCAACACGGCGCGCGCCGTCGAGAGCTTCGGGCACGCGATCCAGGCCGAGCGCGCGGGGGAGCGCCGCACGCACGGGCTGTTCCTGAGCCGGGCGGCTCAGGCCCACGCCAGGGCGGGCGACCTGGACGCCGCGTGCGCCACCGGCGACGAGGCGGTGAGCATCGCGGAGACCGTGCAGTCCGCACGGCTGCGGGAGCACCTGCGTGACCTGTCGGAGGACCTCCGCCGTGGCGGTTCGTCGCGCCGGTCCGGGGTGAACGCCCGGGTGCTGACCGAGCGGATCGCGGCACTCGCGTCGTGACCGCTCCGGTCACCCCCAGCGGTGATGCCAGGGCCCTGGTGCTCTGGGACATCGATCGGACGCTCGTCTACGTCGGGGAGGTGGACCGGACCGCATACCGGGAGGCGTTCGCCGAGGTCGTGGGTCGACCCGCCGAACGCCTCCCGGCGAAGGGCACAGGAGTGACGATGCCGCTGGCGATCCGCGGGCTCCTGGCGGACAACGGGGTCAGCGCGCAGGAGGTGGAGGCCCTGCTGCCGCGGATGCTCGAGGCGGTGCCCCTGCGCTTCGCGGCGCACACCGAGGACGTGCGCAACCTCGGTTCCGTCCTGCCCGGGGCCATGCAGGCGCTCAAGGCGGTCGCGGCGGAGCCCGGCCTGGTGTCCACGGTCCTGACGGGCAATCTTGAGGCGAACGCCCTGATCAAGCTGCGGGTCTTCGGCATGGACCGGTACGTGGACGCCGCGGTGGGCGGCTTCTCGTCCGACGACGCGCACCGGCCGGCCCTCGTCGCGGTCGCACAGAGCCGCGCGAGAGAGCGATACGGCAACGTTTTCGACGTCGGCAACACGGTGATCGTCGGGGACTCGCTGGAGGACGTGCGCACGGGGCTCGAGGGCGGCGCGCGTGTGATCGCCGTGGCATCTGGCACGACGTCCGTGGACCGGCTCGTCGAGGCGGGCGCCGACGTCGTGCTGCCGGACCTCACGGACGCCGCGCGGCTGCTCCAGGAGATCCGCGAGCTCACGACCGGTACGGGGTCTCGATAGGCGACCACTGTCGACATAGTGACTGGCGTCACATGTGGGTAGACTCTGGCTTCTTCCCGCCATCGACGTTGCCGGTGGGACGCATTAGGCCTTGTACGGGTCAACCCCGTGCAGGGCAACACACTTTCTGGGGTACTTCCCCGGAGCTCGTCGAGGAGGACGAATGCCCGAAGAGGTAATTGTTTTCGGCGCAGGCAGCTACACCACGGTCGCGGTGATCGCCCTCATCGCGGTCCTCGCACTCGGGTGTGCGTTCGTGCTGCGTCGCCAGGTGCTCGCCGCACCTGATGGAACCGCCAAGATGCAGGACATCGGTCAGGCCGTGCAGGAGGGTGCCTCCGCCTACCTGAAGCGACAGTTCCGTACCCTCGTGCTGTTCGCGGTGGTCGTGTTCGGCCTGCTCTTCCTTCTGCCCGGTGACAGCGGCATCCGGATCGGGCGCTCGGTCGCGTTCGTGTTCGGCGCCGGGTTCTCCGCGGCGATCGGTTATCTGGGCATGTGGCTGGCCGTGCGGGCGAACGTCCGCGTGGCCGCGGCCGCTACCCGCCCGGGCGGCCGGGCCGAGGGCGCCCGCATCGCCTTCCGCACCGGCGGCGTCGTCGGCATGTCCGTGGTGGGCCTCGGCCTGCTCGGCGCCGCGCTCGTCGTGCTCGTCTACGACGTGGACGCCCCTGCCGTCCTCGAGGGCTTCGGCTTCGGTGCCGCGCTGCTCGCCATGTTCATGCGCGTGGGCGGTGGCATCTTCACCAAGGCGGCCGACGTCGGCGCCGACCTGGTCGGCAAGGTCGAGCAGGGCATCCCTGAGGACGACCCCCGCAACGCCGCCACCATCGCGGACAACGTGGGCGACAACGTCGGCGACTGTGCAGGCATGGCGGCCGACCTCTTCGAGTCCTACGCGGTGACCCTCGTGGCCGCCCTCATCCTTGGCAAGGCCGCCATGGGCGAGCAGGGCCTCGTGTTCCCCCTGATCGTCACGGCGATCGGCGCGTTCGTCGCGCTGCTCGGCGTCTTCATCACCCGGGTCCGCGGGTCCGAGAGCGGGCTCGCCGCTATCAACCGCGGGTTCTACATCTCCGCGATCGTCGGCGCCGTGCTTGCCGGTATCGCAGCCTTCGCCTACCTGCCGTCGTCGTTCGGCCAGATGACCGGTACCGCGGACCTCTCCGACGTGACCGCCGACCCGCGCGTCGTGTCAGCGCTCGCCGTGCTCATCGGAGTTGTGCTCGCCGGCGTCATCCTCTGGGTGACCGGCTACTTCACCGGTACCGACAAGAAGCCGACGCTGCACGTCGCAGCGACCTCCCGGACGGGTGCGGCGACCGTCGTCCTCTCCGGTATCGGCGTGGGCTTCGAGTCCGCCGTCTACACGGCGGGCATCATCGCCGCCGCGATCTGCGGCGTGTTCCTGCTGGCCGGCGGCTCGGTGCCGCTCGCGCTGTTCCTCGTCGCGCTGGCCGGCTGCGGCCTGCTCACCACTGTCGGCGTCATCGTCGCCATGGACACGTTCGGACCGGTGAGCGACAACGCGCAGGGCATCGCCGAGATGTCCGGTGACGTCGACGAGGAGGGCGCGCAGATCCTCACCGACCTGGACGCCGTCGGCAACACCACCAAGGCGATCACCAAGGGCATCGCGATCGCCACGGCGGTGCTCGCCGCGACCGCGCTGTTCGGTTCCTACGCCGACGCCGTGTCGCACGCGCTCGCGCAGGTCGAGAACGTCGGCACCGGGCTGGTGACCTCGATGCTCAGCTACGACATCATCTCGCCGGTCACCCTCGTGGGCGTGATCCTCGGTGGTGCCACCGTGTTCCTGTTCTCGGGGCTCGCGGTCGACGCCGTCACCCGCGCCGCCGGCGCCATCGTGTTCGAGGTGCGCCGCCAGTTCCGCGAGCACCCGGGCATCATGACGTACGAGGAGCGTCCCGACTACGCCAAGGTCGTCGACATCTGCACCCGGGACTCGCTGCGCGAGCTCATCACGCCGGGTCTGCTGGCGGCGTTCGCGCCCATCGCGGTGGGCTTCGGCCTCGGTGTCGGGCCGCTGGCCGGATTCCTCGCCGGTGCGATCGGCACGGGCGTCCTGATGGCGATCTTCCTGGCCAACTCGGGCGGTGCCTGGGACAACGCGAAGAAGATCGTCGAGGACGGCAAGTACGGCGGAAAGGGCTCCGACGCCCACGCCGCGACGGTCATCGGCGACACGGTCGGCGACCCGTTCAAGGACACCGCCGGCCCGGCGATCAACCCGCTCATCAAGGTGATGAACCTGGTCGCGCTGCTGATCGCCCCGGCGGTCGTGGCGATGAGCGTCCCCGCGGACGCCAACCACGCGCTCCGGATCGGCATCGCCCTCGTGGCGGCGGCCGTGGCGTTCGGTGCGGTCATCTGGTCCCGCATGCGGGCCAGCCGGGTGGACGCCGAACAGCAGGCGGAGCAGGACCGCGCGGAAGCGGAAGCAGTCGTCTGACGCTGAGGTAGAGCGAGGTTCGCGAAGCAGAGCGCCTGTCCGAGTCTCCCCGGGTGAAGCCGGGAGACGCGGACAGGCGCTCTACTTCGCGAACCTCGTTACTGGCCTACCCGGCCGTCTATGCACTCGCGCAGCAGGTCGGCGTGGCCCACGTGGCGGGCGTACTCCTCGACCATGTGGACCAGCACGTCGCGGACCGGTATCACGTCGTCATCGCGCAGCACCGTGCGGCCCAGCTCGTCCTCGGGCAGCGCCGCGAGCCAGACGTCGGCCGCCTGCACCTCACGCCGCCAGGTGGCCCAGGCGTCCTCGACCATCGCGGGGTCCGCCACGACGTCGTCGAAGTCCGCGTCCGGGTTCTCCGGCGACTTGCCGAACAGCTTCGGCAGGTCCGGCTGGTCCTGCAGGACCCGCTGGAACCAGCTCTGCTCGACATGCGCCAGGTGTCGCACGAGCCCGAGGAGCGAGAGGGTCGACGGCGGCACCGAGCGCCGCGCGAGCTGTTCAGCGGAGAGCCCCTCGCACTTCATCTCCAGCGTGATCCGGTAGTGCTTGAGATAGTTCCAGAGGGTTTCCTTCTCCCCGACCGGATTCGCCAGCGCCTCGCGCGGGTCGTCGTCCGGGTCTGTCCACATATCGGGGTAGACAGTTGCGGAGGTCCATCGCTCGGTGCTCATCGCCACAGTGCACCGCCGTGCGACCGCCAGGTCAACGGCATTCTGGGCGGTGTTGTCCGCGGGGCCGTGGGAACCAGGTAGCGGATTTTGTGTTTTGTTCCGGTTTGCCCGGGCCGTGGGCCAGAATTGGCCGACTTGCCGCTGGGGAGGCACCTCTTGCTCGTTCGTACTCGTCCGTTCGCCGTCATCGCGAGCGCCGCACTGGCCGGCGTCGCGCTGGTGGCCGGCTCGCTGACCGCGCCCGCCGTCGCGCAGCCTTCCGGCGCGCTCCTGGACGGGCGTACGGCCACCGGGGTGACGACGGCCGGGATCGGCCGGGGCATCGAGGCCAACGTCCTGGCCGGTCCGACGGCGGCCGACGTGAACCGTCCGGCAGATCCGCCGGGGCCGCTGCCGGCGCGGGGCGGCAACCCGCTGCGCATGCCTGCGTCCTACCCGTACCAGCCGGAGCTGCGCGTCTTCCCGCCGGACGCCGCTGATGCCACCGAGCTGAACGGCGCCGTCAGCCATGCGGACCTCGCGCCGCACCTGACCAGGTTGATGGAGCGGAGCGACCGGGTCTCCACGCAGGTGGTGGGCAGGTCGACGGAGGGGCGTGACCTCTACCTCGTCACCGTGACGGCGCCCGAACGCCGGTCGGAGACGGCCCGGCAGACCGCGTGGCGCGAGGAGATCAGGGAGCGGCCGCGCACGGCCCTGCGAGACCGTGAGCTGCGGGCGGGCTACAAGACGCCCATCTGGATCAGCGCGAACATCCACGGCGACGAGTGGGAGGGCACCGACGCCGCGCTGCGGGTCGTCGAACGCCTCGCCACGGCGGACGACGCCGCCACGCGGAGGATGCTGGAGCACCACCGGCTGGTGTTCAGCCTCACGCTCAACCCCGACGGCCGTACGCACGTGACGCGCTCGACGTCCCTCGGCCTCGACGCCAACCGCGACATGGTCACGCTCGCCACGCCGGAGGCGCGCTCGTACGTGCGCACCGCGCAGGCGGTGCAGCCGTTGTTCGCCGCGGACTTCCACGGCTACACCGACGTGCTCCAGGTCGAGCCGGCGGGCCCGCCGCACGGCGAGAACTACGAGTACGACCTCTTCCTCCCGCACGGCTACGCGATAGCCCGCCAGGTGGAGGACGACGTCGTCGCGGCAGGGATCGAGGGCAACACCTACTACGACCGGGACACGGGCGAGGTCGTGGCCGGGAACACGGGGTCCGTCAAGATCCCGTACCGGGACACGCCGTCGGGCTGGGACGACTACCCGCCTGTCTTCACCGCGCAGTACGCGCTCTTCCACGGCGCTGTGTCCACCACTGTCGAGCTGCCGCTCGACCCGACGGGCCGCACCACCGCGCGGGCGGCCGCGGCGGTGAACACCGAGGTGGCGGCCACCGTCATGCGATCGATGATCGACTACGTCCACACCAGCTCGGACTCGATGCTCGCCGACCAGGCAGAGATGTTCCGCCGCGGGTCGGCCGGCGCCCCCAAGGTCGCGCTGACAGCCAAGAACATCGGCGCGGTGCCCGGACCGGACGAGTGGAAGCAGCTCTGGGACGAGGCCGACGACCAGGGCGCGGTACGCCTCCCGCGCGCCTACGTGATCCCGGTCGGCTCCGGCCAGCGGTCGGCGTCGGACGCCGAGGACCTGGTGGACGCGCTGCTGTTCCACGGCGTCGAGGTGGAGCGGCTGGCCGCATCCACGCGCGTCGCGGGCACCACCTATCCGGCCGGCTCGTACGTGGTGGACCTGCACCAGCCCCTGCGCGGGCTGGCGAACGCGCTGCTCGCGCTCGGCTCCGACATCTCCGGCGACGTCCCGGCCATGTACGACGTCTCCGCGTGGTCGCCGGCCTACCTCTGGGGCGCCACGGTGGACCGCGTGGGCGCCACCACCGACGGCCCGATCGGACGGACCGCACCGGTTCGCCGAGGTGCTCCGCGCGGGACCGTCCCGGACGGGGCGAGGTACGTCGCCTTCGACGTGGCGGGCGTGCAGGACCACCGCGCCCTGAACGACCTCCTGGGGCAGGGTGTGACCGTGCGGCTGACGGCGGACGGGCGTGCCGCCGTCGGGCCGCACGGGTTGCGTGCGGCACGCGACGTCGCGGACCGCTACGGCATCTCCTTCGTGACCGTCTCGCGAGCCGAGTACGTCGCGGGCGAGCGCGGCGAGGACCTGACCGTCGCGTACGCGGGCAACCAGGACGACCGGCTGTCGCTCCTGGCGCTCGGGTTCGACGACCTGGTGCCCGTCTCGGCGGCCCGGATCGAGAAGCGCGCGGCCGACGGCGATCCCACCGGGCTCGAGGACGCCGACGTGCTGTGGATCGGGTCGTCCCTGGACCTGCCGGCGGGTTCGGCGGGCCGCGCACACGTCCTCTCCTGGCTGCACGACGACGGCGCCATCGTCGGGCGCGGGGCGGGCGCGTTCGCGGCCGCGGCGGCGTACGGGCTGGTCAGCGGCACTGCGCGGACCGGCGACCCGGCGAGCAACGGCATCATCGCCACCAGCACCCCTGGCGAGGTGCTGGACGACCACGCGCAGGAGCACGGCTTCGTCTACCCCGCCGTCTGGTTCACCGACCTGGGCGAGGGGACGGCCACGGAGCTGGCCTACGGCAACTTCCGGGCTGGGTACTGGCCCCTCACGAGGGAGTCGGACGGGCGGGGCTCCGTCATCGGGCAGGCTGCCGCCGTATCCGGCGAAGTGGGGCATGCGCGGGCGTTCGTGTTCGGCACCTCGGTCTTCTTCCGTACCCATCCTCGGGGCGGCCTGAGCCAGGCGGCGACGGCCATCCACTGGGCCGCACGGTGACCACCGCACCGTGACCACTGCGTAGTGAGCACCGCCGACGTCGGGTTGCCGGGCCGTCCAGCATTACCGGAGGTATGGGGAAAACCGGGTGCTACCGCTATCGTCTGCGGTGTTGTGCTCCCGAATGCTCCGCGGTCCGCGGGTGCCGACGGGAGCCCCGACGCAGGAGCCCCCGTCGTGGGAGACCCGGAGCAGGAGAAGGTCCCGTGAGTGCCGATATCGACCCGACCGAGGCCATCCCTCAGGTCACGGCCGAAATGATCGCCAAGGCGGCAGTCCAGCCGGCTGCGGCACCGACCGCCGAGCCGGCACCTGGGCCGAGGCCCGGGGACGCCGCCGAGTCGCGCAGGGCGGCGTCCCCAGCCCCGCTGTCGGCGACGCGCCCGGACAACTCGCTCGCGCGGCCCGCGTCCACGACGTCCGACGGGCGCCGGACGCAGGCCGGACGCGAGGCGTCCGGCGAGCCGACGGCGCGCAAGGCGCAGCCGCTCGCCGAGCAGCCTGCCGCCCCGGACGCCGCGCTCGGCGACCGGAAGGGCTCGTCCGCCTTCGCTTCCTCGGAGCCCTACGGCGAGCGGCATGCTTCGGCGGGCCACATCGCGGCCGGGCACCTCTCCTCGCTCGTGCAGATCCCCACCGTCTCGTCGTGGGACCCGCAGCACGCCGACCACGAGTCGTTCGCCAGGCACCGCGCGGCGCTTGCCGCGTTCTATCCCCGCGTGCACGCCCTGCAGAGCGAGCCGGCGGGCGATCACGGGCTGCTCTACCGGTGGCCGGGCCGCGGGCGGCAGGACGTGCTGCACCCGTTCCCCGTGGTCCTCATGGCCCACCAGGACGTCGCGCCGGTCCGGGCCGCGGACTGGCCGACCAACCCGTTCTCCGGCGAGATCCGGGACGGGCTGGTGCACGGCCGCGGCACGCTCGACGACAAGGGCGGGCTCGTGGCGCTGCTCGACGCCGTCGAGACGCTGCTCGGCGACGGCTTCGTGCCCGAGCGAGACATCTGGCTGTTCTTCGGCGCGGACCAGGAGACGGCGGGCGAGTCCGCGCAGATCGCCGTCCGGCGCCTGTACGAGCTCGGTGTGCGCCCCTGGCTCGTGATCGACGAGGGCGGCGGCGTCGTGACGGACGCCTTCCCTGGGCTGAGCCGGCAGGCAGCGATGGTGGGTGTCGCGGAGAAGGGCTTCGTCGGCGTCAACCTGCACACCTCCGACGTCGGCGGGCACGCCGCGGTGCCCGGCAAGCAGTCGGCCACGGTGCGTCTCGCCCGCGCGGTCACGCGGGTCACCCGGCGTCGTTTCGCGGCGAGGATCAACGCGCCGACGGCGGAGATGCTGGCACGCGTCGCGCCTGGCGTGAACGGCGGGAAGGGGCTGGGCCTCAAGCTGGCGACCAGGCTGGCCTCCGGGCCCCTGCGCAAGGTTGCCGCTTGGCTGCTCGCCGGAGGCGGTCCGGAGGCCGCGGCCCTGGCCCGCACGACCGTCGCGGTCACCGAGCTGCAGGGCAGCGCGGGGGCGAACGTGGCGGCGTCGTCCGCTCGTGCTCGCCTGGACGTGCGCGTGGCGCTCGGCGAGACGGTGGACCGGACGGTCGCCCGGCTGCGCCGGATCATCGGGGACAAGAAGGTAGTGCTCGAGGTGGTGCAGAGCAGCGAGCCCAGCGAGGTCTCGCCGACGGACAGCCAGCAGTTCACACTGCTCAGCGAGGCGATCGGCGCGTCGTACCCCGACGCGGTGGTGGTGCCCTACGTGCTGCTCACTGCCTCCGACTCGCGCACCTTCACCCCCATCAGCGACCACGTCTATCGGTTCAGCCCGTTCGTTCTGTCGCGTGCTCAGCGGCAGTCGATTCACGGCGTGGGCGAGCACCTGAGCGTCGATTCCCTGGGCCGCGGCGTGCATTTCTATCGTGAGGTACTGCGCAAAATACCCGGCTGACCAGCACATTCAACAAATCGCCGAAATTGGACTAAGTTCTCCCTTTACACAGAAGAGGGAGACGTCCATGAGCAGCTCCGCCCTGCCGCCCGCGGTCCCGGGCGGGTCGCGCTCGCCGGTGCACGTCAACGTCCACACGTACCCCGCGCAGCTGCAGTATCCGCCGCGGACGTATCTCGTGTTCGCCGTCCTGGTGACAATCTTCTGCTTCCCGCCTACAGGTTTGGTCGCTCTCGTGAGCGCGCTGCGCGTGAATGCCCTGTGGAAGGCACAGGAGCACGACAAGTCCAGGAAAGCGTCGCGCCGCGCGCGGAACTGGGGGCTCCTGTCGCTCGCGATCGGAATCGTCGCGGTCATCGTCGTGGTGTTCTGGTCGAGCATCAACTACCTCAACCTGTAGCAACTTCACCCCCAGTTCGCCACGTATCACACGATTGCCCCTCCTGCGCCGGCGGGACAAGCGGGTAAAGTGCGCGGCTATGAGTGCGACACGGCGCAAGGGTTCGCGGGGTGGTCGTGCTGCGTCTCGCGCTGGTGGTCCCCCCGCATCGAATGCGCTCACATGGGCGGAGAGCCTCGCGGCCGGAGACGCCGCGCCCGGGGCCAGTGCCCTGGAGTGGGCCGAGAGCCTCGCGGAGAGCGAGCCCGCACCGAGCCCCTGGGGCAGCGGCGCGGGCGCCGGTGCCCCAGGGGGTCCGGCCCCTGCCGACGAGACGACAGGCTCCCCCTGGGGGCACGTGCCCGCGCCCGTCATCGCGGACGGTGAGAGCGACGGCGACGCCAACCCGTGGGGTTCCGTAGCGGCCGCAGAGCCCGCCGTGACGCGTGGCCGCGGCAAGAACGCCGGTGGCAAGAGCGGTAAGGCCGTCAAGTCGCGGTCGAAGGGCAAGGGCACGAAGTCCGGCACGAAGGGTGCGCCGAAGTCCGAGTCCGCGCCCACCCCGGCCGGCGGCTTTCCGCTGAGCTCTGCCCCGTTGAACCAAGACCCGTTGAACCAAGGCCCGTCGGGCCCGGTCCAGGTGGCCGAGGACGACGACTACCAGGTCGAGGCGCTGCCGGACGAGGTCGGCTCCGTGCACCGTCCCGACCTGTCCGAGCCTGACGACGTCCCGCCTGCCGGGCCGAGCGAGCCCGAGCCGCACCATGCCGAGTCCCGGAAGAGCGACTCCCGGAAGGCCGAGTCGCGCAAGGCGGGCCAGCAGCGTCCCAAGGGCCGCCTGTCGGCCCCCAGCACCGCACAGCAGAAGCGGATCAAGCGAACCCTGAGACGGGGTCTGCCCAAGCTGCTGGACAAGACGCTGGTGCTGGTGCTCGCCGGGGTGACCGCCGCCGCGCTGGGCCTCGGCACCGGCTGGGGGATGACTCTCGTCCAGGGTGATGGCGACAAGGTCCTCTCCACAGCGGACGCCGCATCGTGCGCCCAGACGCAGATGGCATGGACGCAGGCCGCCAACGCGCAGTCGGCGATGGTCGAGGACCAGCCCGACACCCTGCGCAAGGGGTTCATCAACGCCCGCAACGCGCTGCAGGGCGTGACCCCGCCCGAGGCGATAGCGGGGGACTGGGCGATCGCCTTCACGTACTACTCGACGGTCGCCAACAACATCGAGAAGGTGAAGGCGACCGACGGCCCCGCGGTGAGCGATGCGGTGGGCGGCGCGCAGCAGGAGCTCGACACCGATGCCATGGTCGAGGCGTCCCAGCGCGTGCAGCAGTTCGTGGCCTCCAACTGCCGCGGGTAGACCTCCCACGTGGTGACGGGCGGGCGTCTGCGGGCAGGATAGGTCCGTGCTGCCTCCCGTGACCGACCGCGCCCTCGTCGACTCCCTCCATGACGACCTGGTCGCCTCCGACTACGACGTCGACGGTGTCGAGCGCTTGCTGGGGCCGGTCGCCGCCGCGGCGCTGCACCGCGAGCAGTCCCTGCCGGCCCGCCGGGCGCTGGCCGCCGGGACGGGTGCCACGTCGTCGTCCCTCCCCGACCCGCTGGCGACCCTCGCCGGCCTGTTCCTCCTGGGCGGGGTAGTGCCGCGCGCGGCGCTCGACCGGGCGCTGCCCGGGACGGGGACCGCGGGTGCGGAGCGCCTCGGCCTGGTCGTCGCGCGAGGCACCGACGCCGACGACGACGTGTGCGCCGTCGTGGACCTGCGCCCCTATTCCTCGGTGGACGCGGTCGGCGACGCGAGCTGGTGGCTCGCCTCGGACCTCGGCGAGCTCGTCACCGGCGGACGCCTGGCCACGGACCACGTGCTGGGAGCGGGCGGCGCCTCCCTCACGCTCGCGCAGGTGACGGTGCGCGGCTCGACGGGCAGGGTGCTCGACCTGGGCACCGGCTGCGGCATCCAGGCCCTGCACGCGGCGCGGCACGCGCAGCACGTGGTGGCGACGGACATCTCCCGGCGGGCGCTGGCCTTCGCGGCGTTCAACGCCGCGCTGAACACCCGTGCGGGGACGGAGCTGGAGCTGCGGCACGGGTCGATGCTGGAGCCGGTGGCGGGGGAGCAGTTCGACCTCGTCGTCTCCAACCCGCCGTTCGTGATCACCCCGCACGCCGGGGCGGCGGGCCGGGTGGTCGCCGACGCGCTCGGCGACTACGAGTACCGCGACGGCGGCAGGGCGGGCGACGACCTGGTGCGGGACCTGATCCTCGGGGTGGGTGACGTGCTCGCGCCCGGTGGCACCGCGCAGCTCCTCGGCAACTGGGAGCACCGCCGGGGCGAGCCGTGGACCGAGCGGGTCGGCGCATGGCTCGACGATGCGGGCCTGGACGGCTGGATCATCCAGCGTGAGGTCCTCGACCCCGCCGAGTACGCCGAGACCTGGATCCGGGACGGCGGCACCACTGCCGACCGCGAGCCGGACGCCTGGGCGGCCGCCTACGGCGCATGGCTCGACGACTTCGAGTCCCGGGACGTCGAGGCGGTCGGCTTCGGGCTGGTGACCCTTCGGCGGCCGCTGTCCGGGCCGGTCACGCTGCGGCGCCTGGAGGAGCACACGGGCTCGGTCCGCCAGCCGCTCGGCGCGCACATCGCCCGCAGCCTCGCGGGCCACGACTGGCTCGCGGCGCGGGACGACGCGGCACTTGCGGCGTCCCGCCTGGTCACGGCAGCCGACATCACCGAGGAGCGCTACCTGACGCCCGGCGCCGCCGACCCGAACATAGTCATCCTGCGGCAGGGGGACGGCCTGGGGCGTGGTGTGCAGGCGTCGAGCCCGCTCGCCGCGCTGGTGGGCGCGTGCGACGGCGAGCTGTCGGTGGGGCAGATCGTCGGTGCGCTCGCGTCGTTGTTCGGCGTCCCCTCCGACGACCTTGTCGCAGAGCTTCTCCCGGCGGTCCGCAGTCTGGTTCGTGACGGTTTCCTTGCAGAATGACGCAAGAACACCATCACCGGCCCTTCCGGTGGTGGTCCATCCGTTTCGTGGACGTAACTTTCGGTCGCTCGCACCGATAAATCTTGTTCAGAACAGAGACATCTGGTGCTATGACAGATATTTTCCACCGTGTGGAACTCGACATGCGGCACTTGAGGATGGTCGTCGCTGTAGCCGAGTCGGGCAGCGTCACGAAGGCGGCCGCTGCTCTCGGCATCGCGCAGCCGGCGTTGACTGCGCAGCTCAACCGCATCGACCGGTCGCTGGGCGGGAACGTGTTCGTCCGCGACCGCTTCGGCGCGCGCGCGACCGAGCTCGGTGAGCTGATACTGCGGCACGCTCGCGTGCTGCTCCCGGCGATGGCAGCCCTCGCCGACGATGCCCAGCGCCTGGTCAACGGCGACGTGGCAAAGGGTGAGACGGTCCGGGTAGGCATCGCAGGCACCGCGCTGGGGGGCCTCTTCGTCAACCAGCTGCACATCGCCATACCCGGCGCCCAGGTCACCACGGCCATGCCCCACCTCGCGGACGACGTGGCGTCCCGGCTCGCGCGCGGCACCATCGACGTCGGACTGGTCGGGATGTGCGGGGACGGCTCACCGCCGTCCGCCGGCGAGGTCACGTGGACCCGGGTCTGCACCGACCCGATGTTCGTCCTCCTCGACGAGCACCACCCGTACGCGGGCAAGCCCGAGGTGTCGCTCGCCGAATTGTCCGAGGAGCAGTGGCTCTGCGTGCCGTCGCGCGGCTGCCTCGAGGAGTGCTTCGTGTCGGCGTGCGTGCGCGCTGGGTTCACCCCGCGCGGCATGGGCGAGGCGGAGTGGACCACCGCCGTCGACCAGGTGCGGGCGGGACGCGCCGTCGCGCTCGTGGAGCCCGGGCAGCTGGACCCACCGGGCGTGGTGACTGTGCCGCTCACCGGCGCACCCCTGCGGCGCACCCACTACCTGGGCTGGCGCCACGACGCCGACCTGCGCGTCGACCTGGAGGCCGTCGAGGGTGCGGCGCACCGCGCGCACCGGGACGCCGTGCGGCGCAGCCCGCAGTACGAACAGTGGCTGGCGATGTACGGGATGCTCGGCTGAGCCGGAGGTGCAGCGCAGGGTGCGGGCCGAGGTACGAGGCGCGCGCCTGGAGCGGAACCGCAGGCTCGGCCGACAGGCAATGCGGCTGACCTGACGGCTCGGGGAGGCGGCCGTGGGGCCGCCCGCGCGGGCAGTTTGCCCTCCATATGAAATATGTATGACCTGAGTGTGATCTGTACGTGAAGTCCAACTGCTCCTAGGTTGAGCGCACGGGTGAATAGTCGCCCCCAGGTGATGGTTTCACCTGCTCTCCGACACAAGGAGTCGCTGAGATGAGTCGTACTTCCCTCCGGGGTCTCGCCGTGGCAACCGCCACCGTGGGCCTCTTCGCCGGCACCATCAATGCCGTCGCCGTCGCCGCCGTGCAGACCGACACCGAGACCGCCGCGGCGCAGTACGCCCCGGGCATGGTGGCGGCCATGGAGCGCGACCTCAACCTGAGCACCGCCGAGGCCGTGGCGCAGATCAAGGCACAGGAGGCCCTGGCGGGAACGCAGCGGAGCCTGGAGAGGACGCTGGGTGCGTCGTCCTACGCCGGCGCGTGGGTCGAGGGCACCGACGAGCTGCACGTCGCGGTGACCGACGCCGCCGACGCCGCAGCGGTACGGGCGGCCGGGGCGACCCCGGTGGCCGTGGAGAACTCGCTCGCGGCGCTCGACACCTGGACGGCGGACCTGGACGGCGCGCTGTCCGAGTCCTCCGTCACCTCGTACTACGTGGACGTGGAGACCAACGAGATAGTCATCGACGTCGTCCGCGGCGCCAAGGCGGACGTCGCTGCCGCGGTCGCCGAGGCGGGCGTGCCCGCCTCGGCCGTCTCGCTGTCGACCGCCGCGGAGCGGCCCAAGACGCTCATCAACGTGGTCGGCGGCAACGCCTACTTCATCGGTGGCTCCCGCTGCTCGGTCGGCTTCGCGGCCACGGGCGGCTTCGTCACCGCGGGTCACTGCGGTTCGCGCGGTGCCGCGACCACCCAGCCGAGCGGCACCTTCCAGGTGTCCTCGTTCCCCGGCAACGACTACGCCTACGTGAACACCGGTTCGGACGACACCCCGGTCGGATCCGTCAACAACTACAGCGGCGGCACCGTGAACGTCTCGGGCTCGTCGGCGGCCGCCGTCGGCGCCACCGTCTGCCGCTCGGGCTCCACGACCGGCTGGCACTGCGGCACCATCCAGGCGCTCAACGCGACCGTGAACTACTCCCAGGGCAGCGTCACCGGCCTGATCCGCACGAACGTGTGCGCCGAGCCCGGCGACTCGGGCGGCTCGCTGCTGGCCGGTTCGCAGGCCCAGGGCATGACGTCCGGCGGTTCGGGTAACTGCTCGTCCGGCGGCACGACGTACTTCAACCCCGTGGGTGAGGCACTGAGCGCGGCGGGTGTCTCGCTCGTGACCCGATGACCCGGATGCGCTAGGCGCACCTCGGTCGGTGGTCCGGGGGGCAGGTAGGAAAGCCCTACCTACCCCCCGGCATGCCCGCATATTGCGCCGATATGTCCCAATCGGTATCTGGGAGTTTCCTGGAGGCGACCCTACGCTTTGCCGCACTGGGTGAATTCATTGCCCCGACGACAAGGAGTCGCTGGACATGAGACGCACATCCTTCAGAGCGATCACCGTGGCTACAGCCGCTGCGACGCTCCTCGCCGCCAGCATCACCGCTGCTACCGCAGGCACTGCCGCCGGTTCCGACAAGCCTGACGTTGCCGGCTACGCCCCCGGCATGGTCGCTGCAATGGAGCGCGACCTCGGCCTCACCACCGCGCAGGCGGTGGACCGCATCAAGACCGACAAGGCGCTGTCCGACAAGCAGCACGCCATCATCAAGTCCCTCGACAAGGGCTACGCGGGGGCGTGGGTGGACGGCAGCGAGCTGTTCGTCGCCGTCACCGACAAGGCAGGAGCCGCCGAGGTCCGTGCCGCCGGTGCCAACGCAGTCACCGTCGACAAGTCGCTGAGCCAGCTCGAGCGGCTGGCCACCAAGGCCTACCAGGCGTCTCCGGACGCCAAGGTCGCCGCGGCCTACGTGGACGTCGAGTCCAACTCCGTGGTCATGGAGGTGGCGAAGGGCTCGAAGAGCGCCGTCGCCGCCGCCGTCGCGCGGGCAGGTCTCTCCGCGGGCTCCATCTCCGTCGTCGAGGTCGCCGAGATGCCGCGCACCCTCATCAACGTGGTCGGCGGCAACGCCTACTACATCGGCGGATCCCGCTGCTCGGTCGGCTTCTCGGCCACCGGCGGCTTCGTCACCGCGGGCCACTGCGGTTCGCGCGGTGCCACCACCACCCAGCCGAGCGGCACCTTCCAGGTGTCCTCGTTCCCGGGCAACGACTACGCCTACGTGAACACAGGCTCGGACGACACCCCGATCGGCGCCGTCAACAACTACAGCGGTGGCACTGTCAACGTCGCGGGCTCGTCCGCGGCCGCCGTCGGCGCGAGCGTCTGCCGCTCGGGCTCCACGACCGGCTGGCACTGCGGGACCATCCAGGCGCTGAACACGTCGGTCACCTACTCCCAGGGCACGGTCTCGGGTCTGATCCGTACCAACGTGTGCGCCGAGCCGGGCGACTCGGGCGGCTCGCTGCTCGCCGGCACGCAGGCCCAGGGCATGACGTCCGGCGGTTCGGGCAACTGCTCCTCCGGCGGCACCACGTACTTCCAGCCGGTGAACGAGGCGCTCAGCGCCGCGAGCGTGACGCTGATCACCGGTGGCGGTGGCACCACGCCGCCCACCGGCTGCGCCAGCCAGGAGACGGCGTTCAGCGGTTCGCTGAGCTCCGGCGCCTCCACCTACAAGCCGAGCAGCAGCGGCTTCTCGTCCTCGGCCGGCACCATCACGGGCTGCCTCGACGGTCCCAGCGGTGTCGACTTCGACCTCTACCTGCAGAAGCTCTCGGGCAGCACGTGGTCGAACGTCGCCCAGGGCATCACCTCGGCCCCTGACGAGAACGTGAGCTACTCGGGCACGGCGGGCACCTACCGCTGGCGCGTGCTCTCGTACTCCGGTTCGGGCTCCTACACGGGCGGGTACTCGACGCCCTGATCCTCATCGCATGACGTGTCGGACGCCCAGGTCACTCAGGTGGCCTGGGCGTCCGACCTGCTCGACAGCTACCGGCTCACGGGCGCGCCGTCGACTGCCGCACGAGGAGCAGCAGCGCGAACGCGCCGAGCGTCACCGCCACCACACCGAGCATCCCGCCCATGTAGGCGGTCAGGTCCCCACCCAGCGGCAGGCCCCAGCCCTCGCCCCGTACGCTCCCCAGGGCACCGACCGTGAGCGCTCCGGTGCCGGCCGCGCCGAGCAGCAGCAGTGCTGCCGCGCCGGACGTCCCGGGCTGCGGACCGTCCTGCGGCGCGTCCAGGGACGACGGCGAGCTCAGCGCGCACACCCCGGCACCCCAGGCGAGCACCACGAGGATGGCGGCGACGACGTCGGAGGGCCGGTGCCACTGGCCGATCAGCGTCGACACACCGGTGGCTCCCGTGTAGGCCGCGCCGGCCACCGCCACCACCGGCCGCCAGCGCCGGGGGACGGCGATGAGCAGCCCCACCGCGATGGACGCCGCCACCGTCGTGTGCCCGCTGGGCAGGGTGTTGATGTCCGCTCGCGGGACGTCGAGCAGCGCGGGCCTGTCGAGCACCGCCTGCTTGAGCACCTGTGTGGTGAGGTTCGACCCCGCCACCAGGATCGCGACCTGCACGGCGAGCCACCAGCGGCCCCGGACCAGCGCGAGGATCACGGCGGCCGCCAGGCCAACGCCGATGAACGAGTTCGACACCACTCCGAGCACCGGTTCGGCGAGCTCCCAGAGGGTGTTCTGGCCGCGGGCGGCCCCCTCGAGCGCGAGCTGGTCCGCGCGCTGGCCACCGGGCGACGCGACGAACGTGTCCCACGTCGCCCACACCGCCCAGAGCGCGAGCACCGCCACGACCGCGGCGGTGATACGGGGCGCCAGCCGGGGCCGGCGCCTCGGTATCCGGGGACCCGAGTAGTTGGTGCTGATCTCGTCCAGATCGCCGGAACCGTCAGGCCCGGCGGGCGGCGTGTACCCCTTCGCCGTCCCGGTGACACGGCCGTGCGCCGGCTGCGGATGATCGGGCAGCGGGAGGGTCTGGTCCGTCATGGTCCCCACCGTAGGGGAGCCTGCTGAAGAGACGGTGTGTCCGATGTAACGCTCCTCGGTTCATCACGTCTTGATCAGGTAGTCCATCACGCCACGGGTGAAAATCACCACGGTCATGCGGGACCGCCGGGCAACCGGCTGTCGGCCCGGATAGGGTGCGAGCCGTTGTGTCTGGCGTACCGTGAACTCTCCAACGGCGCTAGACGCCCTCCCCCAGACCCCGCAGGAAGCAGGCAGGACCGGATGTCCCAGGCACGCAAGCTCGTGATCGTGGAGTCGCCCACGAAGGCTCGAAAGATCCAGAGCTACCTCGGCGACGACTACGAGGTCGAAGCCAGCGTCGGGCATATCCGCGACCTCCCGCAGCCCAAGGACCTGCCGGCGGAGATGAAGAAGGGCCCGTACGGGAAGTTCTCGGTCGACGTCGACAACGGGTTCGACCCGTACTACGTGGTCCACGCGGACAAGAGGAAGAAGGTCAGCGAGCTCAAGAAGGCTCTGAAGGACGCCGACGAGCTCTTCCTCGCGACCGATGAGGACCGCGAGGGCGAGGCCATCGCGTGGCACCTGATCCAGGAGCTCAAGCCCAAGGTCCCGGTCAAGCGCATGGTGTTCCACGAGATCACCCGCGAGGCGATCTTCCGGGCTCTGGAGAACACCCGGGAGCTCGACCAGGACCTCGTGGACGCCCAGGAGACCCGGCGCATCCTCGACCGCCTGTACGGCTACGAGGTGTCGCCGGTGCTGTGGCGCAAGGTGCGCCAGGGCCTTTCCGCCGGCCGTGTGCAGTCGGTGGCGACGCGTCTGGTGGTCGAGCGGGAACGCGAGCGCATGGCGTTCGTCTCAGCGGACTACTGGGACGTGTCCGGCACCTTCGCGGTCTCGGACGGCGACGGCGCCGCCTCCGGCCAGCCGTCCTTCCGGGCCCGGCTCAGCCAGCTCGCCGGCGCCAAGGTCGCGTCGGGCCGCGACTTCGACGACCGGGGGCGGCTCAAGGTCCGGACGGGCGTGGTGCAGCTCGACGAGGCCACCGCGACCGCCGTCGTCTCCGGGCTCCAGGCCGCCGACTTCTCCGTCCGCAGCCTGGAGACCAAGCCGTACACGCGCCGCCCCGCGGCGCCGTTCACCACCTCCACCATGCAGCAGGAGGCGGGCCGCAAGCTGCGGATGTCGTCGCGTCAGGCGATGCGTACCGCGCAGGGCCTGTACGAGAACGGCTACATCACCTATATGCGTACCGACAGCCCGTCGCTGTCGTCCGAGGCCACGAACGCCGCGCGCCGTCAGGCGGCCGAGCTGTACGGCCCCGAGTACGTGCCGGGCGCACCCCGCCTCTACCAGTCCAAGTCGAAGGGTGCCCAGGAGGCGCACGAGGCGATCCGCCCCGCGGGCGACTCGTTCCGCACTCCCGCGCAGGTCGCCGGTGAGCTGAGCGGGGACCAGTTCCGGCTCTACGAGCTGATCTGGAAGCGCACCGTCGCGTCGCAGATGGCCGACGCGAAGGGTTCGACGGCATCCGTCCGGCTCGGCGCGGTGGTCGTGGGTGGCGAGCAGGACGGCAACGAGGCGGTGTTCTCGGCGTCGGGCACGGTGATCTCGTTCCGCGGGTTCCTCGCGGCCTACGAGGAGAGCGCGGACGCCGACGCCGAGGCGGCCGAGGGTGCCGCTGCGGCCAAGGAGGCGCGTCTGCCGACGATGTCCGAGGGCGACGCGCTCGTCGGAACCGACCTCGCCGCCGACGGCCACTCCACGGCGCCGCCCGCGCGCTACACGGAGGCGTCGCTGGTCAAGGCGCTGGAGGAGCGCGGGATCGGCCGCCCCTCCACGTACGCCGCGACCATCTCGACGATCCAGGACCGCGGCTACGTGATCACGCGCGGCCAGGCGCTGGTGCCGACCTGGCTCGCGTTCGCGGTGATCCGCCTGCTGGAGGAGCACTTCGACCGGCTGGTCGACTACGACTTCACGGCCACCATGGAGGCCGACCTCGACCAGATCGCCGCCGGGTCGCGGGAGCGGGTCGCGTGGCTCAAGGAGTTCTACTTCGGTGAGGCGCCGGGTAACGCAGGCACCTCCGACGAGCTCGGTGTGGACAGCGACGGCGGCGGTCTGCGCGCGCTCGTGGCGAACCTCGGCGAGATCGACGCCGCCGCGATCAACTCCGTGGACATCGGCGAGGGCATCCGGGTGCGGGTGGGTCGCTACGGCCCGTACATCGAGGACCTCGCGGCCGAGGTCGAGGAGGGCAAGACCCCGCCCCGCGCCTCGGTGCCCGACGACGTCGCGCCCGACGAGCTGACGGTCGCCAAGGCCCGGGAGCTGCTCGCGGCGGGGGCCGACGACGGCCGCGTGCTCGGCACGCACCCCGAGACCGGCAACCCGGTCATCGCCAAGAACGGCCGCTACGGCCCCTACGTGACGGAGCAGATGCCGGAGCCCGACCTCGACCCCGACCTGTCGGCCGCGGCGAAGAAGCGCGCGCTGGCCGCCCTGCCCAAGCCGAAGACCGCGTCGCTGCTCAAGACGCAGGCCCTCGACTCGGTGACGATCGAGGACGCCCTGCAGCTCATGTCGCTGCCGCGCGTGGTGGGCGCCGACCCGGAGTCGGGTGACGAGATCACGGCGCAGAACGGCCGCTACGGCCCGTACCTGAAGAAGGGCACGGACTCGCGCACGCTGCCCTCCGAGGAGGCCATGTTCACGGTCACCCTCGAGGAGGCGCTGGAGATCTACAAGCAGCCCAAGCGGGGGCGCGGGCGCACGGCCACCCCGCCGCTGCGCGAGCTCGGGGACGACCCCACCAGCGGCAAGCCGATCCAGGTCAAGGACGGCCGGTTCGGCCCGTACGTGACCGACGGCGAGACCAACCGCACCCTGCCGCGTGACGTCACGCCGGAGTCGGTCACCGCGGAGCAGGCGATCGAGCTGCTCGCGGAGAAGCGCGCCCAGGGCCCGGCCAAGAAGCGCACCACGCGGACGACGGCGGCCAAGAAGCCGGCGGCGAAGAAGGCCCCGGCCAAGAAGCCGGCCGCCAAGAAGGCATCGAGCTCGAACAAGTAGCGCGTGTCGGGCGTGCGGGTCGCTTCGGCGGCCTGCCCGTCCGTCCCGTTCCCCGGCCGGTGGGTGTCGGTGGGCGCGGTTAGGGTTGCCGCGTGAACGAACCGGGCTACTTCATCTCCTTCGAGGGCGGCGAGGGCGTCGGCAAGTCGACCCAGTCCCGCCTCCTCGGCGACTGGCTGGCCGACCTGACCGGCCGCGAGGTCGTGCTCACGTTCGAGCCCGGTGGCACCGCGCTCGGCAAGGAGCTGCGGGCGGCGGTCATGCACGGCCAGGACATGGGTGCGCGCGCCGAGGCGCTGATCTATGCGGCGGACCGCGCCCACCACGTGGAGACGGTGGTGCGGCCGGCGCTGGATCGCGGCGCGGTGGTGATCACCGACCGCTACCTCGACTCGTCCGTCGCCTACCAGTCCGGCGGCCGCGACCTGCCGGGCCACGAGGTGGAGCACCTCTCCCTGTGGGCGGCGAAGGGCCTGCGGCCGGACATCACTATCCTGCTCGACCTCGAGCCCGCGGCGGCGGCGGCCAGGCGTGCCGGGGCCGACGGCAAGGGTGCGCTGGACCGGCTGGAGCGTGCGGGCCTCGAGTTCCACACCCGGGTCCGGGACACGTTTCTCCAGCGGGCGGCCGCGGACCCGGAGCGCTGGGTGATCCTTGACGCGGCCCTGCCGGTCGACGACATCCAGGCACAGATCAGGGTGGATCTCTCAGCCCGGCTGGGCCTCACACCGGTCGTCGCCGAGGCGGGTGCCCTCGCCGAGGCAGCAGCCGTCGCAGAGGCCGACGCCGTTGCCGGGTCCCTCGGCGAGGACCGCTCATGACCGTGTGGGACGACGTCGTCGGGCAGGAGCACGCGGTCGCCGCGCTCCAGAGCGCCGTGGCGAACCCGGCGGCGATGACGCACGCGTGGCTGGTGACCGGCCCGCCGGGCTCCGGACGGTCGGTGGCCGCCCGGGCCTTCGCGGCTGCGCTGCAGTGCCTCCAGGGCGGCTGTGGCGTGTGCCAGGCGTGCACCACGACCATGGCGGGCACCCACCCGGACGTGACGCTGCTGGCCACGGAGAAGGTAGTCATCGCCATCGACGAGGTACGGGACCTGATCATGACCGCGTCCCGGTCGCCGTCCGGCGGGCGATGGCGCGTGATCGTGATCGAGGACGCCGACCGCATGGCGGAGCGCACCACGAACGTCCTGCTCAAGACCATCGAGGAGCCCCCGCCGCACACGGTATGGGTGCTGTGCGCACCGTCGGTCCAGGACGTGCTGCCGACCATCCGGTCGCGCTGCCGTGCGGTGGTGCTGCGCGTACCCCCGCCGCAGGCGGTCGCCGACCTGCTGGTGCGGCGCGACGGAGCCGACCCGGCGGTCGCGCTGAGTGCTGCCCGGGCGGCCCAGAGCCACGTCGGCCTCGCGAAGCGGCTGGCCCGCGACGCCGGGGCGCGCGAACGGCGTACCGCAGTGCTGAGCATCGCGCGGCGCATCCGCGGGGTCGGGGACGCGGTGCTCGCAGCGGGCGAGCTCGTGGACGTGGCGAAGGCGGAGGCGGTGTCGGCCACCCAGGAGCGGGACGCCGCCGAGAAGGCCGAGCTGATGCGTGGCCTGGGTGTGGCTGACGGCGAGGTCCTGCCGCCGCGCCTGCGGTCGCAGCTCAAACAGCTGGAGGACGACCAGAAGCGGCGCGCGACGCGGCATCAGCGCGACGTGCTCGACCGGGCCATGGTGGACCTGCTCTCCCTGTACCGGGACGTGCTCGTGGTGCAGCTCGGCGCGGAGGTCGACCTGGTGAACGCCGAGCTGGCGGAGACGGTGCGCCTCCTGGCCGCCGACTCCACCCCGGAGCAGACGGTGCGGCGGATGGACTCGATAGGCGTGGCCCGCACCCGCCTGGACGGCAACGTCGCCCCGCTGCTCGCGCTCGAGGCGATGACGATAGCCCTGCGCCCGCAAGGCTGACCGCCGGGCGGTCCGACACCCGTGAAGATTTCACCTGTGAAGATTTGGCGCGGGTGAAGCTGGACCACCAAGGCAGATTGTCCCGGTTGGCGTCCGTGGTTAGGCTGCGGACGCCCCCAGAGCTTTTCCGTGCGACAAGGAGTCCACCGCCCGATGAGGATCCTCCTGCTGGTTTCAGCCTTCAACGGTCTCACCCAGCGGGTCTGGTGTTCCCTGAGGGAACAGGGGCATGACGTCGGAGTCGAGCTTGCCCCGACGTTCGAGTCGGGTGCCGCCATGACGCGGGCCGTCGAGCGTGCGGACCCCGACCTGATCCTGTGCCCGTTCCTCAAGCACCGCGTGCCGGACACGATCTACGACCGCTGGCCGACCGTCATCGTGCACCCTGGCCCCGTGGGCGACCGCGGGCCCTCATCGCTCGACCACGCGATCCGCGACGGACGGGACCGCTGGGGCGTCACCGCGCTGTCCGCCGTCGAGGAGCTCGACGCCGGCCCGGTGTGGGCCACCGCGGTCTTCGACATGCTGGACCAGGCCATCTCGAAGAGCGCGCTCTACAACAGCCGCGTCGCGGATGCCGCGATGGCCTGCATAGGTGAGGTGGTTCGCAAGGTCGCCGACGGCGAGCGGCCGATCCCCGCGGAGGCCTGCCTGCGGATCGTGCCGGTCGACGGTGAGCTGCCGCTCCTGCGCCGCGAGGACTTCCGCATCGACTGGAGCCGCCCCGCGAACGAGCTGGAGCGCCTCGTCGCCGCGGCCGACGGTGCGCCCGGTGCCCCCGCGACGATCAACGGACGGTCGGTCTGCGTGTTCGACGCCGTCGCGTCGCCCGAGCACACCGGTGCCGCCCCCGGCACCGTCGTGGGCCGCAACCTCGACGCGGTGGCGATCGCCTGCGGCGTCGGCACGCTCTGGGTCGGCTACGCCGCCGAGCTCAGCGGCCGCCGCGGTGCGAA
The DNA here is from genome assembly GCF_040639635.1 of Promicromonospora sp. NPDC023805. Classification (NCBI taxonomy): domain Bacteria; kingdom Bacillati; phylum Actinomycetota; class Actinomycetes; order Micrococcales; family Promicromonosporaceae; genus Promicromonospora; species Promicromonospora sp. NPDC023805. The sequence goes on along the minus strand of NZ_JBFAAH010000018.1, from coordinate 75,117 downwards.
GCTTCCGGCCGCCCAGGTGATCGACGCGAGCGGCGCACCGTTCCGCCGTGTCCCGGACGCCCTGGCGGAGTCCACGTACGTGCGGGACGGTGCGGTCGGGTATCTGACGTTCCGCTCCTACAGCGGCGCCATGTACACCGAGCAGTGCCGCCGCCTGACGGGCGCCGTCGAGAAGGCTCTGACCGAGGACACCCGGGTGCTGGTCATCAAGGGCACCGAGCACGCGTTCTCCAACGGGATCCACCTCGGCACCGTCGACGCGTCGCCGGACCCGGCAGCCGAGGCCTGGGACAACATCTGCGCCATCGACGAGCTCTGCCTCGCCATCGCGACCGCCGAGCAGCTCACCGTCGCCGCGTTCACCGCGAACGCGGGCGCGGGCGGTGTCATGGCCGGCCTCTGCGCCGACGTGACCCTCGCCCGCGAGGGCGTCGTCCTCAACCCGTACTACGACATGGGGATCTACGGCTCCGAGCTGCACTCCTGGAGCGTCCCGGCCCGCGTGGGCGAGCACCGCGCGTCGCTGCTCCTGAACCGCAAGCTGCCGATCTCGGTCGCCGAGGCGGCCCGCATCGGGCTGATCAGCGCCGTCGGGCCGCGCGAGTGGGGCGAGTTCAACACCTGGCTGTCCTCCGCCGCCCAGGGGTACGAGGAGCCCGCCACGCTCGGCTGGATGCTCGCCGCGCGCGCCGAGCGCCGGGCGACGGACCGCCCGCTGTCGTACTACCAGACCATCGAGCTCGCCGAGATGGCGCGCGACTTCTTCGACGACCGCAACGCCTTCTCGGTGCACCGCCGGGCGTTCCTGCGCAAGACCGCGGCGGACGCCACCCCGGAGAAGCTGCGCTTCTCCACGGCCCGCGTGTGAGCCGCCGACGCGCGTGATGCGTCGCGAGCACGCATGATCGATGACAGGTCAGGTGACCGGTAGTCCAGACTGCCGGTCACCTGTCCTGTTACGGATCATGGGGTGGGGTGCAAGAGACGTGGCGCCCGCCACATGACCAGGGTGGAGGCGTCGCAACTCTGCGACAAACACCTGGTGGTGTCAGGCGAGCGGAAGGAACTGGGCATGAAGATCAGGCAGACGGACCGGTCCGGTGCAGCTGTACGGCCCTTGGCGCGTGCGGGCGTGGTAGCCCTCGGCCTCGGGATGACGGCGGCGCTCGCGCTGTCGGGGTGCGCACAGTCCGACGTCGGCGGGTCGGAGGCGGGTGACTCGAACGTCGCGTCCCAGACACCGGAGGAGAGCGACCTGACCAGCCCCAGTCCGACGGACGGCGCCGGCGAAGAGGACGCGGGCCAGGACGGCGAGCTGCCGCAGGCCGCCGACATGGAGGTCGCTGCCGGGAACTCCGGGCGCGGTCTGCCGCCGGGCCTCGAGGGGAACACCGACTCGCCGGTCGGTGTCGCGTGGGCGCCCGTGGAGGGCCTGCTGTACGTGGTGACCAACGGGTCCAGCTCCTGTCCCCTGTTCGCGGAGCCGGAGGCGACCATCGGTTCGGGCGGCAAGTCCGCGAAGGTCGACGCCCCGGACGGCGTGCTCACGGTGCAGTTCATGCCGCCGAGCGACGGCATCTGCACCATGGACTTCGTGCCGACGACCACTGTGGTCGAGGTGCCGGCGGAGGCAGACACCGGCGAGGCCGTACCGGTGGTCCTGGGTGACAAGGGCGACGTCGAGCTCCTGCCCCGTCCCGCTGAGGGGGAGCCCGGACCGGTGGCCTGGCTCGACTCGTGAGGGTCGCGTGTCGGTTCGCCAACGGGTAAGAAATCTACCCAGCACAACCGATAGGTTGTCCGGGTGATTCGCCCCGCCCGCCGTCGTCAGCCTGCGGCCGTCGTCGCCACGCTGCTCACCGCTGTTCTCCTCCTCGCCGCCTGTGGCGCACCGCCCAAGGTGCAGACGGCGCTGGAAGACGTGGGCAAGTCGGACGGCTCGGCGACGGTGGGCGCGCCGAAGGGTTTCGAGGACTACTACGGTCAGTCGCTGGAGTGGACGGACTGCGGTGAGGGCTTCCAGTGCGCGACGGCGTCCGCGCCGCTCTCGTGGCACGACGCCGGGGCCGGCAGCATCGAGATCGCGCTCAAGCGCATCCCCGCCGAGGGGCAGAAGGTGGGTTCGCTGCTGGTCAACCCGGGCGGGCCGGGCGGGTCGGGCGTGGACTTCGTGGGCGACCCCGCCCGCTTCGGGCAGTCGCTGCGCTCGTCGTTCGACATAGTGGGCTTCGACCCCCGCGGGGTCGGCAAGTCGACGCCGGTGAAGTGCTACGACGACGCGGGCAAGGACACGTTCCTCAGCACCGACTACCCGTACACGGAGGAGGGCCTGGCCGCCCGGCAGGACGCCGTCCGGGACTGGGGCCAGGCCTGTGCCGAGAACACGGGCCCGCTCCTCGGGAACGTGGACACGCAGTCGGCCGCACGCGACATGGACATGCTCCGGGGCGCGCTCGGCGACGACAAGCTCAACTTCCTCGGCTTCTCCTACGGCACCCAGCTCGGCGCCACCTACGCGGGCCTGTTCCCGAAGCGGACCGGGCGCCTGGTGCTCGACGGCGCGCTCGACACGACGCTGGCCTCGGACGAGGTGGCCCTGCAGCAGGCAGAGGGCTTCGAGAGCGCCCTGCGTGCGTACGTGACGGACTGCCAGGCGAGCAGCGAGTGCCCGCTCACCGGCGACGTCACGAGCGGCCTCCAGCAGATCCAGGCGATCGTCGAGGATGCGGAGCCCAACCCGATCCCGACGTCCTCGGGCCGGGACGTGACCAAGAAGCTCGCGTTCTACGGCGTGGCGGTGACGATGTACGACGAGGGATCCTGGTCGTTCCTCACGCAGGCCCTGCAGGAGGTCCTGTGGGAAGGCAAGGGCGACGACCTGCTGTACCTGGCCGACGTCTACAACGACCGCAACGACGACGGCACGTTCAAGTCCAACAGCGAGGAGGCGTTCCGCGCGATCAACTGCGCCGACTCCCGCGCCCAGGAGGACATGGCGACCATGCAGCAGCTCGCCGCCGACATCGAGGCTGCGGCGCCCACGCTCGGCGAGTCGTTCGGCTACTCGGGCATCGAGTGCACCGACTGGCCGTACCCGGCGGCGGAGCAGGAGTTCGACCCGGCAGCGAAGGGTGCGCCGCCGATCGTCGTCATCGGCACCACCAACGACCCCGCCACCCCGTACCGGTGGGCCGAGTCGCTCGCGAAGACGCTGTCGTCGGGGACGCTCGTCACCTACGAGGGCGAGGGCCACACGGCGTACGGCCGGTCGAACGCGTGCATCAGCACGGCTGTGGAGGACTACCTGGTGGAGGGGACGGTCCCGAAGGAGGGGCTCACCTGCTGACCGTCCGGGGGTCGGATCCGGCGGGTTGAGGACGTCACACGGTTTCACTTTGAAACCTGGGCCATCCATTGGGTACAGTGAGCCCCGCTCGCCCATCCGGTTCTCACCGGATCGCGGTGCGTACGCCGCCTTAGCTCAGTCGGTAGAGCGTCTCACTCGTAATGAGAAGGTCGTGGGTTCGATTCCCACAGGCGGCTCAGCACGCAGAAAGCCCGGAACCTCAACGGTTCCGGGCTTCTTTGTTGTCCGACGTCGGGGCTGCGGGGCGTGCCCCCGGTCCCCCCGGGACCTCCGTTGGGGCGGTCCAAGCGCAGCTGCTGGATGGCGGACGCGGGGTTCGGGGAGGCTTCCTTCCGGAACCCCACGTCGTGACTGAGGAGTACGGCTCAAGCGCTGTGCTTCTCCAGCGCTTCCAGGCGAGCCTCCAACGGCGCAACTCTCCTGTTTAGAAGCTGCGCCACGTCGTCAGGTGCCCGAGGAACCTGGAGAGTTTCAGCAAGCTTCTTGAGGGCCTGATATGCCGCGTCGGCTGCCGGTTCCGAGCGCATAGTCCAGACCGGTCCCACGACTTCTGAGACGGGTGAAACGGCCTGGAGCAGGACGGCCCGCACGTAGGTGGAAACGGGCAGGTCGCCAGCCGCAGCTCGGACGGCTTCGTACTCCTCCTTGTTGAGGCGGACCTGAAGAACCTCGGTGCGGTTCCGGCCCCGTTTGATATCGACCTCGGAAAGATCGCGGACCGGTTCGCCACCCTCGGCGGCCTCGGCGGCCCGGGCCTCGGCCTCAACGATGTCCTTGGCGCTCATGACTGACTCCCTTCGCTGTAGATGGCGCGATCCTTGCTGTTGGACCGCCAGCCGTTGGACCCGTACAACGTGTCCTGGTGGCGGACCAGGATGACCGAGAGCAGATCCCCGTAACTGCGCGAGTACCCGATCACTCGATCCGAACTGCCCGACTTGCTGTTGTAATCGGGCTGGATGAGCACCCGATCAGGGTCCTCAAGCGCCTCGTTCGCTTCGGCAACGGTGACCCCATGCTTCGCCCACATGTGCGCCTCGCCATGACTCCAGTCCACGTCTCCATCCACATCCACATCCACAGTGTATTACGCCGTACTACACTCCGCTGTGATCTGAGTCACAGCGATGGCCTCGAAGGACTTCTTTACTGGCGCAAAGGCGCGTCTGCGGCGCACTGGGCGGTGGCGGGCACTTGACGAAGGCGGTCCTGAGGTCAGCAGTCGTGACCGTCTCACTCGTAATGAGAAGGTCGTGGGTTCGATTCCCACAGGCGGCTCTGTCATGTAAACCCCGTCCCACCAGGCCATATGCGCCGAGGTGGGGCGGGGTTTCTTGTGTCCTGTGCCCGTTCGCGTTCATCACGTGCCCTCCCCGCGCACTCCCGAAGGCACCAGGCCGTCACTCGGCTCGTTCAGCAGACCTTCACCGGGAAGGATGAACACGACGACCAGGTACACGCGCAGGCCCGGGAACCCGGCAAGGACTACTCCGCCGGGATGGCTGACGAGCAGATCGAAGCCACCACCGAGCGCGTCTCGCAGCGCCTACGGAACCTCCACAGAGGCAGCTACTCGCTCAGCGGCGAAGAAGAGGGCGGATGCGATTCCAATAGTCGAGACTTGCCGCGTGGTCGCGCTGCGGATCAAGTTCTCCACATCTAAGGTTATCTGTAGAGAGTTTGATCCGATGGCTAAAGGAAGGCTCCGGTGCACGATCTCCTCGCCCGGCAGGCTCCGTTCCGCGCCGCTGAGGCGCGCGGTCAAGGCGTCAACGCGCGGATGCTTCGCGCCTGGGTTGATGCCGGTCTAGTTACTCAGATCGCGCGGGGGCTGTATCAGCCGACGGGCGCCGAGCTGGGGGATCCTGATCTGATCGAGATCGTCACCAGGTCTCCGCGGGCGACGATCTGCCTGACGAGTGCCCTGGCCCAGTACGACCTTGTCGATGACATTCCAGCGGCGTACGACCTTGCCCTCCCGCGCGGCGCGCACAGGCCGGTGCTGGCGACACGGGTCGCGTGGCGGTGGTTTGACGCCGAGACGTTTCACATCGAGCGCGGCACAGAAGAGATCGGTGGCGTCGTTGTCCCGATCTACTCGCCCGCCCGAAGCATCGTCGATGCCTTTCGTATGCGGGGCTACGAGGGGTATGAGACAGCGACCACCGCGTTGCGCCGTTGGCTCGGCAGGCGCGGAAACCACCCCTCCGAATTGCTGCGCATCGCCCACCAGCTGCCTCGTGCCGAAGGGCCGCTTCGTAACGCTCTGGAGATTCTGACGTGACCGATACTGCGACGACAGACACTGCGGGACAGGCTCGGTCGGCCTATCTCGCGCTGCGGAGGGTGGCCAAGCAGGAGGGTGTCAACTTCGCCGAGGCGCTCGTCCTCTACAAGCTCGAGCGCACGCTCCACAGGCTCACGCGGACCGTCTACGGAGACAAGTTCGTCCTCAAGGGCGGTTTCCTCCTGGCGGCGTATGTCGAGCGCCGCCCAACCAAGGACATCGACGCGATGTTGAGCGAACTCAGCTTGGACGAGACCACCGTTCGTCAGGTCTGCCATGCCGTCATCGCAGTGGACGAGCCGGACGGACTGACGTACGACGTCGAGACGTTGACCATTACGGAGATCCGCGAGACCGACGACTACACCGGCTTCCGCGCCGGCTATGACCTGCAACCTGCACACCGACCGGCAGAAGATCGCCTTCGACTTCTCGGTAGGCGACCCTGTTGCGCCGCCGGCGATCGACGTCGTGCTGCCGGGGATGCTCGGTCAGGACGTGGTCGTGCGCGGCTATGTGCCCGCGATGATCGTCGCCGAGAAGTACGTCACCGCACTGGCACGGGGCGAGACGAACACACGTTGGCGTGACTTCGTAGACCTGTACACGATAGGCAGAACCATTTCGGTCGATCCGGAAGAACTCCTGACGTCGTTACGCGTGGTTGCCGAGCATCGAGGCGTAGTGCTGGCCACTCTTGCCCAAACGGTCGACCTGGCAAAGTTTGCCGAGGTCGCGCAGGCTCGATACGGCGCCTGGCGACGCAAGCACGGGCTTTCTGAACTTGCACCCGAACGATTCTCCGACCTCCTCGTGGCGATCGGAAAGTTCATCGACCCGGTGCTGACTGGTTGACCGACGGCGGTGCGATACAGGTGCTCGGGCGTCCGGGGCCGGATCAGCCCACGAACGCCTCCGGACCGAACCGGCCCCAGATCACGAAGCCGATCAGGACCAGGTAGGTCAGGTCCACGAGCGCGAGCCTGTACTCGCGCCGGCTGATGCGGGTGACCGCTGCGCCGACCATGATCATCGCCAAGCCCAGAGCCGCTAGCGGCACCAGCTCGGGGGCGATGCCGAACGCGGCGGGCAGGACCAGTCCGACGCCGCCCAGGACTTCCAGGACGCCGATCATCTTGACGGCGCCCGGACTGAAGTCCTCGACCCATTCGGCCGCAGGTCCCGATGCGGCGATCTTCTGCTTGCTCATGATCACCTTGAGCCCGCCGCCGCCCCCGTAGGCGACGGCGAGCAGCCCGGCAACTATCCACAGGGCGATGTTCATACGGGTCTCCTCGGGGCGGCTGTTCTCTGCCCCCGTCGACGAGACCGAGGCCCTGTGTGTGACACCACGCTGGCTACCCCTGCGGCGCCGCGATCGGCTCCTCGGCCGCGCGGCTCACCGCCTCCCACTCCTTCCAGGTCCGACGCCGTTCGTCGGTGACCTCGAACGCGATGTCGTAGGCGGTGCCGCCGAGGAGCAGCCGGCGGGGCGGACGAGGGCTGGCGGTCAGCTCCAGGATCGCCTCGGCGGCCCGCCGTGGGTCGCTGTCCACGCTGTTCTCGGCGAACTGCGCGGCCAGGCGGTCGCGCAGTCCTTCGTACTCGGGCAGCGGCGGCGCGGTGTCCATGGCGGTGTAGAGATCGGTCCAGTAACCGCCCGGCTGGACGATCGTCACGTCGACGCCGAACTCGGCGAGCTCGTGCGCCACCGCCTCGCTCAGGCCCTCCAGCGCGAACTTGCTCGCGCTGTACAGGCCGGTGCCAGCGAAGCCTGCCAGTCCACCGATGCTGGAGATCTGGATGAGGTGACCGGAGCGCTGGCGGCGCAGTACCGGCGCCACGGCCTGGGTTACCCAGACCGCGCCGAAGAAGTTGGTCTCCAGCTGGGCGCGAACCTGCGCCTCGGTGAACTCCTCGACGAACCCGTACGACATGGTCCCGGCATTGTTGATGACGACGTCGAGGCGTCCGAAGGTATCGACGGCCCGCCGGACGGCGTCGCCTACCGACGCCGGGTCGCGGACGTCGGCGACGATCTGGAGCAGGCCGTTGCGGTCGTCGTCCTCCCGGATCGTCCGGGACACGGCGGCGACCTGGTCGCCCGCAGCCAGTGCGGCCTCGGTGAAGGCGCGGCCCAGACCACGGCTGGCTCCGGTGATGAACCAGGTGCGGCGCTGCGGGGTGGTGATCGGTTCAGTCATGGGTACTTCCTCCACAGTTGTCGAGACGGATCGTCTCGATAAGAACGATGGCAGGCCTCCTTCCGGTTGTCAATACGCAACGTTTCGTCTCTGTATGCGATACGGTGCCCGGATGCCTACCGCACAGCAGCCGTCCACCGGGCGGCGCCGCAACCCCGCCACCCGCGCTGCGATCCTCGGCACCGCCTTCGACGTCGTCGCCGAGCTCGGGTACGCGCGGTTGACCATCGAGAAGGTGGCCGCCCAGGCCGGCGTCGGCAAGCAGACGATCTACCGGTGGTGGCCGAACAAGGGCGCCCTGGTGCTGGACGCAGTCCTGGAGCGCTCGCTGGGCCCGGGGGAGCCGGGCGACCTGCCCGACAGCGGTGACCTCGAGGACGACCTGACCGCAGTGCTGGTCGCCACCGTCGAGGAGTTCGCCGACCCCGCGTTCGACCGTGCCCTGCGGGGCCTCACCGCGGCGATCATCGAGGACCCGGAGCTGAGCCAGGCCTACCGCGAGCGGCTGGACGAGCCGATGCGCGACCTCAAACGGCGGCGGCTCCGCCGGGCGCAGGAGGCGGGCCAGCTCGACGCCGACGTCGACCTGGACCTCGCAGTGGACCTGATCTTCGCGCCGGTCACACGGCGCTGGACGGAGCGGTCCGGCGACCTCACACCGGACGGTGTGCGAGCGATCGTCCGGGGCGCGCTGCGCGGGCTGGCGGGTTCCGTCTAACGGGGCTGCGGGGCAGGACGGCGTCGTCGCGCCGCCCCAGCGCTCCGGGCGGCCAGGTGCAGTGCCCAGCCGAGCGCGGCGCCCACGGCGTAGAACGGCAGGTCTGGCGCGTTGAAGGTGGTGCCGAGCACCAGCCGCGCGAGCGTGCTGTGCGCGCCGAGCTCGGCGGGGACGCCGGTCAGCTGGAAGAGCTCGACCGCCACGCTCGCAGCGAAGGCCACAACGGCGGCAACCCAGGCCCGGGTGCGCGGCGCCACCACGAGCACGAGCCAGAAGACCAACAGCGCGTAGAGCGCATCTCCCGCGTACTTCGCGACGTCGCCACCGAGCACGGACCGCACCGACAGCCCCGCCGCCACGGTCACCACCGCCGCGACCGCTGGCACCAACCGCTGCCGGAGCCGCCGCCGGAACTGATCCCGCGTCGTCGTCCCGCCATCCCGTGCGCCACTCATGTGCGCAGTCTGCCGTAGCCGCCGGAGCGCGCGGGCGCAGCACGGACGCAGCGTGGACCGCGGGTGTCGAAGGTACCCTCTGTGCCATGGCATGGACCCGCCCCCGACGGCGCAAACCCGTCACCTACCTGCTCGGAGAGCCGGTCGAGGAGTACCCCGCGACAGCCCCTGAGGTGGATCGCGGCCGCGTGCTGCGCATCACCGAGATCGGTGAGCCGGTGCTCCACAACCCGGCCCGCACGGTCGAGGCGTTCTCGACCCCGGAGCTCGCCCGGCTCGTCGACGACCTGTTCGCCACCATGGAGTCGGCGCAGGGTGTCGGCCTGGCGGCCCCGCAGGTGGGCGTCGATCTCCGGGTGTTCGTGTACGACCTGACGGACTCGTCGGGCGACCGGCACGTGGGGCACGTGGTGAACCCGGTGCTCGAGATGGACGTCGAGGCAGAGCCCGAGACCGAGGAGGAGGGCTGCCTCTCCGTGCCGGGCGCCTACGAGCCGCTGGTGCGCCCCGGCAAGGCGACCGTGCGCGGCGTGGACCAGCACGGGGGGCCGGTGCAGCTGACGGGCAGCGGCTACCTGGCGCGCTGCTTCATCCACGAGTCGCAGCACCTCGACGGCATCCTCTACTGGGATCACCTGCATGCGGACCTGCAGGCGGACGCGCTGGAGCAGCGGGACGAGGAGCGTCCGCACATCATCGCGGAACGCCGCGAGATCGCCATCGAGCTGGACAAGACCCCGCCGGAATACCCGGAAAAGCCGGCCGGCGGCCGCTGACGCCTACAGCGAGGCGACCCAGGCGGCGACGGCGTCCGCCACCGCCTCCTGCCGGGCGGCGCCGCGCATGTCGTGCGCCCCGGACAGCGTCACGGTCGTGACGGGTCCGGGGATCACCGCGACGTGCTCCGCGAGCTCGTCAGGGGTGCCGAAGGGGTCCTTGTCGCCGGACACGAACAGCGTGGGGACCGTGATCTGCCCGAAGTGCTCCACGCGGAGCTTCTCCGGCCGCCCCGGCGGGTGCAACGGGTAGCTGAGAAGCACCAGACCCGCGGCGGGCAGGCCCTCCGCCACGGCCATCGAGCACATCCGCCCGCCGTACGACCTTCCGCCGAGGAGCAGCCGGTCCGTCGCGACGGCGAGCTCGTCGGCCCACGCCGTGGCTTCTGCCCGCAGGTGCGCGACGGCGACGGGCGCACGGTCCGGCATACGCCGGCCCTCGAGGCGGTACGGGAAGTCGGCGCGCCGCACCGGCAGCGCCGGTTCGACGTCGGCCAGCGCGTGCTCGACGGCGACGAGCGCCGGGCTCTCCCGGTTCGCGCCCGCGCCAGGGGTCAGCAAGAGGCCTGCGGGAGTGCTCACGCACCCAGTCTGCACCGGCCGCGGCATGCGAGCCCGGCGCGCGGGACGTCGGGCGATGAGGGGTCCGCCCCGCCCGCCCCGCTCCGTCAGGTCGGGTCAGGTCAGGCGACGCCAGAGCATCAGCACGCCGCCCGCGGTGAGTACCGCGCCGGTGCCGAGCACGGCCACCCAGCCGAGCGGAGAGATGACCTCGTCCTGCCGGATGGCGACGGCCTGGGTCTGGGGCCCCTGCTGCTCGTAAAGGCCCTGTAGGGCGTCCGTCTCGGCCGGCGTGGGGGTCGGCGAAGGGCTCGGTGTGCTCGTGGCGGACGGCGACGGCGTAGCACTGGGCGTGGGTGTCGGGGTCGGCGTGGGGGTCGGCGTCGAGGAGGGCGTAGGCGCTGGCTTTGCCGCGTCGTCCTGGGCCTCCGGTCGTGCGGGCTTCGGCGCCGGCGCCGGGCGCTGTCCCTGTGCCGGCCGCTCGGCCTGGGTGGGTGTGGGGGTCGGGGTGGGCGTCTCGGTGGCGGGCTGGTCGTCGCCCCGGCAGGCCGTGCTGCCCTCCGACTCGTGCCAGTTGCTCGCGTCCTCGACCTCTACCCACACCACGCAGTAGCCGTCCGGATAGTTGTACCGGGCCTCCCAGAACATCGCCCAGCCGTTGTTCCGCTCGTCCCGCGTGAGCTCGCGGGAGTACGCCTGGCCACCGTTGCGCTGACCGACGGGCCGGACCACGTAGGCGACCTCGTCGCTCTCGCCGTTCCGCTCGAAGGCGACGCCGTCGGCATTGACCCAGATGCTGTCGCGCGACGACTCGGCGGCTGCCGCGCGCGGTCCGGCGGCGGCTGTGCCCACCAGGGCCAGCACGGTCAGCAGGAGCAGGATCAGCAGGGCCGGGCGTCGGGCCGCGGCGTCACGCGCCCTCGGCCGCGGCGTCGCGTCGGAGGCGTTGGCACGGATCACAGCGGCGATCGTACCGCCGTGCGGCACGCCGCTGGGGGTGAGTTCCGGTTCAGAACCGCGGGCCGTCCTCGCCATGGAGGAGGTTGCGGATGGGACGCGTGACGACATCCACGCGATCTACCAGGTCAGACGGCCCGGTCACGACCACAGCGCGGTCCGCGGCGGGGGAGTAGACGGCGGTAACGGCGCGCACGGTGACCCGCATGCAGCGCTTGGCCGTGCCGTCCACCCGGAACTGCCGGGTCTCGCACGGCACGTCGTCGACCTCGGCGACTATCGCCCGCATCGCGCTGCGGTAGTCCTGGTAGGACTCGGCCAGGTCGGTGACGTCGGTGATCTCCGGCGGCGCGGCCGGGTCGACGTCGGCGTGCAGCGGTGCGACGAGCGCTCCGCTGCAGGCGGCACGGACGATGTCCTCGATCTGCGCCGGGGTCGCCGGTACGCGGAGGGTCTCGACCTCGACGGTCTCGCCGGAGAAGGTGCGGTAGGAGCGCAGGAAGCGCTCCTCCGTGGGGTCGGTGCTGTCGGAGAGCCCCGTGACTTCCTCCTCGACCAGGTCGAGCCCCCAGGTCAGGGGGTCATGGACCTCGCCGACGACGCCGGAGAACCGTGCGAAGCGCGCGACGATCTGCTCCCAGGACTCGGGGGTCGGGCTCGGTTCGTCAGCCATGTGGCCTCCCCGGGACGGGTGCGGGTCTGACACCGAGACTGCCGGGTGCGGGGGAAGGCGTCAATTACCTCCGTGGGAATCGGCCCGGAAACAGCCCGGACTCGCCGTCTGGAGCGTGCGCCCGGGCGTGTCGCCCCGCACCGGCGTGTTCGAGGCCGTTCGAGGGCCGGACATCGTCACGCCCCTGGCGAACATGGGCATCGATCGGCCCATGGGCGCGTTGTGAGCGCATAGAGTCGTTGCGGTCAGGCCTGGTACCGCCGGTGCAGGTGTACGCCGCTCGTGAGGGAGCAGCACATGTTCGAGAGATTTACGGATCGCGCCCGTCGCGTCGTCGTCCTCGCCCAAGAAGAGGCGCGGATGCTGAACCACAACTACATCGGCACGGAGCACATTCTGCTCGGCCTCATCCACGAGGGTGAGGGTGTAGCAGCCAAGGCGCTCGAGTCGCTCGGGATCTCGCTCGACGGCGTCCGCACCCAGGTCACCGAGATCATCGGTGAGGGGCAGCAGGCGCCGAGCGGGCACATCCCGTTCACGCCGCGTGCCAAGAAGGTACTTGAGCTGTCGCTCCGCGAGGCGCTGCAGCTCGGCCACAACTACATCGGCACCGAGCACATCCTGCTCGGTCTCATCCGCGAGGGTGAGGGCGTCGCAGCACAGGTGCTCACCAAGATGGGTGCCGACCTGAACAAGGTGCGCCAGCAGGTCATCCAGCTGCTGAGCGGCTACCAGGGTAAGGAGCCCGTCTCCGCAGGCGGTCCCCAGGAGGGCCAGCCCGCGGGCTCGGCAGTGCTCGACCAGTTCGGCCGCAACCTCACCCAGGCCGCGCGCGAGGGCAAGCTGGACCCGGTCATCGGTCGTACGCAGGAGATCGAGCGGGTCATGCAGGTCCTGTCCCGCCGCACCAAGAACAACCCGGTGCTGATCGGTGAGCCCGGCGTCGGCAAGACGGCAGTCGTCGAGGGCCTCGCGCAGGACATCGTCAAGGGTGATGTCCCGGAGACGCTCAAGGACAAGCAGCTGTACACGCTGGACCTCGGCGCGCTGGTCGCCGGTTCGCGGTACCGCGGTGACTTCGAGGAGCGCCTCAAGAAGGTGCTCAAGGAGATCCGCACGCGTGGCGACATCATCCTGTTCATCGACGAGATCCACACCCTGGTGGGTGCGGGTGCCGCCGAGGGCGCGATCGACGCCGCCTCCATCCTGAAGCCGATGCTGGCTCGCGGTGAGCTGCAGACGATCGGTGCCACCACGCTCGACGAGTACCGCAAGTACGTCGAGAAGGACCCGGCCCTGGAGCGTCGCTTCCAGCCGATCCAGGTGTCCGAGCCGTCGCTCGAGCACGCCATCGAGATCCTCAAGGGTCTGCGCGACCGCTACGAGGCGCACCACCGCGTGTCCATCACGGACTCCGCGCTGGTCTCCGCGGCCACGCTCGCCGACCGGTACATCAACGACCGGTTCCTTCCGGACAAGGCGATCGACCTGATCGACGAGGCCGGCGCACGGCTCCGCATCCGTCGGATGACGGCGCCGCCGGAGCTCAAGGAGCTCGACGAGAACATCTCCGAGGCGCGCCGCGAGAAGGAGTCGGCGATCGACGAGCAGGACTTCGAGAAGGCCGCCGGCCTGCGTGACAAGGAGAAGCAGCTCACGCAGCTCCGCGCGGACAAGGAGAAGGCCTGGAAGTCGGGCGACCTCGACACGGTCGCAGAGGTCGACGACGAGCTGATCGCCGAGGTGCTGGCGATGTCCACCGGCATCCCGGTCGTCAAGCTCACCGAGGAGGAGTCCAGCCGGCTGCTCCACATGGAGGACGAGCTGCACAAGCGGGTCGTCGGCCAGGAGACCGCCATCAAGGCGCTGTCGCAGGCCATCCGCCGTACGCGGGCCGGCCTCAAGGACCCGAAGCGCCCCGGTGGCTCGTTCATCTTCGCCGGCCCCACGGGTGTCGGTAAGACCGAGCTCGCCAAGGCCCTCGCGGAGTTCCTGTTCGGTGACGAGGACGCGCTCATCCAGCTCGACATGTCCGAGTTCTCGGAGAAGCACACGGTCTCGCGACTGTTCGGCTCCCCGCCCGGATACGTCGGCTACGACGAGGGTGGCCAGCTCACCGAGAAGGTGCGTCGCAAGCCGTTCTCCGTGGTCCTGTTCGACGAGGTGGAGAAGGCGCACGCCGACATCTTCAACTCGCTGCTGCAGGTGCTCGAGGACGGTCGCCTCACCGACTCGCAGGGTCGAGTGGTCGACTTCAAGAACACGGTGATCATCATGACCACCAACCTCGGCACGCGGGACATCGCCAAGGGCGTCCAGACCGGCTTCAACTCCGGCGGCGACCTGGTGACCTCCTACGAGCGGATGAAGGCGAAGGTCAACGAGGAGCTCAAGCAGCACTTCCGGCCGGAGTTCCTCAACCGTGTCGACGACACGGTCGTGTTCCCGCAGCTCTCGCAGGACGAGATCATCCAGATCGTCGACCTCGAGATCGCGAAGCTCGACCGTCGTATGCGCGACCGGGACATGGGCCTCGAGCTCACGACCGCCGCCAAGCACCTGCTGGCCGAGAAGGGTTACGACCCGGTCCTCGGTGCGCGTCCGCTCAAGCGGGCGATCCAGCGGGAGATCGAGGACACGCTGTCCGAGAAGATCCTGTTCGGTGAGCTCACCGCAGGCCAGCTGGTGATCATCGACGGTGTCGGCGAGGGCATCCTCGGCGAGTTCACGTTCCAGGGTGTGGAGCGCGACGAGCGTCGTCGTCCGACCACCGCAGAGCCGCAGTCGGTGCCCGCGGGCGCCGGACTGGTGCCGCGCGACCTGCCGCCGTCGGGCCAGATGGCTGCCGGCGGGGCGTGATCGCCCGGTAGTTCTCCGGACCGCAGAGGCCCGGTCACCCCGAAAGGGGTGGCCGGGCCTTCGTCATGCCTGGGCAGCTCGCAGCGAGGTCGGCCGGTCAGGGCGCAGCCGGCGGCACCGTCAGGCCTGCCGGCAGCAGGCCCGGGAGGACGTCGCGAAGCGCCGCGACCCGTTCGGCGCGCGCCGCACCACGCAGCCGCTCCACCGGGGCGGTGATGCTGACCGCCGCGACCGCGCGCCCGGCGCGCAGCAGGGGGGTCGCTATGCAGGCGATGCCGGCCTCGTTCTCCTCCGTCTCGCCGGCGATCCCGGAGGTCCGCGCCGCCGAGAGCGCCTTACGAAGCTGATCGGGGCCGGTCGCGTCGCCCGCGAACCGGGCGAGCGCCGCCTCGTCCAGGTCCTGGACCGACAGGAGCGCGCGGCCGAGCGCAGTGGTCGCGGCAGCACGCCGCCGTCCGACCGCGGACCACACGCGGACCGCCCGCTGCGGCTCCACCTTGTCGAGGTAGACCACCTCGCGCCCCGCGAGCACGCCGAGGTGCACCAGCTCGTCGGTCTTCTCGCTGAGCGCGGTCAGGGCCGGGTGCAGCAGGGCGGGCAGGTTCTCCTCCGCCAGGTAGGTGCTCCCGAGGGCGAGTGCTGCGGGGCCGAGACGGTAGGCGCCGTCCTCCGTCTGCTCGGCGTAGCCGCGGTGGCGCAGCGCGGCGAGCGTGCGGTGCAGCGTCGGCTTGCTGACTCCGACGGCCTGCGCGAGAGCGGCCAGCGAGGCACCCCTGGCGCCGAAGCCGGCGAGCGTGTCGAGCGCCAACAGCGCCTTGTCGACGCTCCCGAGCGGGCTGGCATCCATGGGGCTCCCTCACGTAGCATGCGTTTCGTAGTGAACAACGGCCGTTCACCATAGCGAAACACTAGTTCACGAAGGAGCCCTATGTCATCCCCGGACAGCACAGTCCTCGAGACCCTCGCCGCCCACCGGCTCGTGCCGGTAGTGGTGGTCGACGGCGCCGATGAGGGCGCCCGCCTGGCCGACGCGCTCGTCGCGGGCGGCCTCCCCGTCGCCGAGATCACGCTGCGGCTCGCGGGCGGCATCGACGCCATCCGCGCGGTCGCGAAGAACCAGCCCGACGTCGTGGTCGGTGCGGGCACCGTGACCACCGCCCAGCAGGTGGACGACGTGGTGGACGCAGGCGCCCGCTACATCGTGTCCCCGGGGCTGTCCGCCGCCGTCGTGCGGCGTGCCCAGGAGCACGGCATCCCCGTGCTGCCCGGCGTGGCCACGCCGTCGGAGATCATGGCGGCGCTCGACCTGGGCATTGACGTCGTCAAGCTGTTCCCCGCCTCCGTCGTCGGCGGGCCGGCCGCGATCAAGGCGTTCTCCGCGCCGTTCCCCGGGCTTCGGTTCGTGCCGACCGGCGGAGTGAGCGCCGCCAACCTCGCCGACTACCTGACGCTGAAGCCCGTGCTCGCCGTCGGCGGCTCGTGGATGGTCGACCGCTCGCTCGTCACCGCGGGCGACTGGGCCGAGATCACCCGCCGGACGCGCGACGCCGTGGCGCTCGCCGCCCAGATCGACTCCAAGGAGAACAACCGATGACCTCGCTCAACGTCCGTCCCGCCGCCGAGAGCGCCTACGACGTCGTCGCTCTTGGCGAGGTGATGCTCCGCCTCGACCCGGGCAGCCGCCGGGTCCGCACGGCCCGCAGCTTCGACGTCTGGGAGGGTGGCGGCGAGTACAACGTCGCCCGCGGCCTGCGCCGCTGCTTCGGTCTGCGCGGCGCGATCGTCACGGCCCTCGCCGACAACGAGATCGGCCGGCTTGTCGAGGACTTCATGCTCACCGGCGGCCTCGACACGCAGTACGTCCAGTGGGTGCCGTACGACGGCATCGGGCGCACGGTCCGCAACGGCCTCAACTTCACCGAGCGCGGGTTCGGCGCGCGCGGCGCCGTCGGCGTCAGCGACCGCGGCAACACCGCCATCGCGCAGATGAAGCCCGACGACGTCGACTGGGACGCCCTCTTCTCCCGCGGCGTGCGCTGGCTGCACACGGGCGGCATCTTCGCCGCGCTCTCCGAGAGCAGCGCCGACGTCGCGGAGGCCGCGATGGCCGCCGCCCGCCGGCACGGGACCATCGTGTCGTACGACCTGAACTTCCGGCCCTCGCTGTGGAAGGGCATCGGCGGCGAGGAGCGTGCCCGGGAGGTCAACCGGCGCCTGGCCCAGCACGTCGACGTGATGATCGGCAACGAGGAGGACTTCACGGCCTCGCTCGGCTTCGAGGTCGAGGGGGTCGACGAGAACCTCACCGACCTGGACACGGGCGCGTTCCGCGCGATGATCGAGACGGCTTCGGAGGCGTACCCGAACTTCCAGGTGATCGCCACGACCCTGCGCGGGGTGCGGTCGGCGTCGCGCAACGACTGGGGCGCGATCGCGTGGTCGCGCAAGGAGGGCTTCGCGGAGGCCACGCACCGGGCCGACCTGGAGATCTTCGACCGGGTCGGCGGCGGCGACTCGTTCGCCTCCGGTCTGGCCTACGGACTCATGGAGCTGGGCTCGCTCCAGGAGGCCGTCGAGTACGGCGCCGCACACGGCGCGCTGGCCATGACCACCCCCGGTGACACCACCATGGTGACGCTCGCAGAGGTCGCGAAGCTCGCCGGCGGAGGAAGTGCCCGCGTACAGCGCTGACCTGCCCAGTTGGTGCAAGGATTGCGGCATGTCGTCCAAGAGCATCCTGTTCATCGGTGGAAGCGGAATCATCAGCCACGCCTCGGTGGCCCGGGCCGACCGGCTCGGGCACCGGGTGACGGTGCTCAACAGAGGCAGATCCTCGGCGCGCCAGCTTCCGGCCGGCGTGGAGACCCTCGTCGCGGACGCGAACGACGCGCAGGGTGTGGCCGCGGCGCTGGGTGGCCGGGAGTTCGACGTCGTCGCGCAGTTCCGCGCGTTCAGCCCGGAGCACGTGGCGCGCGACGTCGCGCAGTTCGCCGGGCGGACCGGGCAGTACGTGTTCATCTCGTCCGCTTCGGCGTATCAGACGCCGCCGGCGCGGCTGCCCGTCCGGGAGTCCACGCCGCTGCGCAACCCGTTCTGGCAGTACTCGCGGGACAAGATCGCGTGCGAGGACGTACTGGTCCGGGAGTACCGCGAGAACGGGTTCCCCATGACGATCGTGCGCCCGTCGCACACGTACGACCGCACGCTGCTGCCGACGTCGGGCGGCTGGACCGACGTGGCCCGGATGCGCGCGGGGAAGCCCGTGGTGGTCCACGGCGACGGCACCTCGCTGTGGACGCTGACGCACACCGAGGACTTCGCCGTCGGGTTCGTGGGCCTGCTCGGCCACCCGCTCGCCGTGGGGGAGTCCTTCCACATCACGGGCACGCACGCCCCCACGTGGGACCAGATCTACACCTGGCTCGCCGAGGCGGCGGGCGTGCCGAACCCCGACCTGGTGCACGTCGCGTCCGAGACGATCGCCAGGGTCCTGCCCGACATGGGGCCCGGCCTGGTGGGGGACAAGGCCCACTCGATGGTCTTCGACATCTCCAAGGTACGGACGCTCGTGCCGGAGTTCGGCACCACCATCACCTACGACGTCGGCGCCGCGGAGCAGGTGTCCTGGTACGACGCCCACCCCCAGGCGCAGGTGGTCGACGCCGAGCTGGACGCCGCTTTCGACCGGCTCGCGGAGCACGCGCGCTCGATCTGAGCGAGGACGCTCAGGCCGGTGGCGCCGTCGATTCCCGGACCACCAGCTCGGTCGAGAGGTTGAGCCGGCGCACCTTCGGCGACCTGCCGCGCGCGATGTCGAGGAGGATCTGTGTGGCGGCCGCTCCCATCTCGGCGAGCGGCTGCCGCACGGTGGTGAGCGGCGGGCCGACCCAGGAGGCGAGCGGCAGGTCGTCGTAGCCCACCACCGAGAGGTCCTCGGGCACGCGCAGGCCGAGCTGGTGGGCGGCGCGGAGCAGCCCGAGGGCCTGCATGTCGGAGCCGGCGAACACGGCGGTCGGCCGGTCCGGCAGGGACAGCAGCTCCAGCCCCTGGTCGAAGCCTGCCTCGACGTAGAAGTTCCCCTCGCGGACGAGCGCCGGGTCGACGACGGCGCCGACCTCCTCGTGCGCCGAGCGGAACCCGTCGACGCGCGCGCGGCTGCACAGCATGTCCCAGGGGCCGGTGATCATGCCGATCCGGCGGTGGCCCTGCGCGAGCAGGTGCCGGGTGGCCTGCAGCCCGCCGTTCCAGTTGTCGGAGCCCACCGAGGCGACGTCGGCCGGGGGCTCGCCGTCGGTGTCGATCACCACGTAGGGGATGCTGCGCCGGTCGAGCTGCTGGTGCTGCGCCTCCGAGAGGTTCGCGGCCACGAGCAGCACGCCAAGGGGCGGCCGGGCGATGGTCGTGTCGAGCCACCTGGCGGGCGGGCGGTGCTCGCCGCCGAGCTCGGACAGGATCACGCTGGTCCGTGACTCGGCAGCCGCCGCCTCGACGCCGCGAATGATCTCCATCGACCAGCCGGAGCCGAGCCGGTGGAAGACGAGGTCGATCAGGCCGGTGCCCGCGGGCGCCGTCGCCGGACGCCTGCGGCGGTACTGGTGCTTCTCCAGGGCCGCCTCGACGCGGTCCCGGGTGGCGGGGGCGACGTCGGCCCTGCCGTTGAGGACCTTGGAGACGGTGGGCACGGACAAGCCGAGCTCGGTAGCGATCGACGCGATCGTGGGGCCGGGGCTTACGCCGGTCATCGCCTCTGCCTTTCGACATTGTTCGCGGAAACTTTCGGAGCGACGGTACACCGTTTCGCAATCGTGACCGCTATGCGGTCACCAGGTTATGGGACCACCTTGACGATGTGCTGCCTCCGACTCTACTGTCCCAGACGAAAGCACTATCGGCGAAGACGTCGATAGTTTCGAAAACGTTCCACAACGAGGTGGGGATGGCAACGGAGCTGCGGGGCAAGGAGACGTGGGGCCTGGCCCTGCGCAAGCACTGGCGCCTTTACACCTTCGCGATCCTGCCGATCGCCTGGTTCCTGGTGTTCCGCTACCTGCCGATGGCGGGCAACGTCATCGCCTTCCGCAGGTTCCGGCCGGGCGGCTCGATCTTCGGCGACGAGTGGGTCGGGTTCTACTACATCGAGCGGTTCATCCAGGACCAGGCGTTCTGGCAGGCGTTCCAGAACACCGTGATCATCGGCGGTCTGACGCTCGTCATCGTGTTCCCCCTGCCGATCATCCTGGCGCTGCTGCTGAACGAGCTCCGCTCGCGACTGTTCAAGCGGTTCGTGCAGACGGTCAGCTACCTGCCGCACTTCATGTCCATCGTGATCGTCGCCGGCTTCGTGTTCGAGCTGACGTCGCTCGACGGCACGGTGAACCGGCTCGTCCAGCTGTTCGGCGGGGACCCGATCTCGTTCATGCAGCAGGCGGACTGGTTCCGCACCATCTACATCTCGTCGGAGGTCTGGCAGACGGTCGGGTGGGGCACCATCCTCTACCTGGCCACGCTGACCACCATCGACGCGCAGCTCTACGAGGCCTCGCGGATCGACGGCGCCAACCGCTGGCAGCAGACCTGGCACGTCACGCTGCCCGGCATCCGGCCCACGATGATGGTGCTGCTCATCCTGAACATCGGCCAGTTCATGCAGGTGGGCTTCGAGAAGATCTTCCTTCTCTACAACACCCTGACGCAGCCGACGGCGGACGTGATCTCCACGTACATCTACCGCGTCGGCCTGACCTCCGGGCAGCTGAGCTACGCGACGGCGATCGGCCTGTTCGAGGCAGTGATCGGCCTGGTCCTCGTCTTCTCCGCCAACGCCATCTCGCGCCGAGTCACCGGGAGCTCCCTGTGGTGAACATCGCCCCCACCGTCGACCCCGCCGACCCCGCCGGCAGCACCGCCCCGGACCTGGCCCGCCCGCGTCCGGAGACCACGACCATCAAGGACACCCCTGGCTACACGGTGTTCCGGTGGGTCAACGCGACAGTCCTGACGCTGGTCGCCGCCATCACGCTGTACCCGTTCGTCAACCTGGCGGCGCGGGCGTTCAGCTCGGAGGCGGGTATCCGCAGCGGTGCCGTCACCGTGTGGCCCATCGGCTTCAACACGACGACGCTCATGTCGGTGCTGGAGCAGGACCTGTTCTGGCGCAACTACCTGAACACCGTGGTCTACACGGTGGTCGGTACCGCTATCGCCATGGCGCTGACCACGACCTTCGCGTATGTGCTGTCGAAGAAGTACCTGAAGGGCCGCATGCTGCTGGTCGGCTTCGCGGTCTTCACCATGTTCTTCACCGGCGGGCTCATCCCGAACTACATCCTGGTCAGCGAGCTCGGCTTCAAGAACACGATCTGGGCGATCGTGGTCCCGCAGGCGATCAACGTCTTCAACCTGCTCGTCATGAAGTCGTTCTTCGAGAACTTCCCGACCGAGCTCGAGGAGGCCGCCGCGATCGACGGCCTGACCACCTACGGGATCTTCTTCCGGGTGGTCCTGCCGCTGAGCAAGGCGGTGCTCGCCACGATGGTCCTGTTCTACGCGGTCTGGTTCTGGAACTCCTGGTTCCCCGCGTTCCTGTACATGGACGATCCCAGCCTGTACCCCGTGACCGTGTTCCTGCGGAACATCATCGCCGGGGCCACCGGCACCGGCGAGGGGCTCAGCGACATCGCCGTGCAGATCGGCGCCAACGTCAAGGCAGTGACGATGCTGCTCACCGCACTGCCCATCGTGTGCCTCTACCCGTTCGTGCAGAAGTACTTCGTGTCCGGCGTGATGCTCGGCTCCGTCAAGGGCTGAGCAGGGCCTGGCGCGCCGACGCCCGTCGAGAACCATCCGCCGTCGAACGACGACGTTCATACCCCGGAGGAGAACCATGAGGATCACTCGCAGGAAGGCTGTCGCGGCAACCGCCGTCGCGGCCCTCGCGCTCACGCTGACTGCATGTTCGTCGGGCGGCGACGACGACGGCGCCCCCGTCGACATGGCCGACAAGATGGTCGGCGCCATGGAGGACTACGGCGTCGGCACCAGCTTCAAGGCGACCGAGCCGATCGAGCTCGGCCTGATGTACCGCGACCACCCGAACTACCCGCTCAAGGACGACTGGTCGGTCCTCAAGCACCTCGAGGAGGACCGGAACGTCACCTTCGACGTCCAGTCCGTGCCGCTGGCCGACTTCGAGCAGAAGCGGTCGCTCCTGATCAGCTCCGGCGACGCCGCCGACCTCATCCCGTCCACCTACGCGGCCGACGTCGAGACGCTCACCTCCGGCGGGGCGCTCCTGGCGGTCTCCGACTACCTCGACTACCTGCCGAACTTCCAGGACAAGGTGGAGAAGTGGGGCCTGCAGGAGGACCTGGACCGGCTGCGCCAGGCGGACGGCAAGTTCTACGTGCTGCCCGGCCTGCACGAGAACCCCAAGCCCTCCTACTCGGTGGCCATCCGTGAGGACCTCTGGGCGGACGCCGGCCTGGAGGACCCCAAGACCTGGGACGAGTTCGCCGACCAGCTCGAGGTGATCAAGGAGGAGAACCCGGAGCTCGACTACCCGTACACCGAGCGCTGGTCCATCAACGGGCCGATGGAGGCCACCCTCCAGGCGGCCGCCGGCGGCTTCGGCACCGAGGCCGGCTGGGGTTACGGCGACGGCGTGACCTGGAACGGCTCCGAGTACGAGTACACGGGCGCGTCCGAGGGCTACAAGGAGCTCATCGCCTACTTCGCCGACCTCGTGGACAGCGGTCTGCTCGACCCCGAGGGCCTCACGCAGGAGGACGACCCGGCGAAGGCGAAGTTCACCACCGGAAAGGCTGCCGCCATCGGGTCGAACGACCAGGAGGCAGTGGTGTACCGCACGGGCTTCGAGGAGGCGGGCGACAAGGACGCCAAGGTCAAGCACCTCGTGGTCCCCGCCGGCCCGGCAGGCAACATCATGGACGCCACCACCGGCGGTCAGTTCGAGTCCGGGATCGCGCTGTCGTCGAACGCCGCCGAGCGGGACGACTTCGTCGCGCTCCTGCAGTTCGTCGACTGGCTCTACTACTCCGACGAGGGCCTGGAGTTCGCCAAGTGGGGCGTCGAGGGTGAGACCTACACCAAGGACGCGGACGGCGTCCGCACCCTGGCCGACGACGTCGACTGGGGCGGCCTCAACGCGGGCGCACCCAAGATGCTGAACACCGACTTCGGCTACTACAACGGCGTCTTCTCCCTGGCCCACGGCTCCACCGAGGACCTCGTCAAGTCGACGCTGACGCCTGACGTGCAGGCCTTCCTCGACGAGATGAACAAGAAGGACGTCGCCGAGAACGGTCCGGGGATCGCCATGGACGAGATGCAGCGCGAGGAAGCCTCGCTGCTGCAGACCAACCTGCAGGACGTCGTCATGACGGCGACCTCCCAGTTCCTCCTGGGTGAGCGGCCGATGGACGAGTGGGACGCGTACGTCGCGGAGCTGGAGTCCGCAGGTATGCAGACCTACGTGGACACGGTCAACGAGGCAGCAGGCGTAAACCAGTAACCACCGTTGAGTGCGGGATATTCGCCCTTCCAGCCCGGCCGGAAGGGCGAATATCCCGCACTCAGCACGGCAGGAGAGGAGAGGTGTGGAGCGGATCAACGTTCCCGTCAGGGCGGTCGGGACGCTCGGGGAGGCCTGGCGTACCTGCGTCGGCACCGGGCGGTTCAACCTCGCGCTCCGGCAGGACTACCAGGACTCCCTCGCCCTCGTGCAGCGCGAGATCGGGTTCCGGTACATCCGCGGCCACGGCCTGCTGCACGACGACGTCGCCGTCCACCGCCCGTACGACGTCGGCGGCCGGCGCGGCACCGCCTACGTGTTCACCTATGTGGACCAGGTGGTCGATGCGTACCTGAAGCTCGGGATCAAGCCGTTCCTCGAGCTCGGGTTCATGCCGAAGGGCCTCGCCTCCGGCGACCAGACGGTGTTCTGGTGGCTCGGCAACGTCACCCCGCCCCGCGACCACACCGAATGGGCGAGGCTCGTGCAGGCTCTGCTCCGCCACCTCATCGACCGGTACGGCCTCGACGAGGTGCGTACCTGGCCCGTCGAGGTGTGGAACGAGCCCAACCTCACCCACTTCTGGCAGGACGCCGACCAGGCCGCGTACTTCCGCCTCTACGAGACCTCGGTCCGCGCAGTGAAGGACGTCGACGCCGAGCTCCAGGTCGGTGGTCCCGCCATCTCACCGGGAGCCGACGACTGGTGGGAACCCTTCGCGGAGTTCGTCACCGCGCACGACCTGCCCGCTGACTTCCTGTCCGTCCACGCCTACAGCTCAGGCCCCGCACAGCACGTGCCGTTCGGCGTCTACCAGACCCTGCAGCGGCCCCAGCACCTGCTCGACCAGTTCGCCAGGCCGCACAAGATCCTCTCCGGGACGGCGCTCGCGGACCGGCCGCTGCACATCACCGAGTTCAACACGAGCTACCGGCCCGACAACCCCGTGCACGACACCGCGTACAACGCCGCCTACCTCGCACCCGTCCTCGCGGAGGGCGGCGAGCACGCGGCCTCCTTCTCCTACTGGACGTTCAGCGACGTCTTCGAGGAGGAGGGTGTGCCCGCATCGTTCTTCCACGGCGGGTTCGGCATGGTGGCCCACCGGCAGGTGCGCAAGCCGACCTTCCACCTGTACGCGTTCATGGCGCGGATGGGGCAGGAGGTGCTGGCCCGGGGTGTCGACCACCTGGTGACGCGGCATCCTGCCACCGGCCAGGTGACGGTACTGGCCTGGCAGCCGGTGGGCGGCACGGACGACCCGTCCGAACCGGACCGCCACGAGCTGCGCCTGAGCATCCCGGTCGCCGGCAGGGGGCGGGTGTTCGTCATGCGGTACGACGTCGACGAGCACGCGGGCAACGCCTGGACGGCCTGGCGCGAGATGGGCCGGCCCGCCTCGCCGTCGGGCAGACAGCTGGACGCGCTGCACGAGGCGAGCGAACCCGCCCGGCGTGCGTACTCGCTGCCGGTCTCGCCGGGCGAGCCGCGCGTCGACCTCGACCTGACCCTTGGACGCCACGGCGTCACCCTGGTAACCCTGGACCCGGTCCGCGACGAGACCCCACCCTGGCTGGACGACACACGCATCCTCGGCCGGCCGTAGCCCCGTTGAGTGCTGGCTATCTGTTGCCACACAACGATTCGAACCCACAAATACCCAGCACTCAGCGGACGGAGCAGACTTGAGCGGGTCCAAGATTCTTTACGGCGGCGACTACAACCCCGAGCAGTGGCCCCGCGACGTCTGGGAGGAGGACTACGCGGCCTTCGACCTCGCGACCATCGACACGGTCACGTTGAACGTCTTCTCCTGGGCGACCGTGCAGCCGGACGAGGACACCTACGACTTCGCGCAGCTCGACGAGATAGTGGCCCGCGCGGTCGAGGGCGGCCGCGGCATAGTGCTGGCCACGTCGACCGGCGCGCTGCCGCCGTGGCTGGCGCACCGGCACCCCGAGGTCGAGCGCACGGACTTCCAGGGACGGCGGCACGTGTACGGGCAGCGGCACAACGCCTGTCCGAGCTCGCCCGTCTACCGGTGCCTCTCCGCGGAGCTCGCGGGCCGGATCGCCCAGCGCTACGCGGGCACGCCCGGCCTCGTCGCCTGGCATGTCGGCAACGAGTACGGCGGGTTCGACGGCGGCTGCTGGTGCGACCTGTGCGCGGCGGGCTTCCGGGACTGGCTGCGCGAGCGCTACGGCTTGCTCGAACGCCTGAACGAGGCGTGGAACGCGGCGTTCTGGTCGCACACCTTCACCGACTGGGAGCAGATAGTCCCGCCGAACATGCTCAGCGAGCACTGGCGAGGACAGGACCACACGGCGTTCCAGGGCATCACCCTGGACTACCGGCGGTTCATGTCGGACGCGATGCTGCGGAACTACCGGGACGAGAAGGCCCGGATCCGCGAGCATGACGCCGCGACCCCGGTGACCACGAACTTCATGGGCATGTTCCGGCACATCGACTACCACCGTTGGGCGGAAGACCTCGACTTCGCCTCGTGGGACAACTACCCGCCGGGCCCGCGGGACCACGCTCGCATGGCCCTGGCGCACGACCTGATGCGGGGCCTCAAGGACGGCGCGCCGTTCTGGGTCATGGAGCAGACGCCGACCGTCACCGCCTCCCGGGACGTGAACCCGGTGAAGCGGCCCGGCGTGCTGCGGCTGTGGTCATGGCAGGCCGTCGCGCACGGTGCGGACGCGGTCCTCTACTTCCAGATGCGGCAGTCCAGGGGTGCGAGCGAGAAGTACCACGGCGCCGTCCTGGACCACGCCGGGCGTACGGACACCCGGTCCTTCCGGGAGATCGCCGGCCTGGGCGCGGAGTTCTCCGCCCTGGGCGACGCGGTGCTCGGCGCGCGGACGCCGGCCCGCGTGGCGCTGTTGTTCGACTGGGACTCCTGGTGGACGGCCGAGATGACCGACGGTCTCAACCGGCACGTGAAGTACCCGGCAGTGGTGGTGGCCTACTACCGCGCACTGTGGTCGGCGGGTGCGCAGGTCGATGTCGTGCCGGTGACGGCGGACCTGTCGCGGTACGACGTCGTCGTCGCGCCGCTGCTGCACATGCTCAAGGACGACGCCGCGGAGCGGCTGGAGGCAGTGGTGGAGCGCGGCGGCTCGTTGCTGACGACGTTCTGGTCGGGCCGTGCGGACGAGGACGCCAACGCCTACCTCATGGACGCACCCGGGCCGCTCGGCCGGGTGCTGGGCGTGCGGGTCGAGGAGACCGACTCGGCGGAGCCCGGGGTGGCGAACCCGGTGACGCTGCAGGACCCCGACCAACGGGACGGGCTCGTCTCCGACGCGACGCTCGTCTTCGAGCTGCTCGTGCCCGACGGCGCCGACGTGGTCGGCACCTACGGCGCCGAGTTCTACGCGGGCACGCCCGCCGTGACGCGCAACCGGCCCGGCGGACCCGACGGTGGCGAGGCCTGGTACGTCGCTACCGGCCTGGACGACGCCGGGGTGGAGTGGGTGGTGCGGCGGGTGCTCGACAGGCACGGGCTCGTGGGCCCGTACGCCGACACGCCGGACGTCGAGCTCGCGGTACGGTCCAAGGACGGTGTGCGGTTCGCGTTCGTGCTGTCGCACGCCGCCGAGCCGGTAGAGGTGGCGGCGCACGCCTCCGGCGTCGACCTGCTGACCGGCCGGACCGTGCGACGAGGAGAGAACCTGGTGCTCAACCCGACCGACGTGCTGCTGCTGCGCGAGGACTCCCCGGAAGCCCCCGCGTGAGCACCGGCGGAGGGCCCCGTGAGGGCGAGCGCCGCGAGTTCGGGGAGGGCGTCCTCGGGCGCGCGACCGCCGTCGTCTACTGGTACCTGATCGTCGAGGTGCTGCTCATGGTCGCCGTCCTGCCCGGGGCGCTGGCCTCGCTCTTCCTGGATCGCGCGCCCGGCAACGCGCCGCTGTTCGCGCTGTGCCTGGTGCCCGTGGGGCCCGCGGTGTCGGCGGCGCTGTTCGCGCTCCGCGACCGCAGCAAGGCCGAGGGGCTCACCCCGGCGTCGTCGTTCTGGCGCGGATACCGGCTGAACTGGGCGGACGCACTCAAGGTGTGGGTGCCCGGGTTGGTGCTCGGGCTGGTGATCCTGCTGGGGCTGGCGAACGTCGGCGCGGGCGGGGTGCCCGGCTGGTTCGCCGGCGTGCTGGTGGCCGTCGGCGTGGTTCTGCTCCTGTGGCTGGTGAACGCGCTGACCATCGTGTCGTTCTTCGGCTTCCGGACGCGGGACGCCGCCCGCCTCGCCGCGCACTTCCTCGGTGCGCGCCCGCTCGTCACGCTGGGCGCCCTCTCGCTGCTGGTTCTCGCCGCGGGGATCGTGGCACTGACCACCGAGGCGCTGTTCGGCCTGCTCGCGGCAGTATGGCTCGGCCTCGTGCTGCGGAACGCGGGCCCCCTGCTGGCCGACGTCGAGGAGCGGTTCACCGGCGGATCGTGACCGGACGTCGCCGGTGCAACATTGTCCGATCTGTGGCACGTGCGCCACAGTGAGCGCATGGCGATCAAGCAGGGGGACCCGGTACGGCTGACGTACCGCTATCTGCGGGTAGCGATAGTGGCGGGGGTGCTGGTGCTGTTCGTGTCGCTGACGATGCAGATAGCCGCCGACCACGGAAGGCTCGACTCCGGCGAGGAGTGGTGGCACGCGTCGATCAGCGCGTACTTCTACTCGCCCGTGCAGAGCATCTTCGTGGGCACGCTGGTGGGTATCGGCACGTGTCTGATCGCGATCAAGGGCAGGCACGGGGCCGAGGAGGTGCTGCTGAACTTCGCGGGTATGTTCGCGGTCCTGGTGGCGCTGATCCCGACGCCCCTCGACGCCGTGATGTGCGGTGACGAGCCGTACTGCGTCGAGGTGCCGGAGCGGGTGGGCAACAACGTGGGCACGCTGCTCCTCGTCGGTGGGCTGGTCCTGGTGCTGGCGACCTGGCCGCGGCGGCGTGACCTCGGCGGGCGCGGGGGCTGGGACCTCTGGCTCACGTGGCTGACCTGGGCGGGGACGGGCGTGTGGCTGCTGGTGTGGCCCGCGAGCTTCCTGCGGTCGGCGCACTACACGGCGGCGGTCCTGCTGTTCGCGTGCCTGGTGGCCGTCGCCTGGATCAACGGCTCGGACCACGCGGTCACGGCTCAGGCGCTCGAGCGGCTGCGGGGTATGTCGGCCCGGGCGTACCGGGTCTGGTACCGCTGGATCGCGGCGGCGATGGCCGCCGTGCTGGTGGTGGGCATGGCGACCATGGTGGTCCTCGACCGGTTCCTGCCGGACCTGTTCCCGCAGACGCTGTTCGTGGTCGAGACGGCGATGATGCTGATCTTCGCGCTCTACTGGGCGTTGCAGACCATCCAGTTCTGGGATACCGGCCTTCCGGCGCGCGCCCAGGTGGAGGACGTGAAGGTGCCCGGCGATACGCCGTCGTAGAGGGGCGGGTGCGAGCGGGACGGCACCGCCGTACGGTCGAGAAGGTGGCGCGGTCGTCCCTATGGCCACGCCGCCGCATCACCGAGCCGGAGGGAGTCCAGCATGAGCGAGAGCGAGAACTACCGGACCGAAGACGCACCGACGCCGCAGGCCAATCCCGGACCGCGCGTCGACCCCGTCTCCGCCGACGACGACGTACAGGGCAGCAGCAACCCGGGACCGCGTGACGTGCCGGGGCAGGACGACGACCTCGACCGCACGACCGAGGACCCGGCGGGGGAGAAGGCGATCCCCGGCGAGCACCCCAAGGACGACCCCGACCTGGAGGGCGAGGAGCGGTTCGACGCGGGCTGATCTCCGTGCTTGACCTTCGAGCCGACTCGAAGGTCTACCGTCGTGGCATGGTCATGCGCTCGATCATCCTGTTCATCGCCGCTGCCGCGTTCGAGATCGGCGGCGCCTGGCTCGTGTGGCAGGGCGTCCGTGAGCACCGGGGCTGGCTGTGGATAGGTGCCGGAGTGATCGCGCTGGGCCTGTACGGCTTCTTCGCGACCCTCCAGCCCGACGCCAGCTTCGGCCGCATCCTGGCGGCCTACGGCGGCGTCTTCGTGGCCGGATCCCTGGTCCGGGGCATGGTCGTCGACGGCTTTCGCCCCGACCGCTGGGACGTCATGGGGGCGCTGATCTGCCTGGCCGGCGTCGCCGTGATCATGTACGGCCCGCGCGGGGAAACGGCCTAGCCGGTCTCCGGCACCTGGCCAAACGCCGAGCAGTCCACCACGGCGATGAGTTCCGCGTCCCTAGACCGTCGGGCTTGGTAGCGGCGCCACGGGTCCACTCCTTCGAGGTCTAACTTCCTCCGCACTGAACCGATTCATAGGGGAGAAAGTTAGACCTCGAAGGGGAGGAGCTCAGCCGCTTCCGCACAAGCCCGAGGAGCGCGATCATGGACGATCCGATCACCGCCATCGACACCCGGTTCAGCGAGCCGGACGCCGAGCCGACCAGCTGGCAGGCCACCCAGGAGGTGCTCGAGAACGCCCAGATGACCTGGGTGACCACCGTGCGCGCCGACGGGCGCCCGCACGTCGCGCCGCTGGCCTTCGGCAAGGGCACGTTCAGCCACACCCGGCACGTCCCGCGACCGGCCTGAACGACCGGACTTCCATCAAGCGTCCGGGCCGGTCGTGCCGCCGCTACGGGTAGATCCTGCGCCCCCGCTCGTCCGGGACGCCCGACTTCCGTAGGAAGTAGGTGTTCACCTGGTCGCGCCACTCGGTGGCGGAGCGGAGCTGCTCCGCGAACCGTTCCGCGACGCGCTCGGAGAGACGTGGGTCCACGAGCTTCGAGACGGCCGACCAGGCGCGGATCATCGCCTCGACCCGTTCGACGCCCTCGAAGTGGGTGTCGTAGACGTGCTGGATCACGGTCTTCCCGCTGTGCAGCACGTGCGCGTACTGCACGTGGTGGAAGAACAGCAGCAGCTCGTCCGGGCAGGTCGTCAGCGACCCGTAGGTCTCGCGCCAGGGTGACGGGTACTGGCTCGTGTAGCCGGTGCCGCTCCGCGCTGTCCGGTCGACGCCGATCCCGTCCCGGTCCGCGAAGTGGTAGGTGCCCCACGGGGTGTACTCGTAGCCGTCGACGTCGGGCCCGTAGTGGTGGCCGGGGCGCACCATGAAGCCCACGCCGAGCGGCGCCGTGTACTGCTCGTACGTCTCCCAGGACCGGTCGAGCACCGCGTGCACCGCCTGCCCGACGGCGTCGGGCGCACCCGGGAAGGTGAGGCCCACCCACTCGTCGAGAACGGTGGCCGGGTCCAGGGTCGGGTCCCAGCACAGCCGCCCGTACGCATAGAGGTTGGCCTGGGCGAACGGGTGCCCGGTCCAGAACTCGTCGTCGCCGACGTTCGAGACGGCGGCGAAGCCGCCGGCAGGCTTGTGCCACGTACCCGGGTCCTCGGCGGACTCACCGCGGCCGGTCGCGAGGTCCGCGACGGTGGGGGAACCGCCGTCCCCTCCGGCCAGGTCCCAGAACCGGAACCCGAGGAGCTGGCTCCACTGCGGCCCGAGGTAGACGGCGTGCTTCTGCTGACCCGTGTACTCCTGGGTGACCTGCAGCTCCAGGGCGATCCGGGTGCGGGGCATGGCGGCGAGGACCGGTGAGACCGGCTCCCGCACCTGGAAGTCGAGCGGGCCGTACTTGACCTGCACGATCACGTTGTCCGAGAAGGCGCCGTCGAGCGGCTGGAAGTGGTCGAAGGCGGCGCGGGCGCGGTCGGTGGACCGGTCGCGCCAGTCCTGCCTGTGGTCGTAGACGAAGGCGCGCCAGTGGATCAGGCCGTCGTACGGCTCGACGGCGGCGGCCAGCATGTTCGCGCCGTCGGCATGCGTGCGCCCGTAGGCGAACGGACCGGGCTGACCTTCGGAGTCGGCCTTGACCACGAACCCGCCGAAGTCCGGTATTGCGTCCCACACCCGTCCCGCCGTGCGCACCCACCAGTGCGCCACACCCGGGTCGAGCGGGTCCGACGTGGCGAGGCCGCCGAGCGTGATCGGCGAGGCGAACGACACCGACAGGTGCACCTGGATGCCCCAGCGCCGGAAGACGGAGGCGATCCGGACGACGTCGCCCAGGTCGTCGGTCAGCAGGCGTGCCTCGCGCTGGTGCACGTTGACGTTGTTGATCGCCACCCGGTTGATCCCGACGGCGGCCAGCAGCCGCGCGTACCGCTCGACTCGCGACAGGTCCGCGCGGACGAAACCGTTGTCGTAGAAGATGGAGCCGCCGGAGTATCCACGTTCCACCTGGCCCATCACGGGGTGCGCGTCAACGTTGTCCCAGTGGTCGAGCATCCGCAGGCCGGTGGCGGGGGCGTGCGTCTCGTCGGCGTCCGGCCTCTCGAACGCCGCCTCGCCCAGGCGCACCACGTGGAACAGGCCGTGCAGCAGCCCGGCATCGGTCTCCGCCTGCACGACGACGGCGCCCGCCTCGCGCGTGAACCGGAAGCTCTCGTCGGGCGAGTGGTCTGCCGACGAGGAGTCGAAGTGCGCGAGCGTCAGCACCAGCTCGGCGTCGGCCACGCCGTCGCCCGCCTCGAGGCGCGAGAACGCCCCGCCGAACCGCGCCGTCGCGGCCGCCACCTCTTCCGCGACCGTTCCCGCGAGGACGCCGTCGCCGGCCACCACCACGCGGCGGCTGCCGATCGCGGCGAACGCGTCGTCGGGCAGCCAGGCCGGATGGGGCACGGAGCGCTTACTGTCACCGGTCATGGATCGTCCCGTCCGTCTTGCGGTTGATATGCAGATATGTGGGGGGCGTGCTTGAACTGTGCCTCAGCGAGCGGGCTCAGGTCTACTCCCGGCAGGGGGTTCCCTCTCCACGATGCGGTAGGCACAGCGCACAGCGAATCCGGGACCGGCGCCCATACGCTGTGGGACATGACCGCACGGCTCCACACGCACACCACCCCTGTGACCGCTGACCTGCTGCGCGGCGCACCCGAGCTCGAGCAGACGCCGACCGGCGTGCGCGTGCACCGGCTGCCGGCCCGGGCGCTCGCCCAGGCCGCCGACCCGCAGCTCGCCATGGTCGAGTCGCAGCCGTCCGGCGTGCGGCTCGCCGTCACCACCGCCGCCACGAGCATCGAGCTGCGGGCGCTCGCTACCCGGTTCGGCTTCCGCGGTGCTCCCGCTCGCCCCCTCGGCGTCTTCGACCTGGTCGTCGACGGCCGGCTCGTCGGGCAGGGGAGCCTTGCTTCGGCCACCGTCGTGACCATCGACATGGCCACCGGATCACGCGAGGTCGCGGAGGGCGGCGTCGACGGCGTCCGGTTCGACGGGCTGCCCGACGGCGAGAAGTCCGTCGAGCTCTGGCTGCCCCACAACGAGACGGTAGAGCTCGTCGAGCTGCGCACGGACGCGCCGGTGCGGCCCTCGGCGGATCGGCGGCCCGTGTGGCTGCACCACGGCAGCTCGATCAGCCAGGGCTCCAACGCGCTGCGTCCTACGGGCATCTGGCCGGCGGTCGCTGCGGCCCTCGGCGGCGTCGACCTGGTCAACCTCGGGTTCGGCGGGAGCGCGCTGCTCGACCCGTTCACCGCCCGCGCCATGCGCGACACCCCGGCCGACCTGATCAGCCTGAAGATCGGCATCAATCTCGTGAACACCGACCTCATGCGCCTGCGCGCGTTCGGGCCCGCCGTCCACGGGTTCCTCGACACCGTGCGTGACGGACACCCGGACACGCCTCTGCTGGTCATCTCGCCCATCCTCTGCCCGATCCACGAGGACACACCTGGCCCCGGCGCCTTCGACACCGACGCCCTCGCCGAGGGCCAGCTCCGGTTCCGCGCGACCGGCGACCCTGCCGAGCGCGCGGCGGGCAAGCTCACCCTCACCGTCATCCGCGAACAGCTCGCCCGGATAGTGCGCGAGCGCGCGGCCGACGATCCGAACCTGCACCACCTCGACGGTCTCGAGCTGTACGGCCACGCCGACGCCGAGGAGCTGCCCCTGCCCGACCGGCTCCACCCGGACTCCGCCACGCACCGCCGCATCGGCGAACGCTTCGCGAAGCTGGCGCTCGCTCCGGGCGCTCCGCTGGCCCCGTCCCTGCGGCCCGGCCGCCTCCCCCTCGAGGTCTAGGTTTCTCCGCTCTGAAACGCTTCAGAAGGGAGAAACGTAGACCTCGAAGGGGATTGGGTCCCGACAAGCTCGGGTCAGCGGGCCGCGTACGCCTGCTTCGGCAGGTGGTAGGCCAGGGCGGCGGCCGTGTCGACGGCCTCGTCCAGATCTAGGCGGTGCTCGGCGACCAGCCGGGCCAGGTAGCCGGCGTCGACCCGGCGGGCCAGGTCGTGGCGTGCGGGGATCGAGCAGAACGCGCGGGTGTCGTCGACGAAGCCCGACATGTTCGAGAACCCCGCGGTCTCCGTCGCCGCCTCCCGGAACCGGCGCATCGCATCGGGAGCGTCCAGGAACCACCAGGGCGCGCCGAGGCGGAGCGCCGGGTACACGCCCGCCAGCGGCGCCAGCTCGCGCGAGTACACGTCCTCGTCGACGGTGAACGCGATCATCCGGAAGCTCGCCGAGTTGCCGAACGCCTCCAGGACCGGCCGCAGGCCGCGCGCGAACTCGGTGACGACGGGGATGTCGTACCCCTTGTCGGGGCCGAACGTGGCGGCGACGGCGGGGTCGTGATCCCGGAGCACACCGGGGTGGAACTGCATGACCAGGCCGTCCTCCACGGACATCGCCGCCATCTGGAACAGCATGTGCGCGGAGAACGCGGACTCCTCCGCCGTGCTGATCCCGGATCCGTCGGCGTCGCCCCGCAGTGCCTTCTCGAACAGGCTGCTCGCGACGTCGTCCGGCAGGGGGGTGGTGTCCGCGCTGAGGTGGCCGTGGTCGGTGGCGAGGCCGCCTGCCGCGACGAAGGCTGCGCGGCGCTCGCGGAGCGCCGCCAGGTAGCCCGCATAGGTATCGGTCGCGATGCCCGACGCCGTGGCGAGGCGCTCCAGGTCGCCGTGCCAGGTCGCCCGGGCGGGGTGCAGCAGCGGGTCCGGGCGGAAGGTCGGCAGCACGCGGCCCGGCAGCTCGGTGGCGAGGCGGGCGTGCTCCTCGAGCGTGCTCCAGGCAGGGTCGGTCGTGCCGATGATCTCGATGCCGAACCGGTCGAGCAGGGCGCGCGGCCGGAACGCCGGGTCGGCCAGGGTCTCGGCGATCTGGTCGTAGATCTCGTCGGCGGTCTCGGCGGAGGGCCGCACCGTGACGCCGAAGATCTCGACGAGCTCATGCTCCATCCAGTACCGCGTCGGCGTGCCGCGGAAGTGCTTCCAGCCCGCGCAGAAGCGCCTGAAGATCTCGCGGGGGTCCGACTCGAACCCCGGCCCGTCAGCAGGCCCCACACCCAGCTCCGGAAGCCGCGCACCCTGCGAGACGAGCATCCGCGTCAGGTAGTGGTCGGGCACCACGAGGAGCTGCGCCGGGTCGGGGAACGGCTCGTCGTCGGCGAAGGCCGTGACGTCGACATGGCCGTGCATCGACACGATCGGGAGGTCCTGCACCGCCTCGTAGATCTCGCGGGCGATCGGCCGCGTCACGGGGTCTGCGGGTAGCGCTCGGTCGGGGTGCAGGGTCCATGCGGTCATTCGTGTGCTCCTGGCGTCATTGCCGGGCCGGTCGGGCGGCCGGACGGAGGGTGGTGCGAACGTTTGCACTCTAACCTAGGGTATGGTGCAAACGTTTGCAGCGTCGCAACGGTTACGAGGGGGTGCCATGGTCACGGTGCACGACGTCGCTCGCGCCGCCGGGGTCTCGATCTCCACGGTGTCGCGCGCCCTCGCTTCCCCGGAACGTGTGGCCGCAGAGACCCGCGACCGGGTCACCCGCATCGCTACCGAGCTCGGCTACCGGCCCAACCAGGCGGCGAGCGGCCTGCGGATGGGGCGCACGCACGCCGTCGGCCTGCTGGTGCCCGACCTGGAGAACCCCTACTTCGCCACCGTGACCAAGGCAGTGCAGGCGCGCGCCCGCGCGGAGGGCTACGAGGTCTTCGTCGCCGACTCCGACGAGGACCCGGACGTCGAGGCCGAGCTGATCGGCGCACTCGCCGCCCGGACGGACGGCCTGGTCCTCGCCTCGCCGCGGTCGGGTGACGCGGAGCTGCGCGCGGCGCTCGTGGGCGTGACCGCCGTCCTGGCCAGCCGGGAGCTGACAGGCGGCTCCGACCCCGAGACGCCGGAGGTCCCGTGCGTCTCGGTGGACGACGCCGACGGCGTCGCCCAGGTGCTCGGGCACCTGTACGCGCTCGGGCACCGGAAGGTGGGCGTCGCGGCCGGCCCGCCGTCGTCCTGGTCGGGCAGCCGCCGTGTCGCCGGGCTGAAGGCTGCCGCCGAGCAGCGGGACGTCGAGCTGGTGGAGCTCGGTACCTTCCAGCCGTACTTCGCGGGCGGCACCCAGGCAGCCGACTACGCCCTGGCGAGCGGCGTGACCGCCGTCGTCGCGTTCAACGACCTCATGGCGCTCGGGATCCTGGACCGGCTCCGGCACCGCGGCGTGGACGTACCGGGCGAGATGTCCGTCGTCGGGTTCGACGACGTCCAGCTCGCCACCCTCGTCTCGCCCGCGCTCACGACGGTGCACGCACCGCTCGCCCGGCTGGGCCGCCGCGCCGTCGACCTGCTACTGGCCCGCCTGCGCGGCGGGACGTCCGTCAGCTCACAGCTCCCCGTGGAGCTCACGATTCGCGGGTCCACAGGACCCGTCCCTGCCGGGCCGGTCAACTGACGCCCGTCCCGGCAACAATCCCTGGGCGAAGGAGCCCGAGAGAGAGGAAGGCACCATGCGCACCTCGAAGAAGGCTGTGGCGCTCGCCGGCGTCGCGGCACTGACCCTGCTGACCGCGTGTACCCCGCCCGCGCCCCCCGGCGGCGAGGCAGGCGGAGCCGTCACCGACGCGGCGGACGTCCCCGACACGCCCTCCGAGCCCGTCACGCTGAACATCCTCGACGTCGCGGGCAACCAGCGGCTCACCGAGGGCATGGTCGACGAGTTCGTCGAGAACAACCCGGACGTCATCGAGTCGGTCACCTGGGAGACGGGCGGCGCCCCCGACGTCACGGGCATCGTCAAGCCGCAGGTCGACAGCGGCAACCTGTCCATCGACGTCGTCTTCACCGGTAACGACGGGCTGGCCGCCGGCATCAGCCAGGACCTGTGGCTGCCGATCGTGGACGACTACGGCGACCGGGTGTCGAACCAGGAGAACTACCTGGAGCCCGCCGCGAAGATGCAGGAGCTCGCCCAGGGCTTCGGTGTGGTGACGACGTACTACCCGTCGGGGCCGCTGCTGCAGTACGACCCGGACGTCGTCGACGCGCCGCCCGCGACCCCGGAGGAGCTGCTGGAGTGGGCGAAGGCCAACCCCGGCAAGTTCGGGTACGCCCGCCCCGCGAACTCCGGTCCCGGCCGGACGTTCCTCATGGGCCTGCCCTACATCCTGGGTGACGAGGACCCGACCGACCCCGAGAACGGCTGGGACAAGACCTGGGCGTACCTCAAGGAGCTCGGCGAGTACGTCGACACCTACCCGACGGGCACCGGCCAGGTCGTGACCAACATGGCCGACGGCACCTGGGCGATGATCCCCACCACCACCGGCTGGGAGATCGCCCCGCGCGCCGAGGGCCAGCTCCCGAACAAGCTGCAGGCCGCCGCGTTCGACGACTTCACGTGGGTGACCGACGCGCACTACGCGGCCATCCCGAAGGGGCAGAGCGCGGACAAGATCAGCGCGATCATGCTCCTGCTGCAGGACATGCTCACTCCCGAGCAGAACGCCAAGGCGTACGACGCCGGCTACTTCTACCCCGGCCCGGCCGTCGAGGGCGCCACGCTGGACCTCGCGCCGCAGAAGTCGCAGGACGTGATCGAGGAGTTCGGTCGGCCCCTGTTCGACGAGCTCATCGAGTCGCAGGACGCCGTCGTGCCGCTCGACGCCGAGTCGATGGTCAAGGCGTTCGACATCTGGGACCGCGAGGTCGGCGGCGGCAAGGTGGAGGAGGAGTCCTAGGTGAGCGACTTCGATTCCCTGGAGCTGCGCGGTGTCGGACGGCGGTTCGGCGGGGTCGACGCGCTGTCCGACCTGAACCTGACGATCAGGTCCGGCGAGTTCGTCGCCCTGCTCGGGCCGTCGGGCTGCGGCAAGTCGACCGCGCTGAACTGCCTCGCCGGCCTGCTCCCGCTGACGCACGGCGAGATCCTGCTCGACGGCAAGCGCATCGACACCCTGCCGCCCGAGCGCCGCGGGTTCGGCATGGTGTTCCAGTCCTACGCGCTGTTCCCGCACCTGTCCGTGGAGAAGAACGTCGCGTTCGGCCTGCAGATGCAGGGGCGGCCCCGGGCCGAGATCGACTCGCGGGTGCGCGAGGCGATCAAGCTCGTCAAGCTCGGCGACCACGCGAAGAAGCTGCCGGGCCAGCTCTCGGGCGGGCAGCAGCAGCGAGTCGCGATCGCGCGCGCGGTGGTGCTCGAACCGTCGCTGGTGCTCATGGACGAGCCCCTGTCGAACCTCGACGCGAAGCTCCGCCTCGACATGCGCACGGAGATCCGGCGTCTGCACCAGTCGCTGGGGCTCACGACCATCTACGTGACGCACGACCAGGAGGAGGCGCTGTCCCTGGCCGACCGACTCGTCGTCATGCGGGAGGGTCGCGTGCAGCAGGTGGGCACGCCCGACGAGCTCTACGAGAGCCCGACGAGCTGGTACGTCGCCGACTTCATGGGGTACCGCAACATCCTGACCGCGACTGTCGTGTCGGCGTCCGGGGGCGAGGTGGTGGTCGCCCTCCCCGGGACGGCCGACGGCGGGGTCCGGCTCACGGGGCGCGCGGTCGGCGCCCTGAGCGCGGGGGACCAGGTGCGGGTGGCGATCCGGCCGGAGGACTTCGTGGTGGAGCAGGGCGAGCCCGCATCGACCAGCGGAGCGGGCGCCGTTCCCGGCACGGTCGCCGTGGTCGAGTACCACGGTCGCGAGCACGCCGTCGGGGTGCAGACCGGCGACACGATGCTGCACGCAAGGACGCCGGCGGCCCCGCAGGTCGGCAGTGCGGTCCGGCTGACGGCGCCGGTCGAGCGGGTACTGGTGTTCCCGGAGTCGCTGGACGCCGTCGCGCCGGTGCAGGTGGCGGCATGAGCTCGAGCGGGGGTGGCGGGCCGCGGGCCGGGCGCGCCACCGCGAGCCTGCGGCACCGCCTGGCCGAGCGGGGCGTCGACCCGATCCTGCTCCTGCTGGTGCCCGGCCTCGTCGTGGCGGTCGCGCTGTTCGTGTACCCGTTCTCGTACGGGATAGGGCTCACCGTCCAGCCCACCGCGGCGATGCAGGAACAGTGGGGCGGCGGGATCTTCGCGAACTACGTGGCGTTCTTCCGCGACCCGTTCGTGTTCGACTCCGTCGGTATCACCATGCGGCTCGCGCTCCCCGCGGCCCTGTTCAACGTGCTGGCGTCGGTGCCGGTCGCGATGGTGCTGCGGCACCGGTTCCGCGGCAAGCGGCTGCTGACGTCGCTGCTGGTGCTGCCCATCACGCTGGGCACCGTGCTCACCGCCCAGGGGCTGCTGATCTTCGCGGGACGGCAGGGCTGGATCAACCGGACGCTGCTCGAGATCGGCCTCATCGACGAACCGCTCAAGCTGGTGAACAACTACCTGGGCGTCATGTTCTCCCTGGTCATCACCGGCTTCCCGTTCGCGTTCCTGCTCATCTCGTCCTATCTGTCGGGCATCGACCCGTCGCTGGAACGGGCGGCCAAGACGCTCGGCGCAGGCTGGTGGCAGCGGTTCCGGCGGATCATCCTGCCCCTGCTGGCGCCGGGCCTCGCGACCACCTTCGTGCTGACGTTCGTGCTCGCCTTCTCGGTGTTCCCGTCGGCGCGGCTCGTCGGTGACGCCATGGGCGAGACCCGGGTCATGTCGCTCATGGCGTTCCGGGCGTTCGGCGAGCAGAACGACTACGCGATGGCGTCCACCATCGCGCTGATGATGGGCGCGGTAGAGCTGATCGTCGTGGTGGCCGTGCTGGGCCTGCGGTCGCTGCTGTACCGAGGGACGACCGGAGGGAAGGGCTGATGGCCGCTTCAACGCTCGAGCGGCCGATCGCCGCCCGGCCGTCCACCTGGTTCGTCTGGGCAGGCATGACGGCGTTCGGGGTGTTCCTGCTGGGCATCCTCGTCGCGGTGGTCGTCGACTCGTTCGGACGGCAGTGGTTCGACACCTGGCTGCCCGATGGCCTGACCACCGAGCGCTACACAGAGGCCTGGGACCGGTTCGCGCTGGGCGAGGTCGTCGGCGTCACGGTCGGCGTGGCGGCGCTCGTCGTCGTCATCTCCGTGGCCGTTGGCGTGCCCGCCGCGTATGTGCTCGCCCGCCGCGACTTCCCGGGCAAGCGCGCGATCATGCTGCTGTTCCTGCTGCCGGTGCTCATGCCACCCATCACCTACGGCATCCCGCTCGCGACGGTCATGTACTCGTTCGGGCTCGGGCGCACGCTGACCGCCGTCGTGCTGGTCAACCTCGTCCCGTCCGTGCCGTTCGTGATCCTGACCATGACGCCGTTCATCGAGCAGATCAACCCGGCCATCGAGTCCGCCGCCCGGATGTGCGGGGCGCGGACCCGGCAGGTGTTCACGCGGGTCCTCGCCCCGCTGCTCGTGCCCGGTATCCTCGCCGCGGCGATCCTCGTGCTCGTCCGGACCGTCGGGCTGTTCGAGCTGACGTTCCTCGTGTCCGGCCCTGGATCGGACACACTCGTCGTAGCGATCTACCGTGGCATGACATCCGCCGGCGGTGGTGAGGCGAGACAGCTCATCTCGGCCATGTCGGTGATCTATACAGCGACCATGCTCGTCATGCTCGTGGCTGCCTTGCGGTTCGTGAACCCGACGCAGCTCGTGGCACAGGTGAAGGAGACACGCGATGACTGACGACCGCCTGCACCGGGACAACGTCCCCGTGGGCATCGACGCGCCGGTGATGCCGACGGCGGTGGGCATCGTCCACCTCGGCATCGGGGCGTTCCACCGAGCGCACCAGGCCGTCTATACCGAACGCGCGGCGATCGCCACGGGCGACACCTCGTGGGGGATCCTCGGCGTGACCCAGCGGTCGGCGACCGTCCGCGACCAGCTCCGCCCGCAGGGCGGCGTGTACGCGGTGCTGACGGCGGGCGAGCAGGAGTCGTCCGTCGAGCTGATCGGCTCGGTGGTCGACGTCGCCTACCCCGCGGAGGAGACCGAGCGGGTGCTGGCGGCGCTCGCGGCGCCGTCCACCCATGTGGTCACGCTGACGATCACGGAGAAGGGGTACGCCCGGACGCCGGACGGGGCGCTCGACCTGGACGCCGTCGCGGGGGACCTCGAGGTGCTCCGGGCCGGTGTGCAGGCCGGTGCCCAGGGTGGGTCGCCGGTGCGCCCGGCGACGTCGGCGATCGGGCTCCTGGTCCGCGGCCTCGCGGCGCGCGCCGCGTCCGGGGCGCCGATCACCGTGCTGACCTGCGACAACATGGTGGACAACGGGCGTGTGCTCGAACGTCTGGTGCGGCAGGCCGTGGACGCGGGCCTGCCCGGGGCGGAGGGTGATGCCCTGCGCGGATTCCTGGACGGGCACGTCACCTTCCCGTGCTCGATGGTCGACCGGATAGTGCCCGCGACGACGCCGGAGCAGCGCGACCACGTCGCGCAGGCGCTGGGCGCGCGGGACGAGGGGCTCGTGGTGGGTGAGCCGTTCGCGCAGTGGGTGATCGAGGACCGGTTCGCCGGCCCGCGCCCCGCGTGGGAGGCGGCCGGGGCCACCTTGACCAAGGATGTCGCGCCGTTCGAGCAGGCCAAGCTGCGGCTGCTGAACGGGACGCACTCCCTGGTCGCGTACTCCGGGTGGCTCGCGGGGCATACGACGATCGCGGCGGCGATGGCCGACCCCGCGATCGCCGAGCGCGCCCGGCAGTACCTCTTCGAGGACGCGCTGCCGACGCTCACCCCGCCCGAGGGCCTGGACCTGCACCAGTACGGCGAGCAGATCCTCGCCCGGTTCGCCAACCCGCACACCGGGCACACCACGGCGCAGGTGGCGATGGACGGCACGCAGAAGATCCCGTACCGGTGGGGCGGCGTCCTCGCGGACGCGCTGGCCGCCGGCCGGGAGCCGCGCGGTGTGGCGTTCGCGCTGGCCGCCTGGGCGGAGTTCGTCCGGCGTCGGACGCTCTCCGGCGAGGGCGTGGACGACCCGCGGGCCGAGGAGCTCGAGGCGGTGGTCAGCGCCTTCGAGGTACCGGGCGGCTCCGACGGTCTGGGCGACGTCGAGGGACTGGCCGGTGCCGAGGAGGACGTCCGGGCCCTGCTCGGACTGCAGGGCCTGCTGCCGGAAACCACCCCGGAGACTTTCTTGGACGCGGTGGCGGAGGAGATCGCCTCGGTCCGCTAACCCTCTCTGTTGAGTGCGGGATATTCGCCCGTTGAGCCCAGCTGCAGGGGCGAATATCCCGCACTCAACGAGGGCTGGTACGGTCGGCAGCGGACGGTGAAACGATTCACCACGTCGATGAGGACGGAGAGACATGAGAGTCACGATCCTGGGTACGGGTGCCATCGCCGGGACCCATGCGGAAGCGATCGCAGCGCTGCCGCAGCACGGGGTGGACGCCGTCCTGGCGCACGCCCTCGACATCGACCCGGCACGGGCTGAGGCGTTCGCCCAGCAGTACGGCGTCGCCGGACACGGCACCGACCTGGCCGAGGTGCTCGCCGACACCGACGTGCTGCACGTGTGCACCCCGCCGGGCGCTCACGTGGACGCGGCGGTCGCCGCGCTCAAGGCCGGCGTGCACGTGGTCGTGGAGAAGCCGGCGACGCTCTCGCTCGCCGAGATCGACCTGATCGCGGAGGCCGAGGCCGCCTCCACCGCGACGTTCACCCAGGTGGTCCAGCACCGGTTCGGGCACGGCCTGCGTCAGCTCAGGCGGCTGCTCGACGACGGTGCGCTGGGCCGCCCGCTCGTCGCGACCTGCGACACCATGTGGTTCCGCGCGCCCGAGTACTTCGAGGTGCCGTGGCGCGGGCGATGGGACACCGAGGGCGGCGGGC
This sequence comes from Promicromonospora sp. NPDC023805, assembly GCF_040639635.1. NCBI lineage: Bacteria > Bacillati > Actinomycetota > Actinomycetes > Micrococcales > Promicromonosporaceae > Promicromonospora > Promicromonospora sp. NPDC023805. The sequence goes on along the minus strand of NZ_JBFAAH010000018.1, from coordinate 32,675 downwards.
CCACGATGGGCCACGGCATCCACCAGTTCGACCTGCTGCTGGCGGTCCTCGGACCCTGGTCCGAGGTGACGGCGATGGCCGGACGGCTCGCCCGGCGCGTGGACACCGAGGACGTGTCGATGGCGATAGTGCGCTTCGCCAACGGCGCGATGGCGACCATCACCAACTCCCTGCTGTCCCCGCGGGAGACCTCCGACCTGCGGTTCGACACCGAGGCGGCGACCATCGAGCTGTCGCACCTGTACGGGTACGACGACGCCGACTGGACGTTCACGCCCGCGAAGGACCGGGCCGACGTCGGCCAGCTCTGGCAGTCGGACCCCGCGGCCCTGCCCTCCGGACACCTTGCCCAGCTCCTGCCGACCTACCAGGCCTTCGCGGCCGGCGAGGCGCCCCCGGTCACCGTCGGTGACACGCGCGGCACGCTCGAGCTGGTCGCCGCCATCTACCGGTCGGCGTTCACCGGCGCGGTCGTCCGGGCGGGCGAGATCGGGCCGGGCGACCCGTTCCACGAGTCCATGCGCGGTACGGGACCGGCGTGGGCCCCGGTGAAGGACGTCGCCCCGGCGCCCGCCGTCGCGCCCTGACGGCCCGGCTCCGCCACGACGGCGTCGAACGTGGGCCTGGTCGCCTCCGTCGCACGGACGTAGGTCTGGTCGCTGCATGGCCGCTCGCGCGGCGACCAGACCTACGCTCGGCCGGTCCAGCGACCGGGCCTGCGGTCGGGGGCGGATGGGTTGTATCGGTGCACTTCGTTACGAATTCCTGACCTGAAGCCCTGGACAACGCTTCCCGGAGCGGTATTGTATCGATTCAGTCGGCCGTCGAGGACGCAGCCGGCGCGCCAACAGCAGTACGAGCAAGGAGGCTCACGTGGTTCGCACACGCACCACCACCGGTAAGGCCGCCGTCCACGCAACGGCTATCGCGGCGGTCGCCGCGCTCACCCTCTCGGCGTGCGGGGGAGGCGGTAACGCCGCCACCACTGCCGAGGCCGCGCCCGTCGCCACCGACCGGGACATCGAGCTGTCCCTCGTCTGGTGGGGAGACGACGACCGCGCGAACCGCTACGAGGAAGCGGTGAAGCTGTTCGAGGAGAAGTACCCGAACATCGACGTCAAGCCCCAGTTCCAGGCCTGGGACGACTACTGGACCGCCCGCACCACCGAGGCAGCAGGCCAGACCCTCCCCGACGTCTTCCAGATGGACCTCGCGTACATCCACCAGTACGCGTCGAACAACCAGCTGCTCGACCTGTCGAGCCAGGTCGGCGTCAACCTGGAGACCGGCGACTACGACGAGACGCTGCTCGGCTCCGGTTCGGTCAACGGCGGCCAGTTCGGCATCCCGACGAGCACCAACACGCTCGGCATGTTCTACCACCAGGACCTCCTGGACGAGCTCGGCATCGAGCCGCCGGCCGAGGGTCTGACCTGGGACGAGTACGACGCCTGGCTCCGCGAGGTCAGCGAGGCCGGGGCGGACAAGGACCCCCAGGTCTACGGTGGTACGGACTACACCGGCGCCCTCTGGATCTTCATCCAGTGGCTGGTCCAGCAGGGCAAGGCTCCGTTCGCGGAGGACGGCTCCCCGGCCTTCGAGAAGGCGGACCTCGTCGCGTGGGTCGAGCGCTCCCAGCCGCTGCGTGACGACAAGGTGTTCTTCCCGATCCAGCGGGCCAAGCAGGTCGAGCCGCTCGGCGGGATGCAGGTCGGCCAGGCGACCACCGAGATCACCTGGGACAACATGCTCGCCGGATACGCGGCAGGTGCGGGTACGGAGAACCTCGGCATCCTGCCGGTGCCCACGGGCGCCGACGGCTCGCAGCAGTTCTGGAAGCCGTCGATGCTGCTCTCGTCGTCCGCCAACACGGACGAGCCGGACGCCGCGGCCGCGCTCATCGACTTCCTGGTGAACGACCCCGAGGTGGGCAAGATCTTCGGTACGTCGAAGGGCGTGCCCGCCGTCGCGGCCCAGAAGGACGCGATGGAGCTGGCCGAGGGCTCGATCGACTCGAAGATCGTGACCTACGAGGAAGAGGTGGCCGACCTGGTGACCGCCGAGACGCCGCTCCCGGGCGAGGGCTACGGCGTCGTCGAGGCCGAGTTCAAGCGGCTGGGCGAGGAGCTCGCGTACGGCAACATCAACGCCGAGGAGTTCGCCGACCAGTGGTTCCAGAGCGCCGAAGCGAACCTCGGCGGGGAATGACCATGTCGGCTACCACTACCGAGCGCGGCCAAGCGGCCGGGCGCGGCAGCGCGCGGGGGACGACGGCGACGTCGGCCCCCGCGCGGGGCGGCGCCGGCAGGTCGCCGCGCAAGCGGAGCGACATCCGCGCCGGCTACGCGTTCCTGTCCCCGTGGCTCCTGGGGTTCGGGCTGCTGACAGCCGGCCCGATGCTGATGTCGCTGTACCTCGCGTTCACCGACTACAACCTGTTCGAGGCGCCGGAGTTCGTCGGCATCGACAACTTCACCACGCTGTTCGCCGACCCGCGGTTCCTCAAGTCCGCGCAGGTCACCGCCATCTACGTGCTGGTGGGCGTGCCGGTAAAGCTCGCCGCTGCACTCGCGGTGGCGCTGCTGCTGAACGCGAAGCACCGCGGCCAGGGCGCGTACCGCTCGATGTTCTACGCGCCGTCGCTCATCGGGGCCAGCGTCTCCGTGGCGATCGTGTGGCGTGCGATGTTCATCGACGACGGCATCGCCGACCAGGTCCAGCAGTTCTTCGGGCTGCCCGGCGGTGGCTGGGTGGGCGATCCCAACATGACCATGCCGATGATGATCCTCCTGGCGGTGTGGCAGTTCGGCGCCCCCATGGTGATCTTCCTGGCTGGGCTCAAGCAGATCCCGGCAGAGCTGCTCGAGGCGGCGGAGGTCGACGGCGCGGGGCCGATCCGGCGGTTCATCTCGGTGACGATCCCCCTGCTGTCCCCGGTGCTGTTCTTCAACCTGCTGCTCGAGACGATCGGCGCGTTCCAGGTGTTCAGCTCTGCCTTCATCATCTCCGGCGGTACCGGTGGTCCTGCAGACTCGACGCTGTTCTACACGTTCTACCTCTACATCAAGGGCTTCACGGAGTTCCGGATGGGGTACGCCTCGGCGATGGCCTGGGTGCTCGTGCTCGTCGTCGGGATCATCACCGCCGTCCTGTTCCGCACCTCGCGTGCGTGGGTCCACTACACGGGAGACGTGCGATGAGCGAGACCAGCTACCCGAGCCCGACCGCGCTGGGCGCGGGGACCGCTCCGCGTGCGGACCGGGACCACTCGTCGTCGAGCAAGGCACGCCAGCGGCGGCGCACCGGCTCGGTGATCTTCCACGTGGCCGTGCTCGCGATCGCCGTGGTGATCCTGTACCCCGGCGTGTGGATGTTGATGAGCACGTTCAAGCCGAACGGCGACATCGTCGGCAACGTGAACCTGTGGCCGGAGACGTGGACGCTCGACAACTACGTCTCGGCGCTCAGCGGGATCGGCGGGATCTCGTTCTGGACCTTCGTCCTCAACTCGCTGATCCTCGCGGTCGGCTCGGTGGTCGGCGTAGTCCTGTCGTCGACCGTCTCGGCGTACGCGTTCGCCCGGATCAGCTTCCCGGGGCGCGGGGTGTACTTCGCCATCATGATCGGCACGATGCTGCTGCCGTTCCACGTGGTGATCATCCCGCAGTACATCCTGTTCAACTCCATGGGCATGGTGAACACGTTCCTGCCGCTGCTGGCGCCCAAGTTCCTGGCCACCGAGGCGTTCTTCGTGTTCCTCATGGTGCAGTTCCTGCGCGGGCTGCCCCGTGAGCTCGACGAGGCGGCGCGCATCGACGGGTGCGGGCACTGGGGCATCTTCCGGCTCGTGCTCCTCCCGCTGATGCGCCCGGCGGTGATCACCAGCTCGATCTTCGCCTTCATCTGGTCGTGGAACGACTTCCTCGGGCCGCTGCTCTACCTCAAGCAGCCCGACACCTACCCGCTGCCCATCGCGCTGCGGATGTACGTGGACCAGACATCGATCTCCGACTACGGCGCGCAGATGGCCATGGCAGTGCTCGCGCTCCTGCCGGTGCTGCTGTTCTTCGTGCTGTTCCAGCGGTACCTCGTCGACGGGGTCGCGACGCAGGGCCTCAAGGGCTGACCGGCCCACCGGGGCACGCTCACGGGGCAGGGCTGGTGGGTCCGTCGACGACGTCCACCGCCCCTTCCCGCCAGCGGACGGCGACCCGGGTGCGGTCGGCGTCGGGCAGGCTCGTCACCGACTCGACCGCATCCAGGTCGAGCGGCGACGGGGCGCCCGTCAGCACGACGAGCGCCGCACCCACCTCGCCTGGCGTCACGGGCCGGCTGCTGCGCACCCACGGGGTGGCCGACGCCGCACCCAGCGGGTCGGCCCCGAGCCGTCGCCTGATCCCGGGCACGCTCAGCCCGGTCAGGCCTCTGACCAGCGACGACAGCCCATCGGGCCGGATGGCGCGCACCCAGTCCGAGCCGGTCTCGACGGTCAGGCCCGCCGCATCCGGCGCGGCCAGGGCCCAGCCGCCCACGTGCAGGCTCCACGGGCCGACGTCGAGCGGCCACGCCGCGGCGCCGTCGACGTCCGCACCGTCGCCGGGCACGCCGTCCGGCACGTCCTGGAGGTACCAGCCGATGCGGACCTCGAACCGCCCGCGCACCACCGACGCGGTGACCAGGCGCGGTCCGCGGCGCATCGACGCCCAGGTGGCGGCGGCGCCGTCCGACGACGACGCGGGCAGGTCCAGCCAGTGCACCCGCGACCACGAGGTGGCCACATGATCGCCGAGCGCGAGCCGGTCGACGCCGTCGCGGTGGGACGGCACGCCGTCGGCGTCGAGCAGCGCGACGTGGGACTCGACGGGCGCGGCTATCGCGTCCTGAGAGAGCTGGGGCGCTACCAGGTTGGCGTAGGCGGTCCGCCGGTAGAACGGGTCGTCGGCGTGCGGCTCCGCCGCATGCTCCATGAGACGGTCGGAACCGTGGTTGACGATGCGGACGAGACCGTCCTCCGGCGTGGTGGAGACGAGCCAGCCCGGCGCGCGCAGCGGTACCACCGCGCCGTCGTGCCAGGGCTCGGGCGTCTCGGGCTCCGCCGTCCAGACGGCATGGTCGGGCGGCAGCAGCAGCCCGAGGAATCCCTTGCTCGCCCAGTACGGCGACGCCGCGCCGGTGTACAGCTGCCGGATGCGGTCGTAGCGGCCGTGCCAGCCGACCGGCAGGAGCCCCTGCTCGTCGACCGACCCGGCGGCCAGGAAGTGTTCGGCGACCGCGCCCGTCAGCGCGCGGGTCTGCCCGGGTGCGAGCGGCGTCGCCCCCGCCAGGGCGCCCGCCCAGAACGGGGCGAGCATGCCCAGGCGGTAGGTGGCGGACCGGCCCTGCAGGAGCGGCGCGCCAGTGGTGCCCACCAGGTGCTGGGCCTGGCCGAGGTAGGCGTGCAGCCGGTCGGCGTGCCGTTGCGGGAGCGGACGGCCCTGGATGCGCGCGTGCAGCACCGGGTAGAAGTGCCAGGCCCAGCCCGCGTACCAGTCGAAGGACTGCCGCCGGCCGTCGCGGCCGTGCCCGTCGGAGTACCAGCCGTCGCCCACGTACAGGCGCTCCTGGAGCTCCTCGTTGTGGTCGAGGTCGGCCTGGTCCCACGGGCCGCCGACCGAGGCGAGGAACTCCTCGACGATGTTCTGGAACCAGATCCAGTTGTTGCGGTATCCCCGGGTGCCGACGATCCCGGCCAGCCAGTCGACAGTGCGCTCCCGGGTCGTCTTGTCGAGCCGGTCCCAGAGCCACTCCCGCGTCTCGGACAGCCCGACCGCGACGGAGGCGGCCTCGACGACGGCCTGGCGCCGCTCGTCGATGCGGGGCCAGCGCTCCGGGTGCGCGGGGTCGGTACCGTGGCGCAGGCCTTCGGCGTAGCGCTCGAGGAGCCCGCCCGGGTCGGCGCCGTCCTCGCCCCGCAGGCGGAATGCGGCGAGCAGGAACGTGCGGGCGTAACCCTCCAGCCCGTCGCTCCACGCACCCGAGGCGCTGACGGGGCCCGGCAGCCGGACGAGCGACCGGCCGGGGGAGGCGTACGTCGCCGTCGCGTCGAGCAGCCGGTCGGCGGTGGTCAGCCACCGGTCGCGGGTCCAGCGGTGACCGGGTCGGAGGGCGGGATGGACAGCGGTATCAGGACTCGTCACTGCGGGAGTCTCACCGACCCGGATGCACGATGCGTCCGATCGAACATTTCCGCTCAACCCACGCCCACGACAAGGCGGGCGACAGAGGGAGGGGCGGGGTGAGCGTGCGGTTGCCGCGGGCCCGGCATGAGTACCTGCTGCGCGAGGTCGAGCTGCGGGGGAGCCTCCGGTCGGCCGAGGCCGCGGAACGGCTGGGCGTCTCCGAGGTCACGATCCGCCGCGACATCATGGCGCTCGACCGGGCCGGCAAGCTGGCGCGCGTGCACGGCGGCGCCATAGCGCTCCGCGCGTCGCGGGGGCCCGAGGCGGCTCGCGTCCTCATCGGGGTCGTCGTACCCAGCACCACCTCGCACTTTCCCCAGTTCGTGCGCGGCATGGAGTCCCTCGCCCCAGCGGTCCGGGCCCGGCTGGTGCTCGGTGTCTCGCACTACCGGCCAGAGGTCGAGAAGTCGCAGGTCGCGCGCATGCTCGCCCTCGGAGCGGCGGGTATCGCGATCGCCCCGACCACCCGCGGCCGGGAACCCGCCGACCTCGCCGCGTGGGCGTGCGGCATCCCCGTTCCGGTGGTCCTGGTGGAGCGCCGTATCGACGGGATGACGCGGCTCAGCGAGCTGGACCTGGCCCGGACGGACCTGACCCACGGCGCGGTGGTCGCCGTCGAGCACCTTGCCGCGCTCGGTCACGACCGCATAGCGCTCGCCGTCTACGACCGGACACCGACCGCCCCCTACGTGCGCGAGGGGTACCGACAGGCGGTCGACAGGATCGGGCTCGGGGCGGCGCCGACGGCGTCCCTGCCCAAGGGGGAGGACGACCCGGCCGAGCTGGAGCTCGCCGTCGGCCGCCTGCTCGACGAGTGTGTCCGCACCGGGGTGCGCGCCGTCATCGTGCATACCGACCACCACGCGGCGCGCCTCGTGGAGGCCGCGCTGGACCGGGGGCTGCGCGTACCGCAGGATCTCGCGATCGTGGCGTACGACGACGAGAACGCCGAGCTGGCGGCGGTGCCGCTGAGCGCCGTCACGCCGCCCCGGTGGGAGCTGGGTCGCGAGGCGCTCCGCCTCCTCGTCGACCGGATCGCCGAGCAGGACGAGGACCGGCGGCCACCGCGGCACGTCGACCTGCTGCCGCGGCTCACGGTCCGGGAGTCGTGCGGCGGTGCGCAGCGCTGAACCGACCCGTCAGAACCCTGCGTGACCCCCGGTGTGACCGGCACTTCCGACATGTCGATGCGCTTGACCGTTGTTGTCCGTTTCCGTCGGTTCGCCGTGCTCCACGGGCAGGATCCTGGTGTGCGCGGAGGCGCAGACGGCTGAGCAAGGAGGCTCACGATGAAACGGACGGACGCACGCAGCGCCCGGGCCCTGATCGCCGCGGCAGCTGTGCTGCCGCTGGTCATGACGGGGTGTTCGGCCGGCGACACCGGCGCCGGGGACGAGACGGTGGTCCTCGACTTCGCCTGGTGGGGCGACACGTCGCGCGCCGAGCGGTACGAGGAGGCGGTGGCGCTCTTCGAGGAGCAGAACCCCGGCGTCGAGGTGCGCACCAACTTCGCGGCGTGGGGCGACTACTGGAGCGCGCGGAACACCGAGGCGGCGAGCGGCAGCCTGCCCGACGTCATCCAGATGGACCTCGCCTATCTCGCCGAGTACGGGCAGAGCGGGCGCATCGCCCCGCTCGACGAGCACGTCGGCGAGCAGATCGACACCTCGGCGCTGCCCGATGGCCTGGTCGAGTCCACGCAGCTCGACGGCCAGACCTTCGCGATCCCGACCAGCACCAACACGCTGGCGACGATAGTGAACACGGACCTGCTCGGGGAGCTCGGCGTCGAGGTGCCGGAGGGCGACCTGACCTGGGACGAGTACGACGCGTTCCTGGCGGACGTCGCCGAGGCGGGCGCCGGCGAGGACCCGGTGGTGCACGGCTCCGTGGACTACACGCAGCTCCTCTGGCTGTTCCAGATCTGGCTCGGGCAGCAGGGCAAGAGCCTGTTCGAGGACGGCGCGCTCGGCTTCACGAAGGACGACCTGGCCCAGTGGTGGGGACGTGCCGCTCCTCTGCACGAGGACGGTTCCTTCCTGCCGGCGGAGCGCCTGGACCAGCTCGAGGGGATAGACGCCATCGGCGCCAAGGAGACGGCGTCCGAGATCAGCTGGGACAACTTCCTGGTGCGGTTCAGCGAGGGCGCCGACGGCGCGAACCTCGCGATGCTGCCCCTGCCCGCTGACGACCCCGAGCAGCGCGGGTTGTTCCTCAAGCCCTCCCTGATGCTGTCCATGGGCGCAGGGTCGGAGCATCCCGAAGAGGCGGCCGCCCTCATCGACTTCATCACCAACGACCCGGAGGTCGGCGAGGTCTTCGGCATCTCGCGCGGTGTCCCGGCGTCGTCGACCGCACTGGAGGGCTTCGAGCCAGTGGGCGTGGATGCGCAGGTGGCGGAGTACGAGGCGGCACTCGAACCGCAGCTCACCGGTTCGGCGCCGCCGCCCGTCGCGGGATTCGGCACCGTCGAGACCGCGTTCGTGCGGATCAACGGCGACCTGGCGCACGAGGCGGTCAGCCTGGACGACGCGGTGGACCAGTTCTTCACGGAGGCGGAGGCTGCCCTGGCCGCGGGACGCTGACCACCCACCCACTGCGGGTCGAGCCTGTCGAGACCCCTCTCGGCAGGCTCGACCCGTACGCACGGCTGCTAAGGTCCCTTTGTATCGTTTCAGGACCGACGACGAGCGACGCAGACGCCGACCGCCGTCCGACAGAGGAGTCGGAGTCCCCGTGAACTCTCAGGAGCAGGCCGACGAGCCCGAGGAGCAGCCGGAGCGCGCTCGCGTGCCGGGCGAAGGGCGGTTCGCCCTGCTCGGCGAGACCCTGCTGACCGGGCTCCTCGTCCTCGTCGGGAGCGTGCCCGTGGTGACGCTGCCCGCTGCGCTCGCGGCCGGCGTCGCGCACCTGCGCCGCCATCTCGGCGGCTACGACACCTCCGTCCGCACCTTCGTGCGGGACTGGCTGGCGGCGGTGCGGGAGCTCTGGCTGCTGGGGGTGTTCCTGGTGGTCGCCGTGGTCGTCGTCGTCCTCAACACCGGGCTGACGACGACGGGCGCGCTCCCGGGCTCGTCCGCCGTCCGCTGGGTGACCTGGGCGGCCGCGGCGTGCGCGGCAGTAGTGCTGGTGCGTGCAGCGGCCGCCTGGTCCGACGACGACCCGGCGCCCGGCTCCGAGGCCGCGCCGGGCGCCGGCGGTGTGCGGCAGCTGCTGTCGCGCGGCGCCGCCCGTTTCCGCGACGACGTCGCCGGATCGGCGCTGCTGGTCGCCGCCCTGGTGATGTGCGTGGTGCTCGTCTGGATGCTCGTGCCCCTCGTGCTGGTGACGGGCGGCCTGCTGAGCCTGGCGGCGGTAGCGGTAGAGACCCGCCGAACGAACCGTTCCTGACCGCTCGCCTACCGCGGCGCATCCGCGCTCAGCGGAGCCGGTGCCCGACCAGGGCCAGGCACTGGATCGCCGCCAGGCCGTACTGGGCGCTGGCGTTGGTCGAGAAGCCGGCCTCGTCCACCGGGTGCAGCACCCGGGGCGGCTCGATGCGGCGCGTGCCCCAGTCCTGGCCGTCCGGGTACCCGGCGTGGCCGGTGCGCAGCTCCTGCCAGGCGCGGTCGGCGAGCGCGTCGTCGTCCAGCCGGACGGCGGCGTACGCGGTGGCCCGCGAGTAGGCCTGGCGCAGGTTGAGGCTGCCCCAGGACGAGCCGGTGACTGCCAGCTGCTCGGCCGCCGTCGCGTTGTACAGCCGGCAGAACTCTACCCACTTGGCCCTGACCTCGGGCTCGTCGACGAGATCGAGCAGCTCGGTCATCACCTCGATCAGCCCGAACACGGAGCTCAGGCTGCCCACCGAGACCGTCTTGTCGGCGCCCGAGCTGAACCTCGCCGTCTCGAGGTCGTAGGTGGTGTCCGCCTGGACCCAGCCGTTGGGCAGGGCGGCGATCGACCGGGCGCTCGCGAGCAGGCGTTCCCGCGCGGCAGGGTCGCCGTTCCGTTCCCACTCGGTGAGCCACGCTCCGGCGACGGCGCCCCAGTCCGTCGTCTTGCCGAAGGGCAGGGCCGCCGGGTCGGGGTCGTAGGGGCCGGTGGACCCGTCGATCTTGCGGGTCGCGTTGAGCACCAGGTAGGTGCGGTCGGAGTCGACGAGCTCGTGCATCAGGTCGCCCGTGCGCTCGTCGCCGGTCAGGAAGTAGTAGAAGCGCCGGTAGTTCGCGTTGCTGATCCGGACCTGCTTGGCGCTGTCGCCCCAGTGCTGCACGTTGTGCCGGGTGCCGAGGCCCTTCCAGACCCCGAGGTGGTAGACGTCGACCTCGCCGGTGTGCCGGGTCATCGCCTCGGCGAGCCGGAAGGCGGCGGCGTCGCCGGTCCGCAGGTAGTGGTACCAGAGCCACAGGTCGGTGGAGAGCTCCGAGTTGTCCCAGGCGTAGCCACCGACGTCGTAGCGCCACTGGTGCCGGTCGCCGTCGTAGGAGTGCATGACGTCGCCGTAGTCCCAGAACCCGTACCAGGACCGCTGGTCCACCTGGTCCTGGTGGTAGAGGTGGATGGCGTCGAGCCGGTCCTCGATCTCCGCGCGGGCCGGCGTCGACCGGTCAACGGGGGACCAGGAACCGAACACACCCGCGGCGTGGTTGTGCTCCGGGCTGCTCACGATCAGCGGCGGCGCGCTGTTCGCGACGGCGAGCTCGGTGAACCGTTCGGCGGTCGGCGTGGCGTCGAGGGCCCAGAACATCAGCTCGCTGGTCCGGGCGACGCCGTACGGGGTGCCGAAACCGGGCTCGTAGTCCTCGTACGTGATCTCGAGCGCGTCGAGCTGCTCGGGATAGGTGTCCTGGCCCAGGCCGTCGTGGTAGAACCGCAGGTCCATCGCGCCCGCGCGCGGCGACCACAGCCACACCGTCGCCTCCGCCTCCTCGGTGGCGGCCCCGGTGATCTCCAGCTCCGTGGGGTGGAGCTGCCAGAAGTTGCGCATCCCGAAGGCCAGCCCGCCCGACGGCGTCCCGATGTACCCGAGCCCAGCGGCCCGCTGACCGGCGTCGACCCGGAGCCACGAGTGGCCCTGGCCCGTGCGCTTGCGGATCTCGAAGCCGTGCGCCGTGAGCTGGCTGAGGCTGTAGTCGCCGAACGCGGGGATCCAGTGCAGGCGCGACGTGACGCGCTGGTCCCAGGTGGCCGGGTCGGGCAGCGCCTCGCCGGCGACCTGCGCCTGCCGGACGGCGGCGCCCGGGTCGCGGCGCAGCCCGGTGATGCCGCGCACGGCCTCGGACAGGACGCCGCCGTCGGTCCCCGCGAACCGCACGTGGCGGTCGTGCGGCTCGCCCCGCATCGGCACGGTGAACCGCACGCCTATGCCGTTGATGAAGTCGCGCTCCTCGTCGCCGTCGAACAGGAACGTGTGGACGACGCGGATGCCGTCGGAGCCGGCGAACAGCGAGAACCGGAGCACGAAGGGCAGCCACTCGCGGGCACCCTTGCGGTGCCTCCCCTCGACCCGGACCACCGCGCGGACCGGACCGGACTGCTCGACGACCACCGACCGCACGGACCCGGTGAAGGACTCGAAGCGGATCGCCTGGGGGTCGTCGGTGTCCGGCTTGTCCTGGCGGGAGACCACCAGGCGGCCGGAGTGCGCGATCACCGTTCCACCGCGCCGCACCGAACGGACCACCTGGTTCCCGTGCCGGGCGAACGCGACCTGGACGACGCCGGTGTCGACGGTGATCTCGCCCGCCGACTCCCTGACCGCTATCGCGTGCGGACCGGTGGCCGGCCGGCCGGCGCCCAGCCGGTAGGTCTCGGCGCGGGGTGCGTCCTCGCTGATCGCGTGCGCCGTCCACTTCACCGAGCCGTCGGGCCACCAGGCGGTAGGCCACGTCTGCGCGGGCACCGCCTCGCCGGCCGCGGTGCTCAGCGCGAACGGCTGGTCGGGCGCGAACGCGCCGCGCGGCCAGGGCACGCCCCAGGTGGTGCCACCGGCCAGCGCGGCGGGCGCGTCGTGATCGAGCCAGCGCAGCTCGACCGGGGCATGGGACCGCAGGGCCGGCGGTGGGGCGGACGCCGGGACGGCGGCGCGCGCGTCGCGCGGTACGAGTGCGGCGGCACCCGCGGTCAGGGCACTGGTCAGGACGGTACGGCGGCTGACATGAACCACGTTGTTCATCTCCCTCGGCTGGTGCACTCGGATGTCGAGCTTGAGCCCGGTCGGCGTCGACGGGCCGGTTCCAGCAGGAAAGGTAGGTCCGGCGACGTCGTCGGATGGCGGAACGGACATTTACGGGCAGCCATCAGATCGGCGTGGGTCTTGACCTTGTACCGATTTAGGGACAGCCTCGTTCCTGGTCTTGAATCCTTTCAGGATCGTGATGCCCGGCGGCAGGGTCGCTGTCGGGTGCCCCAAGCACTGAGTCCCCAGCACTGAATTCAGAGAGGAATTCGACAATGGTCCCGAGGAGAATCCGGGCAGGTGCCGTCCTGGCGACAGCGCTCTGCCTCGGCTTGAGCGGTATGACCGTCGCGGCGTCGGCGGGCGCGGCGTCCGGCCCGGCGCAGCTACCGACGTCGGCCGGCGAGAACCCCACCACCCACGGCGACCGGCCCGGGCAGGGGTCCGGGACCGAACGGCTCGAGCGCGGCCTGGTCGCGGCGTCGACCAGCGAGGGCGTCTTCCTGAGCTGGCGGCTGCTCGCGCCCGAGGTCACCGGTCATACCTCCGCCGGGCTCAAGAGCCCCGACTTCGCGGTATACCGCGACGGCAGGCGCATCGCGAAGGTGTCGGGCTCTACCAACTACGTCGACCCGGCGGGCACCGCCGGCTCCAGGTACCGGGTGGTGCCGCTGAGCGGGCCGAACGCGGGCCGGTCGGCGTCGGCCACCGTGTGGGGCGACGGGCACCTCGACATCCCCCTGAACAAGCCGGCCGACGGCGTCACACCCGCCGGCGAGGCGTACACGTACCGCGCCAACGACGCTTCGGTCGCGGACCTCGACGGCGACGACGAGTACGAGATCGTCGTGAAGTGGGACCCGTCCAACTCCAAGGACGTGTCCCAGGTCGGCTACACGGGCAACGTGTACCTCGACGCCTACGAGCTCGACGGCACGCAGCTCTGGCGCATCGACCTGGGTGTGAACATCCGGGCGGGCGCGCACTACACGCAGTTCCCCGTCTACGACTTCGACGGCGACGGCCGCGCCGAGCTGATGGTCAAGACCGCCCCCGGCACGCACGTGACCACGTACGACGACGGAGAGCCTGCCGGTCAGCGCTACATCGGGATCCCCCGGGACGACCGGGCGGACGGCGTGACCCACGCCGACGACTACCGGATGTCGGCCGGCGACTACTACGAGCACCTCGTGGAGATGTTCCGCGGCTGGTCGACACGGCCAGAGGTGACCAGCGGGGAGTGGCCCGCCACGCTGGAGGAGGCGTGGGGCATCGACGGCCGGTGGTCGTACCCGCTGTCCGACGCCGACGCGCGGGCCGCGGCCGACCACTTCATCGACGTCTACGCACCCGCCCGCTCGACCCGGAACCAGCTGCGCAAGTTCGAGGGCTTCGTGGTGAGCGGGCCGGAGTACCTCACCGTCTTCGACGGCCGCAGCGGCAAGCCCATGGAGACCGTCGACTACGAGCCGGGCCGCACCGACGACGGGCTGCGCTGGGGCGACTACGCGATGGCCCGCATCGAGCCAGGGAACCGGGTCGACCGGTTCCTGTCGGGCGTCGCCTACCTGTCCGAGGGTCGGCCCAGCGCGATCTTCGCGCGCGGCTACTACACGCGCTCCACGGTCGCGGCCTACGACTGGAACGGCAGGCACCTGACCAAGCGCTGGCTCGCGGACTCGGGATGGACGGCGATGAGCAACCCGTTCAACGACAGCCCGCACGGGGTGCCGGGCAGCTCGCCGGAGTGGGGCAGCATCACGACGCAGGGCTTCCACTCCCTGTCCGTTGCCGACGTCGACGCCGACGGCAAGCAGGAGGTCGTCTACGGTTCGGCGACGCTCGACGACGACGGGTCGCTGCTCTACTCGTCGTTCGACACGCTGCCCGAGGGCTCCGCGAACCCCGGGGCGCGCGCCGGGCTGGGCCACGGTGACGCCATGCACGTGACCGACATCGACCCGGCGAGGCCAGGGCTCGAGATCTGGACCGCGCACGAGGGCGGCCCATGGGCGCCGTACGGCTCCGCGCTGCGCGACGCCGCGACCGGCGAGGTGCTGTTCGGGCAGTACTCCGGCCGGGACACCGGCCGGGCGATGATCGGTGACGTGCGCTCGGACGTGCCGGGCGTCGAGGTGTGGGCGTCCATGCCGGACGGCACCCTCGGGTCGGGCACGCTGAGCGCCACGGGCGCGCAGCTCTCGACGACGACCATGGGCACCAACCAGTCGGTGCGCTGGGCCGGAGACGGAACCACGCAGATCATCGGGGGTGCGGAGGCGCAGACGCCGACGATCACCGACTGGTCGCGCGGCGTCGTGAAGACCCTGGACGGGACGCTGACGAACAACGGCACCAAGGGCACGCCGTCCCTCGTGGCCGACGTGCTCGGCGACTGGCGTGAGGAGGTGCTGGTGCGGACTACCGACTCCAGCGCGCTGCGGCTGTTCACGACCACCGAGCCGACGGACATCGCCATGTACACGCTCATGCAGGACCGGCAGTACCGCGCCGAGGTGGCGCGGCAGCAGACGACGTACAACCAGCCGTCGTACCCGGGCTTCTACCTGGCCTCGGACACCGACTGGTCCACGGTCCCGATCCCGGGCCGCGGCTGACCCCTCGACAGGCTCGACCACCGGTGCCCCAGGGCACCGTTGGTCGAGCCTGTCGAGACCTCGTGTCCATGCGGGGTGCACCGCCCGATTCGAGTGACAGGCCGCGGGGCCGTGGAGTAGCGTCGGCCGTCACGACCTGCCCCGACCCGATTGGACGACCATGTTCGCGGTTTCGCCGTACGACCTGATCTGGTCAGCTGGTGCGCTGGTGGCTGTCGCGCTGACCCTCGCCGCGCTCGTCGTCTGGTTCCGGACGCCCTGGGAGCGGACCGGGGAGGCCGTCCTGACGCTGCTCGTCATCGTCGTCGTACCTGTCCTCGGGCCCGCGGCCTTCCTCGCGTCCCGTGGCAGGCGCCCGGTTCCGGTGAAGGTCCGCTCGTCGGACCGGCAGGGCTGACGCCGGGGACTACCTCGCCGGCATAGAGCTGGAGCCCCGCACCACCAGCGTGGGCTGGAACATCACGTGCTCCGCCGTCGCGTCGGGGCCGCTGAGCAGGAGGTCCGCGGCGCGGGCGCCGAGCTCGTGCGTCGGCTGGCGTATCGAGGTCAGGGGTGTGGACAGCTCGGCGGCGAACGCGACGTCGTCGTATCCCACTACCGCCATGTCGGCGGGGACCGCGATGTTCTCCGTGCGGAGCGTGCGCAGCACGCCCAGCGCGACCAGGTCGTTCACGCAGAACACGGCGGTGGGCCGTTCGCCCGACTCCAGGAGTCTGCGAATCGCTGCCTCGCCACCCTCGGCGTTGAGGCTGGTCACGGTGATCTCCTGGAGCGCGGACGCCGGGTCGAGCCCGGCGGCGGCGAGCTCCTTGACCACGCCTTCGTGCCGGTCGGCACACTGCCTGATCGTGTGCGGCCCGTTGAGGAAGACGATCCGGGTGTGGCCCTCGTCCAGGAGGTGGCGTGCTGCCAGCTCGCCCCCGCGGACGTCGTCGACGGCCACCGACGAGATGCTCGGGTCCGACGACGGACGGTCGAGCAGCACGACGCCGGTGCCACGGCGGCGCATCGCGAGCAGGTGCTCGATGTCGTCGGTCGCCGGTACGACCATGACGCCCTGCACGCCGTGCTCCTCGAACAGACGCAGGTAGCGCTGCTCGCGGTCGGGGTCGTCGTCGGAGGACGCCACCATGAGCGTGAAGTCGTCGCGGTCCAGGCGCTCCTCGATGCCGCGCGCGACGTCGGTGAAGAACGGGTTGGCGATGTCCAGGACGATGGCGCCGATGGTCGTGATGGTTCCGGCCCGGAGCTGCCGGGCGGACCCGTTGCGGACGAAGCTGAGCTCCTCGATCGCGGCCTCGACCCGTTCGCGAGTGGCGGGCAGCACGCGTTCGGGCCGGTTGAGGACGTTGGAGACCGTGCCGACGGAGACGCCGGCGGCACGGGCGACGTCGGCGATGGATGCTCGTCGGTGAGCGGCCTGCTGGGTCATGGGGAGCCTCCTTGCTTCGGGCTACATTATGAACCGTTTCACGAGGAACCGGAGGACCGGACATGTCGAGCAACACCGCTGGTGCACGCGTCTGTTTCACGTCGAGGGTGCGGGCCGACCGTATCCCGGAGTACCGGGCGGCACACGCCGCCGTCTGGCCCGAGATGCTGGAGGCCCTCCGGGACACGGGCTGGCGCGACTACCACCTGTTCCTGCGGGACGACGGTCTGCTCGTCGGGTTCCTGGAGACCGACGACTACGAGGCGGCGCAGCGGGGCATGGCCGCGACCGAGGTCAACGCGCGGTGGCAGGCGGCGATGTCGGAGTTCTTCGCCTCCGACGGCAACCCCGACGACGGGTTCGTGCTGCTGGACGAGGTCTTCTACCTGGAGGGGCAGCTGGCGGCGCTGGCGGCCGGGTCCGACGGCGACACTGCCGGGGAGTGACGTCTCCGGGGAGAGCTCACGTGCGCGGGATGTGTTGCGCTGGGTAGACGTTGTCTACGCAGCGCAACACATCCCGCCGACCAGGTGTCTCCCCGCGGCGGTCGAGCCGCGGGGCCTGGTCTAGTTGACGCCGCCCTCGCGCTCGCTGAGCGCGTCCGGGTCCGTGATCGCCGTGCGCTGGCCGAGCAGCCGGTTCGTGATCCACGTGAGGATCCACAGGATGAAGCCGATGCCCAGCAGCCAGCCCGCGATCTGATAGGTGAGCGGATCGCGCCCGGTCCATGGCCCGACGAAGAATGCGCAGGCGATCGCTCCGATGACCGGCAGCACCGTGGGCGCGATGAAGTGCTTGCGATCGATCGGATCGCGGCGCAGCACCAGCACGCAGACGTTGACGATCGCGAACACGCCCAGGAGCAGCAGGGCCGTCGTGTCGCCGAGCGCGGAGACCACGTCGTTGTCCGGGTCGCGGCTCACGAAGTAGATGAGCCCGAACGAGATGGCGGTGGTGACCAGGATCGCCACCCACGGCGTCTGGCGCCGAGCACCCACGCGACCCAGGGCACTGGGCAGCACGTTCTGCTTGGCCATGCCGTACAGCAGCCGGCTGGCCATGAGCATGTTGATGAGCGCCGAGTTGGCAACGGCGAACATCGAGATGAACGGCAGGATGTCGCCGGCCGGGATACCTGGCGCGGCGGTCTCGACCACCGTCACGAGTGGTGTGTCGCTCGCGGCCAGCACACCGACCGGGACGATCGCCACCGCGAACAGGGAGACGAGCACGTAGATGACGCCGGTGATGCCGATGCCGGCGATCATCATCTTCGGGAAGTTCTTGACCGGGTCGTGCGTCTCCTCGGCCATGTTCACGGAGTCCTCGAAGCCGACCATCGCGAAGAAGGCGAGCGCCGTCGCGGCCGTGACCGCGAAGAAGGCGCCCTTGTCGTTCGGGTCCTCGAACACGATCGTCCGGGAGAAGTCGACCTTGCCCGCGAACATCGCGTAGAAGCCGATCATGATCACGAGCAGCAGACCGGACAGCTCGATGAGAGTCAGGAAGATGTTCGCCTTGACGCTCTCGCCGACACCGCGCAGGTTCACGGCGGCGACCACGGCCATGAAGATCAGCGCGACGGTGATGACCAGGGTCGCGTTCTTGGCGTCGAGCCCGAAGCCCACCGCGAGGTTCGAGGCGAACGCCCGTGACGCCGTCGACGCTGAGGTGATGCCCGAGCACATGACGGTGAAGCACACCATGAAGGTGAGCAGGTGCACGCCGAACGCCTTGTGCGTGTAGAGCGCGGCGCCTGCCGCACGCGGGTACTTGGTGACCAGCTCGAGGTACGAGAACGCGGTGATCAGCGCGATGACGAACGCGACGATGAACGGAGCCCAGGCCGCACCTCCGACCTGACCAGCCACCTTGCCGGTGAGCGCGTAGATACCGGTACCGAGGATGTCG
Organism: Promicromonospora sp. NPDC023805; assembly: GCF_040639635.1. Lineage (NCBI taxonomy): Bacteria > Bacillati > Actinomycetota > Actinomycetes > Micrococcales > Promicromonosporaceae > Promicromonospora > Promicromonospora sp. NPDC023805. Next base: position 14,336 of record NZ_JBFAAH010000018.1, on the reverse strand, counting down.
CCGACGATGAAGAGCAGGAGGAGCTTCGGCCCCATGACGCGCTTGAGCTCTGTGGGCTCCTCGCCGGGGGGCGCGTGCTCCTCGGCAGTTGGCTGGGTCATTCCGGTCACCTCCGTCTGAGGCGGTACTTCCTCGGGCCGCCTCCAAGTGCTGTGGGCAGCGATCGCCCCTGGTCGGTCAAGAGTTCCGTAAGTGAAAGCGCACGGCAACGGACGCGCCGGAACTTCTTGACGCTCTGGCCTGGCGGGTCTATCTTCCGAGTACCGTTTGAACGATTCAACGGTTCAACAGGAGACCTGCGGTCATCGTCGACCGCCCGCACAGCTCGACGGAGAGATATGCCGAACGCCGCACCGACGCTGCGTCTAGAAGGAGTCGCCAAGTCCTTCGGGCCGGTGGCAGCGCTCCGTTCCGGGACCCTGGTGGTCCAGCCGGGCAGCATCCACGCCCTTGTCGGAGAGAACGGCGCGGGCAAGTCCACGCTGGTCAAGATCGTGGGCGGGGTGCACCGCCGGGACGGTGGCACGGTCGAGCTCGACGGCGAGCCCGTCGACTTCGCCGGTCCGGCCGAGGCCAAGGCCGCCGGCGTCGCCGTCATCCATCAGGAGCCCGCGAGCTTCCCTGACCTGACCGTCACGGAGAACATCTTTCTGGGCCGCGAGCCGCTCGGCCGGTTCCGCCGGATCGACCGGCGCGCGATGCGCGAGGGCGCCCGGAACCTGTTCCGGGACCTCGGCGTCGACCTGGATCCCGACCGTCCCGCCGAGGGCCTCTCCATCGCTGACCAGCAGATCGTCGAGATCGCCAAGGCGATCTCCCTGGACGCCCGCCTCCTCGTCATGGACGAGCCGACGGCGGCGCTCAGCGCGGTCGAGGTGCGCCGCCTGTTCGCGGTCGCCCGCGGGCTGCGCGACGCCGGCCGCGCCGTCGTCTTCATCTCGCACCGCCTCGACGAGGTGGCCGACCTCTGCGACACCGTCACCGTCATGCGCGACGGCGAGCACGTCTCCACGGACCCCGTCGCCGACGTCACGCCCGACGAGCTCGTGCGCCGCATGGTGGGCCGCGACGTGGCCGAGCTCTACCCGAAGGTGCCGAGCACTGTCGGTGAGGTCGTGCTGCGGGTGGAGGGTCTGGAGTCGACGGGCACCTTCCACGACGTGTCCTTCGAGGTGCGGGCGGGCGAGATCGTCGGCCTTGCGGGCCTCGTCGGGGCCGGGCGCAGCGAGATCGCTCGCGCCGTGTTCGGCGTCGACCGGTACGACGCCGGCCGGGTCACCGTCGGCGGACGGCCCCTGCGGCAGGGCGACCCGGCGGCGGCCATCGCCGCGGGCCTGGCCCTGGTCCCGGAGGACCGGCGCCTGCAGGGCTTGGTCACCGAGTCGTCGGTGGTGCGCAACGTGTCCGCGGTCGCCAGGAAGCGCCTGGCTCGTCTCGGCATCCTGCTGCCCGACGCCGAGGCGCGGCTCGCGCGCGACTGGTCCGGCCGGCTCGAGGTGAAGGCGGGGGCGCTGGACGCGCTCGCCACCACGATGAGCGGCGGCAACCAGCAGAAGGTGGTCCTGGCGAAGTGGCTGGCCACCGGGCCGAAGGTGCTCATCGTCGACGAGCCCACCCGCGGGATCGACGTCGGTACCAAGGCCGAGGTGCACCGGCTGCTGTCCACCCTGGCCGCCGAGGGGCTGGCCGTCCTGATGATCTCGTCCGAGCTGCCGGAGGTACTGGGTATGGCCGACCGTGTGCTCGTGGTGCGCGAGGGGCGCATCGCCGCCGAGCTGAGCCGCGCGGAGGCGACGCCCGAGGCGGTGATGCGCGCGGCGACACCGGGCGCCTCCCGTAGCGGCGTCGAGACCAGCGGCTCCGAGACCGAGGGGGCGGCATGAGGAACGTCCTGCGCCGCCGCGAGGCGGGCATCGCCCTCGCTCTTCTGGCCGTGATCGGCGTGACCACCGCGATCCAGCCCGGCTTCCTGCTCAGCGCGGGCGGCTGGCGCGACCTGCTGCTCACGCCCGCGATCCTCGTGGTGCTCGCCGTGGGCCAGGCGGTCGTCGTCATCACGCGCAACGTGGACCTCTCCGTCGGGTCGGTGCTGGGCCTCACGGCGTACCTGACCGGCCGGCTGTTCCTGGAGGCGCCGGACCTGCCCATCGTCGTGGTCACGCTCGTCGCGGTCGCGGTCGGGGCGCTGCTCGGCCTGGTCAACGGCTCGATCGTCGCGTTCGCTCGCGTGCCAGCCCTCGTCATCACGCTCGGCACGCTGTACGTCTACCGCGGCGTGACGCTGACCTGGGCCGGCAGCGACCGGATCGACGCCGGTGACATGCCGCGCGCCTTCCTCGGTCTGGGCACGCGGCAGGTGCTGGGCGTGCCGGTGCTGACCATCGTCGCGGCGATCGTGCTGGTCGCCGTGGGCTACTACATGTACACGTCGCGCGGCGGGCGTCAGCTGTACGCCATCGGCTCCGACCCCGACGCGGCGGCGCTCCAGGGCCTGCCTGTCCGACGTCGGCTGCTGTGGGCGTTCGCGGTGAACGGGGCGCTCGCCGGGCTGGCCGGCGTGATGTTCGCCGCCCGCTACGGGACCGTGTCCTCCGGTGCCGGAACCGGCATGGAGCTGCAGGTGGTCGGCGCCGTGGTCGTGGGCGGCGTGGCGATCTTCGGCGGCAGCGGCACGGTCGCGGGCGCCGCCCTCGGCGCGATGCTGCTCCTCACCATCAACCGGGCGCTGCCCGTCGTGGGCATCCCCGACTTCTGGCAGCGTGCAGTGGTCGGCGCGCTCATCATCGGCGCCATAGCGCTGGACCGGGTGCTCGCCAACCGCCGCTCGCGCCGCCTGGCCGCCGAGCGAGATACCGGCCCGAACGACCGTACGGACGGTCGCCAGGGCGACAGTGAGGAGGCGACCGCATGAGAACCCACGCCCGTCCCTGGTGGCAGCGTGCGCTGCTCACCCGCGAGATGCTCACCATCGCGATCCTGGCGGTGGCCTGGATCGTCGCGTCCGCGGTGGTGCAGAACTTCGACGGCCCGCTCACCATCACCTACCTGGTGCTCGACCTCGCCCCCGTGCTGCTCATCGCCCTCCCGATGACGCTCATCATCGCCACCGGGGAGATCGACCTGTCGGTCGCGTCGGTGGTCGGCCTGTCCAGCGTCACGTTCGGGCTGCTCCACCAGGCAGGACTCGGCCTCGGGGCCGCGCTGCTGATCTCGGTGCTGCTCGGCGCGGTGTGCGGCGCGATCAACGGCGCACTGATCGCGTACGCGGGCCTGCCGTCGCTGGCCGTCACCATCGGCTCGCTCGCCCTCTACCGCGGCCTCGCCGTCGGCCTGCTCGGCACGACGGCCGTCACCGGCTTCCCCGAGTCCTGGACCGACGGCGCCACGGCGAAGCTGGGGGAGTCGCCCTACCCGGTCATCACCCTCGGGCTGCTCCTCGTGATCGCCGTCTTCGCCGTGCTGCTGCACGCGACACCGTTCGGCCGGAACGTGCTCGACATCGGCCGCAGCAGCGAGGCCGCCCGGTTCTCCGGCGTCGACGTGAAGCGGACCCTGCTGATCCTGTTCGTGCTGTCCGGGGCGGTCTCGGCGCTCGCGGGCGTCTACTACACGCTGCGCTACGGCAGCGCGCGCGGCGACAACGCGACGGGTATGGAGCTGCAGGTGGTCGCCGCCGTGCTGCTCGGCGGGGTGTCGATCTTCGGCGGGCGCGGCGCGATCCACGGGGTGGTCGCGGGCGTCCTGCTCATCGGGGTGCTCGGCAGCGCGCTGCGCCTGGAGGGCGTGACGGTCAACGTCATCAACATAGTGATCGGCACGGCGCTGGTTGTTTCCGTGGTCGCCCCGCGCATAGCGGGCGGCCTGAGAGTCCGACGGCGGAGCGCCGTCGGGCAGCGAACGTAAGGAGACGGACGATGAAGTTCACATCTGTGCTCGCGGCCGGCACGGCCGCCGTGCTGGCGCTGGGCCTTACCGCATGCGGATCGAGCGATGGCGGGGGTGGCGGGGGTGGCGGTGGTGGCGACGACGCGGTGACGATCACCGTGCTGCCCAAGAACCTGGGCAACCCGTACTTCGAGGCGTCGACGGCGGGCGCCGAGGAGGCGGCGGAGGAGCTCGGCGCCGCGGTCGAGGAGGTCGGCCCGGACGCCGCCTCGCCCGACGCCCAGGTGCCGTTCATCAACACCGCGGCCCAGCAGGGGGTCAGTGCCCTGGTGGTCTCGGCCAACGACCCGACGGCGATCGGCGACGCGCTGGAGGAGGCGCGGTCGGCGGGCACCAAGGTGGTCACGTTCGACTCCGACACCGAGCCGCAGTTCCGGGACCTGTTCGTCAACCAGGCCTCGCCCGAGGGCATCGCCGACAAGCAGCTCGAGCTGGTCGCGGACCAGATCGGCGGCGAGGGCGAGATCGCGATCCTGTCGGCGTCGGCCAACGCGACCAACCAGAACGCGTGGATCGCGCTCATGGAGGAGAAGCTCGCCTCCGACTACCCGGACATCGAGCTGGTCGAGACCGTCTACGGCGACGACGACGACCAGACCTCGTTCGACAAGACCGCCGCGCTGCTGCAGTCGCACCCGGACCTCAAGGGCATCGTCTCGCCCACCACGGTCGGCATCGCCGCCGCGGCCCGCTACGTGTCGACGTCGGAGTACAAGGGCAAGGTCGCGGTGACCGGACTCGGCACCCCCAACCAGATGCGGGAGTACGTCGAGGACGGGACCGTCGAGGCGTTCGCGCTGTGGAACCCGACCGACCTCGGCTACCTGGCGACGCAGGCCGCCGCGGCCCTTGCGGCCGGCGACATCACCGGCGAGGAGGGCGACACCTTCACCGCGGGGCGCCTGGGCGAGTTCACGGTCGGGGCGGACGGCGAGGTGCTGCTCGGCGAGCCGTACGTGTTCGACGAGAGCAACATCGCGGACTTCGACTTCTAGGTCGCGGCGGGTTCGCGTGGTCGGTAGAACGTCAGGTGATCGGCAGCTCGGGCTGCCGATCACCTGACGTTCTACCGACCGAGGAGTCACGGCACCTTGACCGCGCGGCGGCGGCGGTTTAGGGTTCGAGTGAATCGTTTCAAGATGGTGCACGAGGAAGTGCGCGGAGAGGAAGGACGCCATGGCGGCATCCACACGAACCGAGGCGGCCAAGTCCGCGCTCCGGCAGCAGACGATCGAGCTGCCGTCGTGGGCGTTCGGCAACTCGGGGACGCGGTTCAAGGTCTTCGGCCAGCCGGGCGTACCGCGCGATCCGTTCGAGAAGCTGGCCGACGCCGCACAGGTGCACCAGTACACCGGCGTCGCCCCGCGGGTCAGCCTGCACATCCCCTGGGACCTGGTCGACGACTTCGGGGTGCTCGCCCGGCACGCCGAGGACCTGGGCGTGCAGATCGGCATGATCAACTCGAACGTCTTCCAGGACGACGACTTCATGCTGGGCTCCCTCGCCCACCCCGACCCCCGGGTCCGGGCCAAGGCGGTGGACCACCACAAGCAGTGCATCGACGTCATGCGGGCAACGGGGTCCAAGGACCTCAAGGTCTGGCTCTCCGACGGCCTCAACTACCCGGGCCAGGACTCGATCAGCGCCCGGCAGGACCGGATCGCCGAGTCCCTCGCCGAGATCTACGCCGCGCTCGACGACGACCAGCACATGGTGCTCGAGTACAAGTTCTTCGAGCCCGCGTTCTACATCACCGACGTCCCGGACTGGGGAACGTCCCTGCTGCACGTCATGGCCCTGGGCGACCGGGCAAAGGTGGTGCTCGACACCGGCCACCACGCGCCCGGCACCAACATCGAGTTCATCGTGGCGCAGCTCCTGCGCCAGGGCCGCCTCGGCGCCTTCGACTTCAACAGCCGCTTCTACGCCGACGACGACCTCATGGTCGGCGCCGCGGACCCGTTCCAGCTGTTCCGGATCATGCACGAGATCGTTTTAGCCGGCGCCCACGCGCCGGACAGCGGTGTCAACTTCATGCTCGACCAGTGCCACAACATCGAGCCGAAGATCCCGGCCCAGATCCGCTCGGTCATGAACGTCCAGGAGGCGACGGCGAAGGCACTGCTCGTCGACGTCGAGGCGCTCACAGCGGCCCAGCTCTCGGGTGACGTGCTCGGCGCGCACGCCGTGCTCATGGACGCGTACGACACCGACGTCCGCCCGCTCGTCGCCGAGGTGCGCGAGGAGATGGGCCTCGACCCGAACCCCAAGGCGGCCTTCGCGGCCTCCGGGTACGCCGAGAAGGTCGCCGCCGAGCGAGTCGGGGGCGACCAGGCCGGATGGGGCGCGTGAGCGTCACCATCGGGGACCGCCTGCTCGACGGCCCGCACGGTGACCTGCGGGTACGGGTCTACGAGCCGGCGGCCGACGTCGGACGGGTGGCCGGTCTGGTGTGGGCGCACGGTGGTGCCTTCATGTACGGCGACCTCGACATGCCGGAGGCCGACTGGGTCGCGCGGCGGCTCGCCGACGTCGGTGTGGTGGTCGTGAGCGTCGACTACCAGCTCGCGCCAGAGCTCGACTACCGGGACCCGCCCGCCGCTGCGGCACCCGGCGGGGTGCGGTTCCCCGTCGCGTCCGAGGAGGTCACCTTCGCCTACGGCTGGGCGCGGGACGCCGGTCTCGGCGTCGGGCCGGACCGCTGGTCGCTGGGCGGGGCGAGCGCAGGCGGCAACCTGGCGGCCGGCGCGTCGCTGCGTCTGCGCGACGCGGGCGGGCCGCAGCCGCGGTCGATGGTGCTGGCCTACCCGGTGGCGCACTACGAGCTCCCGGCGCCGAGTCCGGACCTCGCCGCGAAGATCGCCGCGCTGCCGCCCGACCGGGACTTCCCGCCCGAGGCGATGCGTGCGATGGGCGCCAACTACCTCGGCAACAGCGACCTGCCGGTCTCCCCGTACGCCCACCCCGGAGGGCAGGACCTGCGCGGGCTGCCGCCCACGTTCGTCGTCACGTCCGACCACGACGCGCTGCGGTCCTCGGGCGAGGCATACTGCGCCGAGCTCGCCGCGGCCGGCGTCGACGTGCTGCTCGTCCGCGAGGACAGCACCTATCACGGCCACCTCAACGAGCCAGGCACCGCCGGCGCGGCACGCAGCATCGCGCGCATCGCGACCTGGCTCACCGCCGACGGCCTCGTCGGCACGCCGCACGAAGCACCGCACTACCGAAAGACGACGCCCCCGCCGGCCGAGCTCGCCGGGACCTCGGTCTCCACAGGCTCGGCCAACGAGGCGGACCCCACCGAAACGGAAGCAGCAGCCCGATGACGAACCAGACTGCCGACGCGACTGACAACCCGACGGTCACCTCGCTCGTCGCCCGCTCGAACCGGCTGGGCGCCGACCCCCGCAACACCAACTACGCGGGCGGCAACACGTCCGCGAAGGGGACCGCCACCGACCCCGTGACGGGCGAGCCCGTCGAGCTGCTGTGGGTCAAGGGCTCGGGCGGTGACCTGGGCACGCTCAAGGCGCAGGGCCTTGCCGTGCTGCGGCTGGACCGGATGCGCGCACTCGTCGATGTGTACCCGGGCCTGGACCGCGAGGACGAGATGGTCGCCGCGTTCGACTACTGCCTCCACGGCAAGGGCGGCGCGGCGCCGTCGATCGACACCGCCATGCACGGCCTGGTCGACGCCGCCCACGTGGACCATCTCCACCCCGACTCGGGCATCGCCGTGGCCGCTGCCGCCGACGGCGAGGCGCTGACCCGCGAGATCTTCGGCTCCGATGTGGTGTGGGTGCCGTGGCGGCGTCCCGGCTTCCAGCTCGGCCTCGACATCGCGGCGATCAAGGCGGAGAACCCGCAGGCCATCGGCTGCGTCCTGGGCGGGCACGGCATCACCGCGTGGGGCGACACCTCGGACGAGGCGGAGGAGCGGTCGCTCGGGATCATCCGCCGTGCCGAGGCGTTCATCGAGGCGCGGACGGCGGCACTCGCTGCCGACGGTACGCATGCGTTCGGCGCCGTCCGCCCCGGCTACGAGCCCCTGCCCGACGCCGAGCGGCGCGCCCGGGCGGCAGCGCTCGCCCCGGTGATCCGCGGCATCGCGTCGGCGGATGCGCCGCAGGTCGGCCACTTCACCGACTCCGACGTCGTGCTGGACTTCCTCGCGCGGGAGCGGCTGCTGCCGCTCGCCGGGCTCGGCACCTCGTGCCCCGACCACTTCCTCCGCACCAAGGTGAAGCCGCTGGTGGTGGACGTGCCGACGTCGGCCACCGTGGAGGAGACGGTTGCCGCCCTGCGCGAGGCGCACACCGCCTACCGGGCGGACTACGCGGCCTACTACGAGCGCGGCGCGGCGACGGCGCGGGCGCGGGGCGAGGAGCCGCCCGCGATGCGCGGCGCCGACCCGGCGATCGTGCTGGTCCCGGGCGTCGGCATGTTCTCGTACGGGCGCAACAAGCAGACGGCGCGCGTGGCCGGCGAGTTCTACGTCAACGCGATCAACGTGATGCGCGGCGCGGAGACGATCTCGACCTACGCGCCCATCGCCGAGGACGAGAAGTTCCGCATCGAGTACTGGGCGCTCGAGGAGGCGAAGCTGCAGCGCATGCCCGCGCCGAAGCCGCTGGCGACGAGGGTTGCCCTGGTGACCGGGGCGGCGTCGGGCATCGGCAAGGCGATCGCGCAGCGGCTCGCCGCCGAGGGCGCCTGCGTGGTAGTCGCTGACCTGGACCTCGCCAAGGCGGCCGACGCCGCGGCCGAGCTGGGCTCGGCGGACGTCGCGATCGGTGTCGCCATGGACGTGTCGTCCGAGGCTGCCGTGCAGGCCGGGATCCGCGAGGCAGTGCTTGCCTTCGGCGGTCTGGACCTCGTGGTGAACAACGCGGGCCTGTCCCTGTCGCGGTCGCTGTTCGACACGACGGTGGCCGACTGGGACCTGCAGCACAACGTCATGGCCAAGGGCTCGTTCCTGGTCTCACGTGAAGCGGCGCGGGTGCTGGTGGACCAGGGGCTCGGCGGCGACATCGTCTACATCTCCTCGAAGAACTCCGTGTTCGCGGGGCCGAACAACATCGCCTACTCCGCGACCAAGGCCGACCAGGCCCACCAGGTGCGGCTGCTCGCCGCCGAGCTGGGTGAGCACGGCATCCGCGTGAACGGCGTGAACCCGGACGGCGTGGTGCGCGGGTCGGGCATCTTCGCGTCCGGCTGGGGCGCCAACCGGGCGGCGGTCTACGGGGTGCCGGAGGAGAAGCTCGGCGAGTTCTACGCGCAGCGCACCCTGCTCAAGCGCGAGGTGCTGCCGGAGAACGTCGCGTCCGCCGTGTTCGCGCTGTGCACGTCGGACTTCTCGCACACGACAGGCCTGCACGTACCCGTCGACGCGGGCGTGTCAGCGGCGTTCCTGCGGTGAGCGCTTCGTCGGCCGAGCCCGCTTCGTCGGTCGAGCCTGTCGAGACCTCCGGCTTCGTCGCGATCGACCTCGGCGCGACCAGCGGCCGGGTGATGCTCGGCGTGGTGGACGACCGGCGGGTCGAGCTCGTCGAGTGCGGGCGGTTCCCCAACGGACCCGTATCCGACGAGCGCGGCGAGCTCCGCTGGGACGTGCGCACGCTGTGGCGCGGGATCCTCGACGGGCTGCGGTCCGCGGGCGACGTCGCGCGCGAGCGGGGCGTTGAGATCCGTGGGATCGGCGTCGACTCGTGGGCGGTCGACTACGGGCTGCTCGACGGCGCCGGCGAGCTGGTGGCGGACCCGCACTGCTACCGGGATGCGCGCACCGACGGGGTCGCCGACGAGGTGTACCGGCAGATCCCGTTCGCGGATCACTACGCGGTCAACGGTTTGCAGCATCTGCCGTTCACCACGGAGTTCCAGCTGGTTGCGGGGGTCTCGACAGGCTCGACCAGCGGTGGGCGAGGTGAGTGGGCGCGGGCCGAGCAGCTTCTGCTGATTCCCGATCTGATCGCCTACTGGCTCACCGGACGTCAGGTCGCGGAGGTGACCAACGCGTCGACCACCGGCCTGCTCGACGCTCGCTCGCGCGACTGGTCGGCCGACCTCCTGGACCGGCTCGCCGCAGCACGTCCCGAGCTCGCCGGGCTCCGCGACCGGCTGCCGGGGCTCGTCGAGCCCGGCGCCGCCGTCGGGCACCTGCTGCCCGAGGTGCGGGAGGCGACGGGGCTGGGCGAGGTGCCCGTGCTCGCGGTCGCCTCGCACGACACGGCCTCCGCCGTCGCGGCGGCCCCGCTCGGGACCTCGGCGGCGTACATCTCGTCGGGGACGTGGTCGCTCGTCGGGCTGGAGCTGTCGGCTCCCGTGCTCACCGAGGCGAGCCGCGCCGCGAACTTCACCAACGAGCTCGGGCTCGACGGCACGGTCCGGTACCTGCGCAACGTCATGGGGTTGTGGGTGCTCGACGAGTGCGTCCGGGCCTGGTCGGCAGACGACGGCGCGCCCGTCGACCTGCCGGGCCTGCTCGCCGCGGCCGAGGCCGAGCCCGGAGGGCGCTGCCTCGTGGACGTCGACGGCGACGAGTTCCTCGCCCCGGGCGACATGCCCCGCCGGGTGTCCGACGCCGTCGCCCGCCTCGGCGTCGAGCTTCATCTGGACACGGTCAGTACGCGGCCGGCTCTGGTTCGCGTGATCCTCGACAGCCTGGCCGCCGCATCCGCTCGGGCGATCTCCGAGGCATCTGCCCTGGCAGGCGTGGTTGTGGACACGGTGCACGTGGTCGGTGGCGGGTCGCGGAACGAGCTGCTGTGCCGGCTCACGGCGGAGGCGGCGGGCCTGCCCGTGATCGCGGGACCGGTCGAGGCGACGGCGCTCGGGAACGTGCTCGTGCAGGCACGCGCGGTCGGCGTCGTGTCCGGCGATCTGACGGCGCTCCGCGACGTGGTGCGCGAGAGCAGCTCCCTGCGGCGCTATGACCCCGCGCGGGGAAGGTAGCCGCCCGGCGTGGGCGTGGGCGGAGGCGCCGGGCAATGTGTATCCGGGTGAGGTGTGTTGCGCTCAGTAGACGTTGTGCACTGAGCGCAACACACTCCGCGGAGTAGGTCCTTCTCCGAGCCTCAGCCGCGGGGAGCGCTGGAGGCGCGCACGATCAGGCGCGGGCTCAGCTCGATGCGGTGCACCGGCCGGTCCGCCCCGGTCACCGCGTCGCCGCCGTCGCTGCCCGGCGACGCCATGGCATCCGCCCGGGCCGCAAGGCGCCGCAGCAGGAGCTCCAGCGCGCCCGCGCCGATCGCTGCCTTGGGCGGCCGCACCGCGGTGAGCGGGGGGTCGGCCAGGCCGGCTACCTCGTCGTCGTACGCGATCACCGCGAGGTCCGCCGGCACGCGCACGCCGCGCTCCTGCGCCTGCTCGACCAGCGAGATCGCCTCCCGGTCTGAGTGCACGATGAGCGCCGTCGCCCCGGTCTCCGCGCACCTGTCCAGCACGGAAGCGGCCTCGTCGGCCCAGTCGGCGTCGAACATCGGCACGGTCTCCAGGTCGACCACCACGTCGAGGCCCAGCTCGTCCGCCACCGCGAGAAAACCGCGTCGGACGGCGGCCGAGGTCGGGCTGGTCCGCGACGTCACCAGTCCCACCCGCCGGTGCCCCCGCTCCGCCATGTGCCGCGTGGCCACGCCGGAGCCGAGCGCGTGGTCGGTGGCCACCGACTCCAGCGGCTCGCGGTACGGGCCGGTCGCCAGCCGCCGTTCCATCAGCACCACCGGGACGCTCAGGCCGGCCAGCCACTCGCCGAGCTCGGCCGCTTCGGGACCGTCGACGGGCGGTGCGACGAGGAGGCCGTCCACGCCCGGTCCGCCGTCCTCGCCGACGAGCGCGGCCACCTGGCGCCGCACCTGGTCGACCTCGTACGACGCGCCGCGCAGGATCAGCCGCACCTCGCCGCGTGCGGCGTCCCGCGCGCCACGGATCACCTCGGGCCAGTAGTACTCGATGGAGGGCACGACCATGCCGATGGTCAGCTGGTCGACACGACCGGCGGATGCCGGATCGGGCTGGGCGATGCCGGTGCTTGCACCCGTGTAAGCACCCAGGCCGGCGCTGCGGGCCGGGATCCGGGCACCGCCGTGCACCTTCTCCAGCGTGCCGTCCGCGACGAGCAGGGCGAGGTCTCGTCGCACCGTCACGGGTGTCACGCCGAGCACGCGCGACAGGTCGCTCACGCGCGCCGAACCGGTCTCTCGCACTCGCGCGATGAGGCGCGCCCGACGCTCGCTGGGGAGCGGCGCTTCCGCAGAAGGTGTCTGTGAACTTGGCATGTGTCCTCGCTCGGGTCAGTGTCAGTGTCTCGGTCTAGCGTTCGGGTCATGGCTCGGCACACCACCTTCCGGTTCCGCCTCGACCCCACGGTCGAGCAGTCGGTGGCGCTCGCCCGCCATGTGGGTGCGGCCCGCTTTGCGTACAACCAGTGCCTACGGCTGCACCTGGACGCCCGCGAACACCACCGCGCCCTCATCCGTCGCGGTGCCGACGCCGACACCATGGACCGGGCTCGGGACGCGGTGCCGTGGTCGCGGTTCAGCCTGATCAACGCGCTCAATCGGTGGAAGGCGTCTGAGGACGCCGGACGCCGGTTCCTGGTCACGGGTGGCGGTGTCACGCAGGTCGAGGTGACTGGCCTGGCCTGGCGGGGCGAGGTGTTGGCGGAAGTACTCGAGGAAGGCGCGGTCGACGTCAGCCGCGGCCTGGCCGCGTGGACCGCGTCCCGGTCTGGGAAGCGCACTGGACCTCGGGTGGGACACCCGCGCTTCAAGAAGAAGAACCACACCGCCGGATCGTTCCGGATGCGGAACAGAACCAGGGGCAACTGGTCCTCGATTCGCGTCGGAACCGCAGACTGTCTGCGGTCGGTGACGCTGCCCAAGATCGGCACCCTCCGGGTCCAGGAGGACACCCGACGCCTGCGCCGCATGATCGCGAACGGTCGTGCCCGGATCCTGCAAGCCACCATCACCCGCGGTGTCCGCCGCTGGTGGATCTCCATCACCGTCGAGGCCGCCGAGGTGCACCCCGCCATCCAGCACCCCGCCCGCCCGGCCCACGACACGACCGGCTGGGTCGGCGTCGACCGTGGGCTGCACGCCCTGGTCGTCGCCGGAACGCGGGACGGTACCGAGACCCTGCGGGTCCAGGCCCCGAAGGTCCTGGCCGTGGGCCTGCGTCAGCAGCGGCGTCTGGCACGCGCCGTCTCGCGCAAGAAGCGCGGCTCCATGGGCCGCCGCAAGGCCACCACGCGCCTGGCTAGGCATCATCTCCGGGTGCGGGACACCCGGCAGCGCTTCCTGCACCAGGTCTCCAACCAGCTGGTCAAGACCCACGACAGGCTGGTCCTGGAAGACTTGAACATCACCGGCATCATGTCCAACCGCAGGCTCGCCCGAGCCGTCGGTGATGCCGCGTGGGGTGAGCTGGCCCGCCAGATCACCTACAAACAACACTGGCGTAACGGGCAGGTCGTGATCGCGGACCGGTGGTTTCCGTCGTCCAAGACCTGCTCGTCCTGCGGGCACGTCAAGAAGGTCCTGAGCCTGAGGGAGCGCACCTACACCTGCGGTCACTGTGGTCTCGTCCGAGACCGGGATCTGAATGCCGCCGCCAACCTCGCCGCCTGGGCCGAGGACCACACCCGTGGTGAAGAAGTCCAGGACGGGGACCGTCAAGCAGCCGGCCCCGTGATCAACGCCTGCCGACGGGACGGCACTGGCCCACACACCCGTGTGAGTGAAACCAGCCCGGACGACGCAGGAACCCCGGCCCAGACCGCACCCGCGGCCTGAACCAGGGGACGCCCGAGAAGGGCGGTGTCTATGAGCACCACAGTTCACAGACACGCTGTCAGTCATGCAACCTCCTGCGGTCCGGACCCCGTGGGTCTCATCGTTACGCGGAATGTGCCGGACGGCGCCTCGGTACGCGCTGTCAGCCGCAACCGGGTCAGCTGTTCGCCCCAAACGGCGGCCAGCTCGGGGTCGTCCAGGTCGCGCACGTCCAGCTCGGCGTCGACGGCATCAGGATCCCAGGTCAGGGAGAGTGCGCGTGCCGTCGCCGGGCCGCCGTCCGGGGTGAACCGGACCTGTGCACGGCCGGGCACGAGCGTGACGTCGCCGGCGAGGAGCCAGTGCCAGGCCGTTGAGCTGTCGGCGGACGCCGGGATGTGCGGGGCCGAGAAGGTCCAGGAGTCCTCGACGGTCACCGCCTCGGCGTCCGGATCCAGGCTGACCGCACGCCACCAGTGCTCGAGCCCGTCCACCGGATAGGCCCCGCCAAGATCCAGCCGGGCTTGCCAGACGTGAAGGAGATTTGACGTGACCGCAACGTTCCACACGCTCACCGTGACCGACGTCGAGCAGCTCACCGACGACGCGGCCGCCGTC